>CAZAGU010000149.1:0-8799 GCA_964484805.1 uncultured bacterium
TGAATTAAACGGGTTGGGGTATGCTGCATTCAAGCAAACACAATGCGGTAGAACATCATCCTGCTTATTCACAAACCATTGGTTAATCGGTGCCATCTTGATTATGCCAACGCGGGAAAAACTGCGTGGATTTGGCACGTCTGGCTCTGTGTCGATAATTCTTGTAAGTATTGCCACGCCTCCATCAACAGTGGGAATCATATCGGCAAAACGTCCCGCTACGCCAACCGAGTCATTGCTCCAGATATAACTGTCAAGTGAATCTCCATCAAAATTGTACAAAGTAATCACTGATGCCCTGATCAGTGAATCCGGCAACCACTCAAATTCGTGATTGGGATCATCTGTGAAGGTTCGCTTTATCAGCACATGGTCTTCAAACGGAACTACAGGATTGATTTCTTTATAGCCGTATTCATAGACAAATGAATCCATTGTTCTATATCCGGCTGAATCTGCATCTATTTCTATCAAACCTATATTATTCTTTGAGAATTCATTCCTTGTTAGCAATCCATAATTGGGCACAATACATGCACCTTCAAAATCACTTGCCTGGCGAGGAGGACTAACGTCACGACGGTACAAAACATTTCCATTAAAATCCACATTGATGAGATAAACATAATCACACGGAGGATTTTCATCAATATGTTTTAATTCACCTACAGCAATGAGTGATTCATTATTCCAGACAAGTAGATTCCGTAACCCAGCATAGATTTGATAACGATGAATAAGGGAATCCCACAAAGTTGTGATTTCTTCGCCAACTTCGATACATTTAATATATACATTTGCAGTATTGTTCTGTTCATCAAACAGTTGGGTCAACATGTAGATAAGACCATGTACTTCAACAGCAGAGACACATCTGTAGCTTGTCTGCTCACGCCACTGGCAATATTGTAGAGAATCCCCATTTGCACTAATCACCAGACAATAAGTATAATCATCAAGGTTACCATGGAAAACATTTTGTCTGTTTCCGATGATTGCCAGATGTTCATTTGGCAATTCGAGTATTTTTATTGTAGAAAGATATTCATTTTCAACATCCTCAATTATGTTGTAACAATGACACCAAACCTTTTCCATGTTCCTGTTTACTCTTTCAACAGCAACAGATTCGTTTCGGCCACCTCCCAAAATTACATAGTCTTGGTTCTTACAGATAATTAAATCCTCTAAAGTAAAAGAGCTATCTGACCGATACATAGCCTCTACTTCCATGGCAAAAACACTAGGAGCTAATGTTAAAAAGAGTATCATTGTTGAAAAAAAACGCATTGTATTTCTCTAGAAAAGGAGGCAGGCTGCCCTGCAATTCAAGACAGCCTGCACAGGTTAACACCAAACTACTTCACAAGTAAAATGCGTTGGGAACTTGAATATCCCTTGGCGCTCAAACGAACGAAGTAGATACCGGAGGGAACATTATTGGCTTTCCATGCCACAGAATGCCGTCCTGCTGACTTCACCCCTGAATCAAGCATCGCAATTCTCTGTCCTTGAAGGTTGTACACAGCCAAATCCACCTTCATCTCATCGTTCAACGCGTATGCTATTGTCGAAATTGAGTTGAAGGGATTAGGGTAAGCACCAGTCAATCCAAACGCCAGCGGCAAATTGCGCTCGCTGGGAGCCTGTGGAGCCGCCAGCAAACCCTCGCCCTCGATCACATCGTAGCGGCGGTTGATGTTAAGGTCGTAGAATCGCTCCTCGCCACCTCCTATCCATCTCACCACCAGCGAGTCTATGTGATCGGCTTCCCCCAGCCCGAAATGCAGGGTCGCGGCGTTCTGACTGCTCTCCGCGCCCGATCCGCCTTCAACCTGCCGCAAGTAATGACTGTCGCCACTATACACAAAAGCCATCGAGCCGAAAGCGAACTTATTCACCGTTGGGCTAGTGCCGCGCAGATTCAGCTCGAGCCAATTGCCATGACTGCCGGTGTTTTCAAATAAACCACCGTTTCCAATCGCCACATCAAGATCGCCGTCGTGGTCATAGTCGCACCAGCTCACGCCGTAGGAGTTGTAGCAAGTTCCGTGGAAGCCCGAAACATAGTTGACGTTCTCGAAATGTTCGCCATCGCCAGTGTTCCGATAGAGGAACGGCTGGCGACCATCATACACCGACGAGATAAACACATCCTGCCAGCCGTCGTTGTCGAAATCGCCGAACGCCGGGCAGAAGACGGTCTCGCAGTATTCTATGCCCGAACCTTCGCGGATGTCGGTGAAATCGTAGTCCGGCGCGCCATTGTTGCGGCAGAGCATGACTTTATCCTGATAATCCAACCCCCACGGATGGGCGAAGTTGCCGACGATCAGGTCGAAATCAAGGTCATTGTCGAAATCCGCCCACTGCGAGCCTATCGTATGCCCGTAGGCATTCATCACATTGTAGCCTTGCAGTTGCCCGTGAGCATCGGCTTGGTCTGTGAATTCAGCGTTGCCATCATTGACCATCAACTGATTCGGTTGCAGGCGATAGTTGGACAGATAATAATCCATATCGCCATCCATGTCAAAATCACACCACGCCACTGAGCGACCGTAGTAGTTGTGGCGGCTGATGTCCATCGGTGTCCTGTTGAGGTATATCTCAAAGTCGGAATAATACTGATAGTAGTAATCCTGGAAGTACTCAGGATTCCCGCCGTTCCAGTTTTCCGAGTTGGCGATGTGGAAGTCGAGGAAGCCGTCGAGGTTGGCGTCACCCCAGCCCATTGCCGCGGTGGGGTTGTTCGCGTGGTGAAATTCGTACAGGTCGTTGACGAGCGTGAATGTGCCATCGCCATTGTTCTGATAGAGGCGGTCTTCCGCCGCTCCGCTCAGCAAGGACATGAAATCGAGCCAGCCATCGTTATTGAAATCGCCCCATGTTCCCGTGTGGCTGGGGTTGTCGGCTAGTGTGCCCGCTTCGTTGGATACATCGGTGAAAGTGCCGTCGCCGTTGTTGCGGTATAGCTGTCTGCCATTGACGAGCAGGTCTTCCCAGCCGTCGTTGTCGTAGTCACCCCAGGCGGATTTGCTGATGCCGCCAATGCCAGCGCTGGCGCTGACATCACGGAAAGTAAACGATGGGCAGGCGGAAACATACTGCACGGTAACCCGGGCGAGGTAACTTCCTGGGAGCGTGTGCCAGACGGATTGGCCGAGTCCCTCATTGTATGTCCAGAGATGCCCGCGTTGCTGGAATCCGTCATCGGCATCGTCCAGCCAGAACTGGGGGCCTCCGTCATGGATGACGTGCCCGATGTGGAAATCCTGCGGCGGGTCAAGTAATAGCTCAACGACCGAGAGGTCAATAGTGACCCAATCGTTAGCATTTTCGACATTGATAATCATCGGCTCGATCAGATTGTTGTTCTGATCGGGCTCGTGAGCGCCGTTGTCGCCCCAGATGTGCAGATCAAGCTCACCAGCTCTGGTCACGCGCAGACGTACAGATGCTAACGAGCAGGGATGTTGTGGCGTGAAGCAAACCGCTTCCATGTCACCATCGCTTAAGTCTTCGAACTGGCGGACTGGGTTGCCGTTGTCATAGCTGATCTCTTCAAACCACTCACCGCCATAGCCGAGAATGTGCATGGCGAAAAGTTCGTTGAGAGGATCGTTGGACACGATTTCCAGCGCACCGTGATGATTGCCCTCTTCTTCAGGGGCGTAGCTGATGGTGAGGTCGAAGGATTGTCCGGGTTCAATGCTGGTTTCTTCAGCGAAGTCTGTGGAAAAATACTCGGCTTCAGTGATGACGTTTAAGATGATCAGCGTTGCATCGCCACGGTTGAAGATGGCGAGCGGTAAGTCTGCCTGACTGTCAAGCTCCACCGGCCCGAAGTTCAGGTCGTGCGGCTGAACACCGATAATGGGGTCAGCGACCACAGCAGTGGCTGACAGCAACGTGATGACAACTAAAAGGAATAATGCGTTTTTCATGGTGCGGGCTCCTGACTTTCGATAGTATTTGCGATGAATCATTGATGTCCGTCAAAGTACGATAGAATAATATAAGAAAATATTGACTGAAAGGAAAACGGATACTGCGTTATTCGGCGATGGTGTTTTTGATGCGTTGGGAATGTACTTTCCTGCTGGTCAGAGCGAGGGAGCGGATGGGGGTTTGTAATAAAACGGGAACATCAGTAGAGTTAAACATTTCTCCGGCTGCTATTCACAAAGTGAACAGTGGTGCACCATTGATCCGCATTGGCGGGAAGGACATGTGGGAAAAGTTGTTTACACATAATTCTTCAGAGAAAGGACTCTTTAAAGGAAAGATGTTTTAACCACTTATTTTACAATCCATTGCGCCCTTTGCTAAGCTTTCCATTTTATCTAAAAGTTCTCGTAAATGAGGACATTTCTCATATGCTATGCTGGGATCAAGCTTCGGGAAAAGATTTATTCCATCTGTAACTTTCTTATATCGCCGATTGGTGTGTGTACGATATAGCGCATTTAATTGCTTTGCGGGTGGATTTCCACTATTGATGTCTTCGGGAAGTTTTTTGATTTTCTTAATTTCATTTTTAATCTTGATAGGGAAAATTGTTGGATCAGAAAACAACCAGGCTTCCACCTCATGCACTGCAAAAAATTGGTAAAAATTGCTTTGATTTACTTTCTTTTCCAAATCGTCCTTCGCCCATGTATATCTATCCTTCGCAGAGACTTTATCTGTAGGATAAAAATTTGGACCATATAAATCGAGTAACGCGATGACAGCGATGACATCTTTTCGGGACAAATACAATTCAGCCTTTTTAGGTGAATCTTTCACGAGTTCAGACCAGCCATCAAAACGAACCGTCTTTATTCCAACTGGCATTGAAAGTTTTGGATCCAACCATCGTTTCAGGAAAGTGTGAATGGATTTGTTCTCAGTGTATCCTTCAACAAATAATATAAACTTCATCTCAATTTCTTCCTTCTTCATCACCATATAAGTCATCTTCAAGGAGTCCAGACTCGAGTTCACCTGAGCGGAGCAGATCTCCAATCGAATACTCCTCTAGCCAGCGTTTCAATTGATTTCCATTCAATTTGGGTAGTTTCGTCACACCATCAGTCCATTGCACAACAGTTGTCTTGAACTCAATATCCCTGAATGCATCCAGTAGTTGTGGTGAATGAGTTGTTAAAATAACCTGTGAGCGCTCGGACGCATCCGCCGCATACTCAGCCACAATTGGCAACATTGAAGGATGCAGACCAGTTTCAGGCTCATCAATAGCGATAAGTGGGGCAGGATTCGGTGAAGCAAGAACAGTTAATAGAAAGAGAAAACGTAACGTTCCATCTGAAAGATCAGCAGCTGATTGCTCATTCTTCAGTGTTTTCCATCGAACTCTTAATTGAATGCGTTGGTCTGCAACAGGAGGAAATACTAATTCCTCAAAATCACTTCCAAATGCCGCAAACATCGCATCATTAATATCTTTTTTAAAGTTTCGGTCGCTTGTGTAAAGAGTGTGAAGTACACTGATTAAATTCTGCCCATCTGGGTCAACGCGGGTTTCATGGCGTGCGATTGCGGGTTGGCGAATAGTAGCATCCAAGTTCACATGTAGATCGTGATAAATTGACCAGCCAGCAAAGTACTTTTGAACGGGTGGAATTAAACGATTCTGTGTGAAAAATCCCGCTGTTAAACTCAACAATGATTCATCTTCAATTATGCTCTCCTCAGAGGCGGCTAATTTGTGCTGGTTTTCATCAAATACAACTCCATATCGCGAAGTTCGCTCAAGCATTTTAAATGGTTCAGACTTGTCGCCACTTTTAACTCGGGAATAATTTGCAAGCAATTCATAATCAATTCGATAGCTACTTCCTTTGCCTAAGCGCGCCATAACCATTTTATAAGTGAGGCTGTCCTTGTCACTATCTCTTACATCATCAATCGGAGATGTCTCGATTTCAATCTGGATATCCTCCGCTTCGCCATCCCATAGAATAGAGCTCATGCCTCCAGCTCTTTGGACATGCTTTCCCAGGTGCCCTCTTGCAGAAACTGAAATCAACTCCAACATGCGCAAAATATTTGATTTGCCCGCGCCGTTAGGACCTATCAAAATATTTAAATTATCTGGACACCAAGATACACCCCTTAAGGAGCGGAATCCTTTCACCTTCAAATTCAATATTTTCATTATGAAACCCTTTTCTTATCGACGAACAAATCTTGACAGGTACTAAAACTCAAATTTATCTTTTTTCCTTCTCTTTTACAATTGATTACTTGTACTACTGCACACCTCGGCAAATTATTTGGCTTCTCCTCCCCCTACCTCACCAGCATCACCCGCCTCACCGCAGTCGCGCGGAAATCCTCCACGCGGATGAAATACACGCCAGCCGCCAAACCGCGGAACTCCAGCGACCGCGCGTTCCGGTCGGGATGGCGACAATTTCGCGTACTAGCTCATGGTCAAACTCGATTGATAAAATTGCAATGAAGTTACAAAATTTCAAGATTGGGTGAGTTGTTCAAATTAACTTCATAACCTTCATCAGTGGGTAAATCTGAGTTTTTAGCTACACTTTCTGCAAGAAAATCACATCGTTCATTCTCTTTTACGCCGGCATGTCCAGGTACCCATTCGAACGTAACGGTATGTTTTTCGACTAATTCAAGTAATTGTTGCCAAAGGTCGGGGTTTTTAGCTCTGCTTTTCTTTGATTTCATCCAATTATTATTTCTCCATCTTTTAGCCCGTCCCTTGGTGATACTTTCTTGAACGTATTTAGAATCAGTATATAGCACAACCTCACATTTCCTTTTCAGCGCTGATAAACCAACTATCGCACCCATAAGTTCCATTCGGTTGTTGGTGGTCAATTTGAATCCTCCAGAAAGTTCTTTTCTGTTATCACCAAACACCAGAACGACACCATATCCACCGGGACCCGGATTCCCGATGCAGGCTCCATCCGTGTAGATCGTAATTTTTTCCAACATTACTCCTGATACATATCACCAGCAGAGGTGTCATCTGCGTAATTGACTATTTGCAAGACCATTTAATGTTCTGAAGCGCATTTAGTTTATCCTTCAAACCCTATGCACAATGCAACTTTGCCCAGAGCCTCTTCAAGTTGCTTAGAGGTAATTTCGCCGGACTTCTCACTGAATCGCTCCACGGACACAGATTTGATTTGCGATGCGTCAACCGCGCTGTCTTTGCTCAGTCCATTCAGGTTGGATTTGTTCAGCTTGAGCATCCATGGTCTTTGACTTTTTTTCAGATTCGATTCCGTGATTGGCAACACAATTCGATTCCGCAATTGCCCGATAAACCGTTCATTAATGACTAAAGCAGGTCGAACCTTGCCAATCTCCATGCCTTTAATCGGGTTAAAATTCACCTGCCAGATTTCACCTTTCTGTGGGTCATTGATTTTTATATTAGTCAATTCCGTCTCCATCAAATACATCAAATGCCGTAAGTTCAGGATCGTTCAAATAGTCATCTGAGGCTTCTTTGGCGGCTTTTTCAAGGATTGCCGACCGTTCCTGTCGCGACAATTTCATCATGTTTTTGTACGAGTATTTGTCTTGCTCGATTTCCGGGCCAAACTCGCTAACACAACCAGGGTAAAGTTGTTCTGCTCTAATATGCGTGATGATGTTTTCCGATAGAGCATGAAAAATCAGTTGCTTCAATTTCTCCGATTTTTCAGAGCCAGTATATTGAACAGGTTCCTTTTTTCGCCAGCCTTTCAAGGAAAAAAACTTGCACATGCTTGTATAATTCGAATCTGAAATTACACCTACATCACGACATCGTCTCAACCACACCTGCATACTTGCGCCATATTTCTTTTTCAGCAACCCAAGTTCGTTAATGCCTAGTTGTGGACGCTTCTCTCCCAATTCTTTTTTCACATTGGGTTCTGGAATCAGGAATGCCGCGGCAAACCTATGAGCTAGCTGTTCCTCTTCTTTAGCACTCACTTCCTGGCAGTCCATACACAGATGTCCAAGCTCATGTCCAAGATTGAACCTAAGTCTGTCATCAGTGATATTCGTGTTTATGACAATCACAGGATAGCGTTTGTCCACAAATCCTGACAGGGCATCAAATTTTACACTTTGAAAGGGAAATGGCACAACAATGCCGCCATTGTCTTCAATTGTACCCATCATGCTGCCAATCGGAGTCTCACCTAGTCGCCATTTTTCCCGGAGTTTTTCCGCGGCTTTCTCGGCATCCGAGAATATCTTTGTTGGATAAGGTGCAGGGAATGATGGCTTGTATGCGGGTTTTAACTTCATTTGTAGGCTCAAATGCTTTTCAACAAAACCTTGCCCAAATGCTTCCACCTGATCTCTCTCGCTTTTACCGAGACGAGATTGGCGGCGGTAGGCTGTCCATTCTACTGTAAAGTCTGGTTCCTGTAGGAAAAAGGAAGATTTTACTTTCACTATTTTGGCAAGTTTGAGTAGAAAAACTGCGCTGGGAGTTCTAGTGTTGCGTTCATAGTTTGAAATTGCTTGCTTGGAAATGGACAATCCGAGATTATCCATCGCGATGACAATGTCATCAAGCTTCAAACCAGCAGCGCAACGAGCTTGGCGTATGCGTTCCCCTATCATGATCGTTCCCTGTTGACGAGTTTGCTAAAAATGTCTACTTTATACACGTTTACAATTTAGTATATATTTATAGCTTTGTCAACAGTAATAATAATTTCTTTTAAGAAAATCCACCCCCACCCCTCACCACACCACCAACACCCCCCACACCCCAGGCGCGCCGAACTTCTCCACCCCGAAGAAATACAC
>CAZAGU010000150.1:0-8780 GCA_964484805.1 uncultured bacterium
ACCCAGAATTTCATTTTTTACGGTCATTCTTCCTTATGTCATACCTGCGAAGGCAGGTATCTATCGCATTCATCCCTAATCCTTTTTTCACAACAGATTGAACAGAGAAAACAGATTAGAGAATATAGAGACAGTATAATAATCCGTTGAATCTGTGGTGCATTTCCCAAAAACTCTCAATCTGGATCCCCGCCTGCGCGAGGATGACAGCGGACGATGTCCGCTGTTTCAATACGTTATATGAAACATGTCTGGACAAGCCGAACATGCCACCCGCACCCTAAACACCGTCGTTGCGAGGACGGCTTTAGCCGGACGAAGCAACCTCATAAAAGTTCGATAATCAACATCACTTATGTCGAGCTCACCAAACGTCTCCTGCGCTGTCATACATTTTGGCATTCCCACGCAGGAGCGTGGGAACGAGTACCTACCACTAGTCCACCTTGTTCCCATGCTCCTGCGTGGGAACAAGTATTAATCCGTTTTATCTGCTAAATCTGTTTCATCTGTGGATAAAATTTTCCCCCAGCATTTCACAGATTAACTTGCAGATTCAAATCGGATCCAGACATTTCATGTTCAACAGCTGAGTCCTTCCAAATCACCACAGCTAAAAGGGATCACCGATTTAACGCACTGTTTTGATTGACTATTTGCCCTTTTTTAAACTATCCGATCCAGAAATGCAGATCAGAATGTAAAATTTTTTCAGGCTTGCTTTGATAATTCTAAGTAACGAATTTTCTTTCACTTAGTAACTATATGTGGTATTATGAACATACGTTCACACAATATATCGTATATACACTTGACAAAGGCATTTGCCAGAGTTATCTTTCTCTTCGCAAAAAGAAGCGGTTTTTACAGCCAATTAGCTTCCACAAAAATAGATATTCGGTAAGATAGATTAACAAGTCAGAGAGACATGTTCGACAAGGAATTATTCAACGACGCGACAAGCGGACAGAAGGAAAGCCACAATCCTTCCGGTCTGAAAGTTGACGCTAATGGCGATATGATCGTTCCATCAGCGCCAGCGGAACTACCAGCCCCTGAGCTTTCCGCAAATGCAATCACCGTTCTGGAGAGACGCTATCTCAAGAAAGATAGAAGCGGCAAAGTGATTGAATCACCCAAAGACCTTTTCTGGCGTGTTGCCTACTTCATCACGTCAAACGAAGTTCGCTATAATCCCGATTGCGATGTTGATGCTGAAGCGAAAAACACCTACAAAATGCTGGCAAGACTTGATTTCGTTCCAAACAGTCCAACCTTGATGAACGCAGGCCGCCGACTGGGGCAGCTCTCGGCTTGTTTTGTTCTGCCGGTTGAAGATTCGATGGAAGGCATTTTCGAAGCTGTCAAGAATGCCGCGCTGGTTCATAAGAGCGGCGGCGGCACCGGATTCAGCTTTTCGCGACTTCGCCCCAAACAGGCTCCAGTGGCTTCAACCGCTGGAACGGCTTCGGGTCCCGTGTCGTTCATGTCTGTGTTCAACGCCGCAACCGAGACCATCAAACAGGGTGGAACCCGCCGCGGCGCTAACATGGGCATTCTGCGAGTCGATCACCCTGACATTCGCGATTTCATCACCTGCAAGCAGGATAACGTCTCGATCACCAATTTTAACATTTCGGTGGCAGTAACCGACGCGTTTATGAGTGCCGTTGACAAGGGGGGGATGTACAATCTGATCATTCCCGGCAGTGGAAAAGTGTCGAGGCAGGAAAACGCACGCGAAATTTTCAATCTAATCGCCAACAACGCCTGGAAGAACGGCGATCCTGGCATGGTGTTTATTGATGAGATCAACCGCCACGAAAACACACCCAAGGTCGGCGCGGTCGAATCAACCAATCCCTGCGGCGAACAACCGCTGTTGCCCTACGAATCATGCAATCTTGGCTCGATCAATCTGAACAACATGTTCCTGAGCTCCGGTGAGTTCGACTGGGATCGCTTGAAGGAAGTTACCCGCCGCAGCGTCCGCTTCCTCGATAACATCGTCGATATGAACCGCTACCCCATCCCTGAAATTCACGAGATGACGCACTCAAACCGGCGCATCGGCTTGGGGATCATGGGCTTCGCCGATCTTCTCCACGCGATGAAACTGCCTTATGATTCCGCTGAAGCTGTGCAGTTTGGTAAAGATTTGATGAAATTCATCCACGAGAATGCCCGGCAGATGTCAGACGAGCTTGCCACTGTGCGCGGGGCATTCCCGAACTGCGGCAAGTCTGTCTTTGACCATGACACGCGCAACTCGACAGTAACGACCATCGCGCCGACTGGAACCATCTCCATGATCGCCGACACTTCAGGCGGTATCGAGCCGAACTTCGCGCTGGTGTATGTGAAGCGCGTGATGGACGACGACCGTTTGCTCTATGTGAACAATCGCTTTGAAGAAGCCGCGCGTGCTGGCGGCTGGTTCAGCCCATCGCTGATGGAAAAGCTCGCCGACGGACAGAAGCTCAAGGACATGCAGGAAGTCCCCGAAGATGCCAAGCGGTTTTTCGTCACATCGCATGACATTGCGCCGGAATGGCACATTAAAATGCAGGCTGGCTTTCAGGAATACGTTGATAATGCGGTCTCGAAGACGATCAACTTCCCGAACAGCGCCACCATTGACGATGTGCGCAACGCCTATCTGATGGCATGGAAATTGAAATGCAAGGGCATTACTATCTACCGCGATGGTAGCCGCGACGAGCAGGTGATGAACGTGGGAAGCAAACAGTTATCTAAGGACGAGAAGGATAAACAACCAGCGATCACTCCACGCGGTTCGCTCCAGCCCCGCAAACGTCCTACTCTGACGCGCGGCTATACAGAGCAGATTGAAACCGGCGAAGGCACGCTTTACGTTACCATCAACGAAGACGACCAGGGCTTGTGCGAGGTGTTTGCCTCCATTGGTAAGTCTGGCGGGAACGCCGCGGCGCAGTCTGAAGCAATTGGCAGGTTGATTTCCATTGCATTGCGGGCTGGTGTTGACCCCAAGTCGATCATCAAGCAACTGCGGGGGATTACCGGCGCCAACCCGGCATGGCACAACGGCAAACTGATCCGGTCAACGCCGGATGCGATTGGCTTCGCGCTGGAGAGATACATCAGTGAAAAATCCAGCAAGCAGACCGAACTGCCGCTGATAAATGATGACCCTAAGCTTAAGGTGAAACACAAAAACTCAGATTCGGATGTAACCTATTTTTTAGGGCAGAAGACCACTGATCAATGTCCAGAATGTTCGGGGCACATGGTGTATCAGGGCGGGTGTATGGTTTGTACGCAGTGTGCGTTTTCCAAATGTGAGTAACTGTCTGAAATAACGACATTAAGTGGGCGGTGCGTCTGGAATAGGATGCGCCGCCCTATTAGTTTACATTCCACACTCTCCCCTTGACAATCCGCCGGTATGTTTTTATGTTATGGTTTGAGCATTAGCTTTCGGAAAGCCCTTGACACGTCCTTGATTTTTTTTAGATTACCAAATGCTGTAGATGGATTTCACAGCCTTGGCATCCGTTATTTTTTATCCCGATTACCAAGTTTGATAACCAAGACATTTTTAGATAGATTTTACCGTGGAAGGCAATATGCACCCAGCGATTCCCCATTAGACCACCCAAAAACCACAACCGGAAGGCACTCGGTCGTCTTGGATGGATCGGGCTTGGCGGCGGGGGTGTATGTCGTAGCGCTGAAAGGGGAGGGATTTGTGAAACGCGAGAAGGTGGTGCTGATAAGGTAGCTCAATTGTAAACTACCGTTACTATTGGATAAGCAAAACCTTCCCGCCTTGGCGCACCCTAACGAAACCCGGTCGCAGGCTGCCGTTACTTAAAAATCAGAGCGGCGCAATTTAGATATCTTTCCTTGATAAGAGAGATATCGGCTATTTCGCAGACTCTGATCAATCAATTTCTTAAGGTGTTCCCATGAACTCGTCAACCATCATCTCCATTGCGCTGTTAGTTGCAGCGTCGCTATTCGCCCAACCGGTTGATCCACCTGCAGTTGAGCGTTGGAGTGTCTATGACTATGGAATTGAAGTCTCCGACAGCTTTCAAGACATATATGCCACGGCTGATGGTGGATTTATCATGTGCGGTTACAGTCTGAACAGTCCAAATGCTACAGCATCCTTGGTAGTAGTGAGAATCGATGAGGAATACCGGGATATCTGGCAACGTCAGCATCGTTTTGACCGACCGAGCAGCCGCGGCTTCTCTGTTATTGAAACCGATGACGGGGATTTCCTGGTAGGCGGAAACAGCGGCAGCAACGCAAGTCCCGAATTCTTCGCGACGCTCATAGATGCTGATGGTAATCCCATCTGGAATCGGCAATATGTACGCGGTCAGTCAGGCGGCAGATGCGAAGCGGTTTTAGAACTTAAAGGTGGCAATTTTATCCTCGCTGGAGCTGCCAATCATTACCCGTGGTCTGGTCACGCTGGATATGTGCTGTGTATTGAGCCGGATGGCGAGATCGTCTGGGAATATGAATATCCAACCACCATATTTAAATCTATGCGCGAGACCAACGGAGGTATTGTATTGATTGGTGAGTTTCATGGACAAAACCCTTACAGTTCCGTTATAATCAAAATCAATTTTAACGGCGATTTGCTCTGGGACGAATTCCCGGACATCGGCGCTATGGAAGACGAAAACACCTATGCAGGTTCTATCGTTTCATCACCTGAAGGCGGATTCGCGGTCGCCGGCAGTTGCTACCTTAATTTTGAGGATGCGCGCGATCCTGCGGCATACCTCCTGAAGATTGACGGGGAAGGGCAGAGGGAATGGGTCAGGCATTACAGCATTGACCCACCCGAACGAGGGAAAGCGGTAGGTCTGGCTAAGATGAACGATGGTTCCGGCTATATTTTGACCGGGAATAAAGATATAATGGTCGGGGATCAGGAGAGAACCACCCAAGTGATGCAAGCCATCAGGGTTACCAGCCGGGGAATTTTCAGATGGCGCAGCATCATGCCGGATGGAGAAATTCTAAATCTGCCGGGATTTAGAGCCGGCTTCAATAATGGGGCTGTTATTGGCGCGGACAACTCCATGCTGGCGGTGGGGTATAGCTCCGAAGACGATTTGATGGATAATAATCGCAACAATGGCATCGCGATTCTTGTCAAGTTGGAACCGGATAACCTCCCGGCGCCCTATATAATCTTTCTGCCTGAGAATTCTCTACAATCAGTGTTGCCCGGAGACAGCATAATATTCAGCGCCGAACCGGTGAATTTCTTTAACGACCAGATCACTTATCTCTGGGTGCTGAACGAAGATACTCTGGCTTACGATGAGCGCTCTGATTCAACGATTGGCAACTTTCCCGACTTCAACGAGTCCGAGATGTATGGCGCGGTCTTTGCTGAGGGCGATCTTGCAGGCGAGAAGACCTGGCACATCACTGTTGACGACTTTTTTATCCGCGAATGCACTCCCGACAGCCTTCACCTTACCGCTCGCCGAGGGAGCACCTTGTCCTTCACGCTGGATGTCGCTTGCGTCGAGCCGGATGCGCCCACCATCGAGTGGTCAACTGTCAACCGCGATAATGACCGCGAATACCTGGGCGAAGCCGATTCAATTGACGTGCTGTTCGACCTCGCGGGTGAATGGGCTGTCGAAGCTGAAGCAATCTGGGGTGAGGAGCGCGAGGAGGTTCGCTGGGCAGTGGATGTCCGATCCGCGGTCTGGTGGTGGCTGCCGCATGAAGAAGCGATCTCGGTCAACCAAAATGAGCGCCGCGAGTTCTCGGTCTTTCCTTTCGACCCGGACTCGGATAGCCTGAGCATTGCTTGGTGGCTGGATGGTGATTCGCTGGATTGTGCTATCGAAGCCTTATCGCTTGATTTTCCTGATCTTGGGGAACATTTGCTAACAACCATCGTCCACGATGGCATCGAAGCTGACACAATTCACTGGCAGATCACCGTCAACGATGGCAGTGGTGCAACGGATTTGCCAACAACTCCGACAAAGCTTGCTTTGTTCCCTCCCGCGCCGAATCCTTTTAACTCCACGACGACCATTGGTTACTCCCTCCCCGCGCCGGGAGCGGCCTCGCTGACGGTGTATGATCTGTCCGGGCGTGAAGTTGCGAGGCTTGTGGATGGCGTGAAAGCGGCTGGGACACATGAAGCGGTCTGGGTGGCGGACGGGATGGCTAGTGGGGTTTACCTTGTCAGACTGAAAACCCCACAAGCGTTGAAAACTGAAAAAATGTTGCTGTTGAGGTGATTGTATGTTATATTATTCAGTGAGTTATGCCACGGCGAATTCGCATGTTCACCCTTCGACCGTAGGTGTCGCGATGGTGGCTCTAGACACGCATACATTGCGTAAGTCTGTTTAAATTCATCAATAATTTTGGGAGAGCAGATGAAAAAATCAATACTGTTTTTACTCTTCGCCATTGTTGCTAATGTGTTTGCACAAACACACGAGTATTTGGACATCATTGCCGAGTTGAGATACACTGGTAATTATTCGGAAATGAAAGTTCAGAACAATGTCCTTTATGCAGTAACTAGTTATGGTTTTGAAGCCTATAACATTGAATATCCACACCACCCTCAATTTATTTCGAGAACTGCCACAACTCAGCTATCCTTTGATCTTGATGTCAAGGAAAACGTAGTATATGTTGCTGATCAGGATTGGGGTGTTTATGGGTATAATATGAGTGATCCGGCATTACCCGTGCAAGTCTTTCTCTATGGCGGACTAAATCTGGAAGAACATCATACAATAGCAGATATCTTTGTTTCTGAAGACAGGCTATATATTGCAGAATGGCTTGAAGGTGTTTTAGTGTATGACATCACCGATCCGCTGTCACCGGATTATATTTGTACTTATGATACATATACGCATGTGGATGAAATAATAGTCATTGATGCTCTGGCTTATATTTGCGATGAACAAAATAATACAGTCTCTGTGGTTGATTTCAGTGATTGCGACAACATTTCAGTCATTAATTCAATCGAAATCGGAGATGGGGCTTACACTGATATTCAAGTATATGATAATTATCTGTTCGTGGCAAATAATAATGAGGTGGTTGAGGTCATAGATATATCTAATCCGGAGGACATGTCAATTATCTCATATATCAATATGGAAAATGCTAAAATAAAAAACATGGCTTTCCATGAAGACTTACTTTACATAAGCACATCTCCTGATGGTTTGATAATATATGACGTTTCAGATATTAATAATATCTCAAACCGTGCAAACTACAATGAAGATCAGTGGCGGTATATATCAAGGATAGCAATTGATGAAAACGGCAATGCTTTTGCTGGTTTTGGAAGTAGAGGCTTTTGTGTTCTTGATAACATCAGTGATTATAATAGTATAGAAATATCGTACCAGTTTTCACCACCACAAATACTGGATAATCTCTCTTTTTACGATAATTGTCTATATATCTCGTCAGGTAATAGTGGAGGATTTGAAGTCATTGAAATCAGTGATATAAATAATCCCACCACTCTGTATCAGAATGACACACTTAGCATTGTTGACTTCATCATTTCAGATGATGGAAAAGTGTTTCTGGTGAATAATATCGATGGTAATTATTCTATGCAAATGTGGGACTTTACTGACATCGAAAATCCACAGATAATCTTTAGTGATGACTTGGAGTACTCAGTTGATAAGTTGGGCATTGATGAGCAAAGACTTTACGGTGTTGATCGACAAAATAAAGTTATGATGTGGGATGTTGGAGATGTGGAAAATATCCAGTTTTTCAACTCTTTTGATTTGGTTGAAGCTCGATCGACTCGTCTTTACGGTGATTTCCTGTATGTCGTCGATAGGGAGAACACTTTTAATATCATAGACATTAGTGATGTTAATACACCTGTCATTGTTGGTTCTCTTAATGACCGGCGGTTTGGTTCTGTCTATGGGTTTGATATAGCAGGCAATCGCGCTTATTTGTCCGCGTTTGCTTATGGAATCATTGAATTAGATATATCAGAGCCATTTGATATCCAGGAAACCGCTAGAAACACAGCGATAACGAGTAGCTTTGGGTGTTCAGTCCATGATTCATTGCTTTATGTAAATGACCATCATTTTGGAATCAAGGTTATTAATCTTGCAGAAAATCTTCGAGTTGTTGGCTATTACAATTCACCGGGATATTGCAGTGACTATGACATAAACGACGGCGTGTGCTATATGTCAGATGTTTTTGATCTGACAATTTGCTCATTTAATCCAACATCTTCTGTTGATGACGTGGGAAATCTACTTCCATGTGAATTGCAACTGGTATCCATCTTCCCCAATCCCTTCAACTCGACAACCACCATCAATTACACACTCCCCGCGGCGGGCATGGTCTCGCTGGCGGTGTATGATCTGTCTGGGCGTGAAGTGGTTCGACTTGCTGAAGGCGTGAAACCCGCCGGGGCGCATGAAGCTGTGTGGGTTGCGGATGGCATAGCGAGCGGCGTGTATGTGGTGAAGCTTGTGGCTGGCGGGAAAGCATTGATGAGCAAAGTGGTGCTGGTGAGGTGATGTTTCATCTGTTGTGTAATAATTATTCAATAAAGTACTTTAGCCTTGATAGCATTTTCAGATATGCAAAATTTGATCAAGTGATAGGCGAAGAACAATGGATACATAATGAGCGTTAGAAAATTTGGCAACCTAAGACCATTTCAAACTGCAATCCTTCTTGTTGTCTTGCATGTTGCTTTGGCATTTGCTCAGCCA
>CAZAGU010000151.1:0-8654 GCA_964484805.1 uncultured bacterium
ATTTTACTGATCTGAATAAAGAGCCCGAGTACGTGACCGTTGCCACCACCCGACCAGAGACAATGCTCGGTGATGCTGCCGTCGCTATTAATCCCAATGACGAAAAGATGGCTCACTTGAAAGGCAGGTGGGTGATTTTACCATTGCTCGGACAGTTTGCTAATGGCTTGGATGCGCTGGTCTGCCCGAACTGCAAATCAACTCACACAAACGGACATGGGCTTAAGCGCGGATTGCCCTATCGAAAGTGCGCCGATTGTGGCAAACAGTTCAAGAGCGTCAAGGTAATACCCATCATTGAAGATGATTTCGTTGATCCAGCATTTGGCACCGGACAGGTTAAAGTTACACCTGCGCACGACCCAAACGACTTCCAGATGGCAACAAGGAACAAGATCAAAGATTACACCATTGTGTTGGATGAAAGCGGTGTGATGAACAAAAATGCTGGTAAGTTCTTTGGAATGGATCGCTTCGAGGCTCGCAAAGCTGTAATTGAAGAGATGGACAAACTTGGATTACTGCTTAAGACTGAAGATTACACAAATTCCATCGGGCATTGTCAGCGATGCAAAACCATCATCGAGCCTTACTTGTCAGAACAATGGTTCGTCAAAATGGAACCATTGGCGAAACCTGCCATTAAAGCCGTGAAGGATGGGAAAATAAATTTCTATCCCACTCGTTGGGCGAAAGTATATTTTGCTTGGATGGAAAACATCCGCGATTGGTGCATATCCCGACAACTATGGTGGGGACATCGCATTCCAGTCTGGTATTGCGAGAAATGTGGTGAAGTGATTGTTGCGATTGATCCTCCAACCGAATGCCCGAAATGCAACTCAACTGAACTTCGGCAGGACGCGGACGTGCTTGACACATGGTTCAGTTCATGGTTGTGGGCTTTTTCGTCACTTGGCTGGGTGGGGAATTCGATTAAAATAAAGCAAAAGCGAGATTCTAAAAGACTTACTGCCATATCCAAGGCGAAGGAATGTGCAGATTTTAAATTCTGGTATCCATCAAACGTGATGGTAACAGGTTATGATCTGATTTTCTTCTGGGTCGCCAGAATGATTATGGCTGGGTTGGAATTCACTGGCGAAATTCCATTCAAGGATGTTTACATCACTGGCATGATTAAGGACGAGCTGGGGCGATGGATGTCAAAATCGCTCGGCAACGGAATTGATCCCGCCGATATGGTCGAACAGTACGGCGCTGATGCCGTGCGCTTTACCCTGATTTCACTTGCCACTGAAGGACAGGACATCAAGCTGACACCATCACGCTTTGAAGGCGGACGAAACTTCGCGAATAAGCTCTGGAACAGCTATCGCTTCCTGATGAGTAACGTCGAGCGGTTTGATCCACCCATCAACGTGAAAGACCCTTTCAATTTGCCAGCCGATGCACTTCTTCCTGATCGCTGGATTGTCAGCCGGTTACATGCTGTAACCGCTAAGGTTGTGGAAAATGCCGACCGGTATAAAGTTAACGACATGATTATGGCGTTGTATGACTTCGTCTGGAAGGAATACTGCGATTGGTATCTGGAACTCATCAAGGTTAGGCTTCACCCAAAAGCGCCTGATAAAGTCCGTCGTCAGGCAGTAACGCTGGCTCTGGCTGTGTTTGAATCTGCGCTGAGGTTACTGCATCCTGCCATTCCATTTATCACAGAAGAGATGTGGCAGGGAATGCAACCCCATTTCAAGAGTGGATTTCTAAATCTTCGACCTGCTCATGGAGCAGGATTGCCCAAAATTGATGACGATCATACGGAATCCATTATCAGTAAAAGCTACCCGACCCCAGATCAGTTTCAGCATGATCCTAAATCAGAAGAAGATATGGATTATCTGCAACGCCTGATCGGTGCGGTGCGTAATATTCGTTCGGAAATGTGTGTTCCTCCGGATCGCACGGCAGAACTTCACATTACCAAAAGTGAGAAGCACCACGCCAAGCTGATTGAAGACAACATTGATGATGTGTTTGAGCTTACAAACAGCCATTATATTTTGCTTGATGGCCCCAAACCAAAGCAGTGCGGCTCAGCGGTTGTGGACACAACCGAAATTTTTGTGCCTCTGGGTGGTTTGATTGATCTTGATGTAGAGAGGAGTCGCCTTGACAAGGAGATCAAACGCTTGGAAGGATTAATACAGAGTGCTGAAGCGAAGCTTGCCAATGAAAAGTTCATTGAAAAAGCACCTGAAGAGGTCATCCAGCATGAGAAAGAAAAGTTGATTGACTGCCAGACGCAACTTGTTGCTGTTTTCCGCAATCGTGCGGCATTGGACTAATTTTTAATGGGGAGGAGTGTTAATTCGCTTCTCCCCATTAACTTTAAAATACGAATAATGGAACTGTCAAAAGATCAACTTGAGCAAAGGATAACTGAGCTTGAGACAGAACTTGCCGCGATAACTTCTTATTTTGAAAATGAGAGGGAAGCGCATGAGTTTGTAAAAGCCAGCCTTGCTGAAAATGAAGAACGTCTCAGAAACGTTTTATCCAGTGTTCCGACTATTATATGTGTTCTGGATGATCAATTCAGAGTTACGTATGTTGCCGGGCAAGGTGTGCGCGATCTTGATATCAATGTAGATGATATCATGCACAGGAAAATTGCTGATGTACTGGAGTTTGAAGAGGGTGTCGAAGAACGTTTAGAATCTGTGATTAAAGGAGAATCGTACGAGCGCTTAATTCAGGTTAAAGGGCATTGGTTGGAAGTGACATTTTCACCCTACAAAACTGAAGACAATCCTCGAAATACCATGATTGCGGTTGCCACTGATGTCACCCAACGCATTGTTGCTCATGAAAATCACGTCAATCGGCAAAAACTTGAAGGAATCTTGGAAGTTACTGGCGCAATTAGTCACGAGTTGAACCAGCCATTACAGACGATCACCACTGCAGCGGAATTTCTAATGCTGAAAGTGGAATCAGACCCGGAGACAGAGAAAAACCTCAATTATATTCTGGATTCGGTAGATCGAATGGTAAATATCATTCAGCAGTTGACTCAGCTGACTCGCTATGAAACTATGAAATACACCGAAAAGACAAAGATTTTAGATATTCTTAAAGCTTCAGAAAAAAGGGATGACGAACATGATCAGCAATAAACCAAAAAACATAATTTTTACTCTCCTCATGATTGCTTTTTTCTGCCAGGGGATCGCCTATTCGGAAGTGGCAATCACAGTTTACAATCAAGACCTTGCTCTGGTGCGCGAATCTCGTGAATTTGATCTTGATAAAGGTATGCAGGAGATCAAATTTGTCGATGTTGCCGCCAGGATCATACCTTCGTCGGTGCATTTCAGCGCCAAAGGTGTGAGCCTGGTTGAACAGAATTTTGAGTATGATCTTGTCGATGCCCGCAAACTAACACAAAAGTATCTTGACAATAAGATTGAAATTTACACTGTGAATGGTGATTTTTTCTCAGGTGTCTTACTCGCCGCTTCCGATGCCCTGATTCTCCGCGAGAAAGACAACACTGTTCGCGCGATTGCCTATGAAAAGATTCTGACCTCGCACTATCCGAGTCTTCCAGATGGCTTGATAACTCGCCCAACCCTGGTGTGGGTTGTAAATTCTGACAAATCTGCCAAACGCGAGGGTGAGGTATCTTACCTGACTAACGGCATTTCCTGGACAGCGGAATACGTTGCTGTCACCGACAAAAATGACAACACCATCGAATTGACCGGCTGGACGAACATTGAGAACAACTCCGGCAAGACTTACGAAGATGCCCAGATTAAGCTGATGGCTGGCGATGTTCAAATCCTGCGCGACAACGCCAGAAGGGGAAGAGGAAAAAACCGGCCATCATTAATGATCGAATCGTCAAATGGCTCGCAATTTGAAGAGCAAGCGTTCTACGAATATCATCTTTACACGCTTCAACGCTCTTCTACCGTCAAAAACAATCAGATCAAGCAGATTTCGCTCTTTCCGGCGGCGGATGTCAAGACTGTGAAAAAAGAATACCGCTATTCACCGTCTTCTGATCCCAGCAAAGTGAGCGTAACTTTGTCCTTTAAAAATGACAAAGACAACAACCTTGCGATTCCCTTGCCTGCGGGTAAGATTCGTGTGTATAAAGAAGGCGCGGGCGGAAGTCTTGAGTTTGTCGGCGAAGACCGGATCGATCATACGCCAAAGAACGAGAAGGTAAAAATCTCAACTGGCAACGCTTTCGACATTATCGGCGAACGCAAACAACTTGACCGCCAGCGCAAAGGCAATGGCCGGGAAACTGAGTACGAAGTGTCGGTTCGGAATCACAAGGATGAACCAATTGAAGTGATAGTCACTGATAGATTCTGGGGCGATTGGTCAGTTGTACATGCGACTGATGGTTGGAAAAAGGTTTCAGCACGCGAGATCGAATGGATTGTGAAACTTAAACCAGACGAAGTGAAAGTTATCAATTATCGAGTGTTAGTCGAATAATAGAACCGAAGCTTGGTTTAATTTCTTGGTGAAGAAGAATAAAACAAGTGAACGAAAAACCAATTAAGAAACGCCCCAAGTGCACTATCGCAGGATTTGGGCTGCATTCTTGACTTTGCAAAATATCGAGTTTATCTTATAACAAAGATTGTCTAACACTTATCCCGGTTTCCGTATCCGCATTGCAAGAATTTAGTTTGAATTTGTGAGGTTCGGGATGCTTTGTACTGCTAAGATTTATTTGTCATACGAATGTTGCCTTTCGCACACTGATTCGCTTTCGGTGTGGGAGAGGTGTTTTTGTTTTAAATAGGTTGGTGTATCATGTTTAACATACGATTTATCATTAGTTTAGTTACCCCCTGTCGTCGTTGCGAGGAAGCGAAGCGACGAAGCAATCTCATGAAAGTTCGAGAATCACATTTACAATCATCAAGCGCGCCAATCGCCCCCAGCACTGGAGCGACATCATGAAAAGAGATTATTTTTTAAGGTGTGTCATGTTTAACTTAAGATTTTTCATTAGTTTAGTTTTTTTTTCTCATGCTGATTTCAGTAAACATAACCTTCGCCCAAACCGATATCGAGGGCGAAGTCTCTGGAATCTGGGACACTGAAGGAAGTCCGTATCGAATCGTTGGCGATGCTGTCGTTCCAGAAAATGAGACTCTGGAAATTCAGCCCGGTGTGACTGTTTTCTGGGCAAGAGAAGGTTACCTATATTTGAACGGCACACTGATCGCCATTGGCACCGAGGAAGATTCGGTCAGGTTTATCAGCCCCAGTCGTAACTATTGCATCCGAAATAGTTTGGCTGAAGGTGGGGCGAATGTTGTTTTCAGACATGTAGAATGTGAGTTCAGAAACTTAATCAACGGCAGGTTTGTTGATATAGACATAACCAACTCAACATTTCAGGCATTCGATCTTGAATGTTATGGAAGTCTTTCCATTCATAACAATGACATGCAGTTTGAGTTTCCTAGTTGGGAGAGTGGTATGTCAGAAATTTCAGGTGTCCCAGACACTCTTGTTTATCGCGATAACACTATGATATATAGCTATTTAGTATTTCGTGGACTACGCGATATCGTTTTAGAAAACAACGATTTTGGATTTAATTCCTCCTTGTTGCTCAGATCGTGTCAAGCAATTGACGTTACCAACAATCTTGGTTTGGGTCTTGCCATAGGAAGTGCCTCGGATGTCCAATGTTCAAATAATACATTATCGGCTTTATTTGTTTATATTGAATTAGGCGCTTCGAATATTCTTCTATCAGATAATGAAATCCGCGGAAATTGTAGATTAGGATCCACACGGAATGCCCTCGTAGAAAGGAATGACATTGGTGGTGCTTTGTTAATTGAAAATTGTCATGAAATAGTCTGTCAGAACAACACCGTTCGCTCACACGAGAGGACTTCACTGATTGACGAAAGCGCAGATATTGATATTTTCAACAATACATTTTTAAATCATAATATCAATTATGATCCCAGATACACACCCTTTCGCGGATTTGAGTCCGCTACATTAAGAAACAACATTTTCATGTCTCCACAACCAGCCGAATACGCATTTGAAAGTAGTTATCAGCAGAACAGCGATTACAACTGCTTCTTTGGATTTGACGTGATATTTGCAGACAGCAGTGAAATCGCCGCGCATGACCTGATTGCAGATCCGAAAATGGTTGGCGGGAACCCTTATGAAGTTGATTTGTGCTTTGACAGCCCTTGTATTGATGCTGGCGATCCTGATTTTGATCCTGATCCTGATGGCTCACCCGCAGACATTGGCGCAATATTCTTTGACCATGATGTCGATCATCCGCCAGCGATCACTTCCCAGTGGACGAATTATGCTGGCACAGGACGACAATTCAGTTACATTGCCCAGGCGGTCGAAGAAGACAACCAATTTGACTTCTCTTTTGAAAATCTGCCGGATTGGCTTCAACCTGTTGACCAGAACCTCGATGAAGGTTGGGTTGAATTGGCAGGAAATATGCCTGCGAATCATCAGGACTTCGTCTTTGAAATTCATGTCAGCGACGAAGCGGAAAATGAAGACACTTTAAGCGTGTTTATTGATTGCATTGACGCCACGCTTCTTTCTGGGACATTGTCAGGGACGTTGACCTCTGAGGATTCGCCTTATGCCATAATTGATGACATTCTTGTCGAGGAAGGTGAGCAATTAATAATTGGTGATGGCGTGGATTTAGTCGTTTATCCGAAACCAGCTTGTATTTTTGAAAAGATTGCTCACATTGATATATTGGGATCACTTCAAGTACTTGGTTTGCCTGAATCTAAGGTAACTTTCAGTCAATTTGATGATGGCATCATTGATCTTGAATCGTTTGGGCATAATCTTATGATAAACTCCTCGGACAGCATCATTTTTCATTTTATGGATCTTCGAGAAGCTTATCCAGGATATAATCGGACTGGTTATCTGGAATTCGTTGGTTGCAAGATCGAACAGGCTTTCGTTAGTTCCAGAAATGAGCATAGAGTCCAAATTCTGGATAGTGAGATAAAAGAATTCAGCATAATTGCAGATTCGATTTCTTTCTGTGGTAACATTGTTAAAGACAGCTACAATGGGTTTAAAATACTTGAAGGCCAATATTTGTACATGGAGAATAACCAAATCTTTGACTGCGGACACTGGGATTTCAATGACGACTGCTTGAACGATATATCCATTTACTGTGCGGATGTTGTATTTTTGCATAATCTGTTTTACAACAATATTTGTGGTGTGATTTTCTATGATGCAGTAAATGTTATATTTAATTCGAATACAGTAGCTAATCTTACTGACTACGGTGTCGTAGCATTTTCATATGTTAGCGAGGAGCTAACAGTATCAAACAACATATTTTCAAACACTCTTTCTGGGATTGTATTACCACAAAATGGAGCGGATATCACAGTCTGCAACAATTTAGTAGATGTTCGAGGCACAGGAATTTTTAATCCAGTGAACAACATGGGTGTTGTTGATCGGGTAAATCAGAACGGTGATTCTACCGATGCCTTTGGAAATATGTTTCTTCCGGCAGAATTAATAGATTTTGGACCGCGTCCTTTTGCTCCTCTTGAATCCTCCCCGGCAGTAGATGCCGGTAGCGATGACCTCGAAGATGATCCTGATTGGACACCCCCTGACATAGGATACTGGAGTTTCGACCATGAAAATCATGCTCCTCGCATTTATCAAGTGTGGCCACTTGAATTCGGAGCGGATTTTCATGACACAATCATGGTGCAAATAGAGCCTAACCTACGTCAGGATTTTCATGTGGGAGTCGAGGAATATACCGATATTCCGCAAGGCAGGTGGATATTAAATAATGCTGTAATATCCAATAAACCTTGCATCTATGGTAATTATGGTTTTTATGAGTGTCGCGACACCATCCAGTTCATGGATGATGGGATCAATATTGTGAAATTTCAGGTTACCGATGGCAATAACATAGCGGAGGTAATCTGGCAAGTTGCAGTTGGCAATGTTGGCGTAGATATGGAAATCGTACCACCGCAAGAGTTTACGGTTCTGCCGGCTTTCCCGAATCCCTTCAACTCGACCACCACTATCGGCTACTCCCTTCCCGCGGCGGGGAATGTGTCGCTGATGGTGTATGATCTGTCCGGGCGAGAAGTTGCGCGGCTCGCTGAAGGCGTGAAACCCGTCGGAACTCATTCCGTGAGCTTCAACGGCGACGGATTGGCAAGTGGCGTGTATGTGGTAAAACTTGATGCTGGCGGTGAGATATTTCGAGAGAAAGTGGTGCTGGTGAAGTAATTCCCCGTCGTACCAGCGCAGGATGGAATCCATCGCATTCATCCGTAGCGAACCATAGCCCGGAAGCGACTGCATTCCGGGGTAAAGAAATACCGTCATTTCGAGCGAAGCGAAGCAACCTCATAGAAGTTCGAGCATCAACTTCAAATGTGTCGAGCGCGCCAAACGTATCCACACGCTGTCATCCTCGCGAAAGCAGGGAGCCAGTTTTAAAATTTCAGGGTCATTCTTCCTTCTGTCATACCTGCGAAGGCAGGTATCCATCGCATTCATCCCCTCAGCAAGGCTACTGAATGGTTGCGTTTGCCGATGTCGATTCCGAGTGTCCACATTGTTGTCTTCGTGTGATTTAG
>CAZAGU010000152.1:0-8628 GCA_964484805.1 uncultured bacterium
GCATCCGGCTGAACGTGGACACACTGACCGAAGACATGGTCGTGTCGCCAGACGATGAGAAAACCGTCCTGCAGACTATCTCCGGCGAGTGCGAGCGCATGGAGCTGGCTGTGAAAGGCGCGGCGATGTCACTGCAACAGGGGCGGAACATCGTCCGGCGCGAATCTGTTGATCTGCTGCCAACGCTGACCAAGACGCTCAATGCCTGGGACAGGAGCTTTAAATCCGCAGGCGTGGCTTTCACCAAAGACATTCAAGCTTTATCTTTGAATGGCAGTTTCGACGAGGGCAACATTGCCGTGGCGGTCGATAATGTGCTCGACAACGCCCTGCGCCATACGATTTTGAACAAGCCCAACCTTACTGACGGAGCCGCCAAAGTTGCGGTTGCGGTTGCTGTAGAGAACGGCAAAGCTATAATCCAGATTGACGACACGGGAACTGGCATACCCAAATCCGAGCGCAAGCAGATTTTCGAGAGATTCCAACGCGCGAAAAACGATGCGGCGAGCGGTGTTTCCGGGCTGGGGCTGGGGTTGGCACTGGTTAAGGAAATCGTCGAAGCGCATGACGGCGCTGTGAATGTTGATGATTCGCCCTTGGGCGGCGCTAAGTTCAGCATCACTTTACCATTAACTTAAACTTTTACAGGATTGCATTATGTTGCTGGGAGTTTTAATTGGTATCGGCATTTCCACGCTCTATCTCTGGGCAATAGTTTACTTCGTAACCGGCATTAAGATTGACAGCTGGCTTGAGTTATTCGCCTGGGTGGCGATGTTTACTCTGATGGGAGTTGGTTGGAACTTCTTTCGTCTGGTGATAAATGATCCGGTGTTTTTTCTCATCGGTCGCTTTTCCACCAGCATCCTGATTGGCGTTATATTGTACTTCATTATGCACATGCGCTTTGGCATTGAGAATGAAAAACACAAGTGGCTCGTTGCAACGATCTATCCCGGCAGCTTGTTGATTCTGGGATTGCTCATCAAAGGCATAGGGTTGCAAGGTTAGATTAAATCATGGCAAACATACTTTTAGTGGAAGACGACCCGGTGCTGGGACCTCGCCTCGCGAAAAATCTCGAACTGTCGGGCTTTGATGTCGTTCTTGCACGAGATGGCAAATCAGGGCTCGACAGCGGAATCAACGGCGGGCATGACTTAATCCTGCTCGACCTGATGCTGCCATTGATTGACGGCATTCACGTCTTGCGGAAGCTACGCTCGCGTGGAGTGCAATCGCCAGTGATTATTCTGACAGCATTGGGAAGCGACACAGAAAAGCTTGAAGGTTTCCGGGCTGGTTGCGATGACTATGTCACCAAACCTTTCTCCTTCCCGGTGCTGGTCGAGCGAATTCGTGCGGTGCTCCGCCGGTCTGGATATATGGCTGAGCGGCGGAAGGTGAGCGGTGGCGGCGTGGTGCTTGATCCCGGCAATCGTCTGGCAAGAGTTCATGACGATCCACTCCATTTACTGCCGCGCGAGTTCGACCTTTTATATGCGCTGATGGCAAAACCGAACCGCGTGTTGACGCGCAGTTGCTTGCTGGATGATGTCTGGGGCGAACATTCGGATGTGTCATCGCGAACGGTTGACTCGCACATCACGAACATCCGAAAGAAGCTTGAAGCCTGCGGCGTGCAAGATCAGATTGAGACCGTCTATAAGGCTGGTTATCGCTGGAAGGGATGAATGATATTTCGAGGGCTGAGAGCTACGGCTACTCTCCTATTCTGTCGCGCCAGCGAAGGCTGGAGCCCAGTGCTTTAAAAACATCCAATCAGGTCATTCTTCCTTATGTCATACCTGCGAAGGCAGGTATCCACCGCTTTCATCCCCTCCCCGTCGTTCCCGCGAAGGCGAGAACCCAGTTTTGATTTTCAAGGTCATTTTTCCTTTAAAACAAGAATTCACAACAGATTGAACAGATTGCCAGAAGTAACCCGGAAACGACTGCATTCCGGGGTAAAACCGACTCCGTCATTGCGAGGACGGCTTTAGCCGGACGAAGCAACCTCATAAAAGTTCGAGAATCACCTTTACAATCATTGCGCGCATCCAACGCACCCGCCGCTGTCGTTCCCGCAAAGGCGGGAACCCAGTTTTGATTTTCAAGGTTTTTTCTTCCTTCTGTCGCTCCAGCGAAGGCTGGAGCCCAGTGCTTTAAAAACATCCAATCAGGTCATTCTTCCTTATGTCATACCTGCGAAGGCAGGTATCCACCGCTTTCATCCCCTCCCCGTCGTTCCCGCGAAGGCGAGAACCCAGTTTTGATTTTCAAGGTCATTTTTCCTTTAAAACAAGAATTCACAACAGATTGAACGGATTAAACAGATTAGGGACAAGAACATTTATTATCTGTGTAATCTGATAAATCTGTGGATAAAATTCTTCCTCTCAAAGCGATAGATACCTGCCTTCGCAGGTATGACAACGGACGTTGTCCGCTGTACGAATACGTTATGTTAAACATCTTCTGGGCAAGCCGGACATGCCCACCCACACGCCTCCCCGTCATTGCGAGAAGGACTTTAGCCCGACGAAGCAATCCCATAAGATTTCGAGAATCACCTTCATAATCCTTGAGCGCGCCAAACGCCTCCGCCCCTGTCCTCCCATCCACCACTAAGCTCTCATCACCTCATTTTTTTCACTTTCTTCAAATTATAAATGAAAACATGTCTTTTTTGCGGAACTGTTCCTTGCCTCACAGCGTATGAAAGAATAAATTGTTCCGCTCAAAGAGCAAAGATCGGTAAAACAAAACGTTAATAAATTTTAGGACTGCACCTGTGTTTTGGAAAAATTTTCTCATCGTTCTATTTATCGCGGTTTTTCCTTTTGGCTCGGTCGTTAACGCCGCCGCAATTTACGGATACGTTGAGGACAAGTCAAACGGTGAACCTTTACCCATAGCTTCAGTGTTAATCAAGGGAACAGAGCGAGGCACTTCGACTAATCTCGACGGCTACTTTGCAATTGATTACATTGCGCCGGGTAGCTATACTTTAGTTGTAAAACTACTCGGTTATGAAGATCACGAGACGACAGCCTACGCCTACGAAGACTACTCGGAACCACTACACATTGAAATTGTTCCCACTTCATATAAACTCGAAGAAGTTGAAGTTACTGCCATTCGCAACCAGTCCAGCCAGGATCGACTCGCACCAGTTGTATCAAAGATAGGTGTCGATGGAGAGTTAGTCAAACTTATGCCATCACTCGGCGGTGAAATGGATGTCATGCGTGCTTTGCAAACCATTCCGGGTGTCAAAGCATCATCTGACCTCAGTAGCGCGCTCTACGTTCGCGGCGGTAGCCCCGACCAGACATTGATCCTCATGGATCATAACGTCGTTTACAACCCAAACCATCTATTCGGCATTTTCAGCGCGTTCAACGCCGATGCTGTGAAACATATTAACCTGATGAAAGGCGCATTTCCGGCATCTTATGGTGGACGAAGCGGTAGCGTTCTTGAGGTCATCACTGATGAAGGCAATCGAAAAAAGACCGAAGGTTTAGTGTCAATCGGCATGATCTCAGCTCGCGCCGCTATTCAGGGACCCGTTCCCGATGTGCTTCCTAGCGGACATAAAGGATCATACGCCTTCTCATTCAGGCGCACCTATATGGATCCCATGCTGGATCTTATGCGCAATTCGTATGACGTTGATCTGCCAGATTACTATTTCTACGACGCCAACGGCAAGGTAAATGTTGACCTTTCCACACGAACAACTTTAACCATGGCGGGATACTGGGGCAAGGATAAGCTCGATATGGATTTCGGCGACTCAGATACTCGGAACCGTCTTGGCTTGAGCTGGGAAAATCGCACCCTGTCGGCTCGTTTGAGACATGCTCTAGGCGCTAAAGTTTTCTGGAGCCAAAGCGCTTCAGTCAGCACATATCAATCACAATGGTCGATGAAGAACGACAAAGTGCTCCTCGTTGAAGCCCGTGATGAATTGATGGACTATTCGCTGAAATCCGACATTGAAATGCACGGCATTGAAAATCACAGCATTAAAATCGGCTATTGGATCAGCTATTATACAGCTATGCTGAAGGAGTACGACGAGAATCTGGTCTATGTTGACATTGACAAGAGCACGACAAACTACTCGGTGTATGCTCAAGATAGCTGGCGTGTTACCGGTCAGCTTGAAGTCTTGCCTGGCTTGCGGGTTTTCTACCATGAAGCTGGACAACATGTTACTGTTGACCCACGCCTGAGTGTGGTGTATCACGCCAAGCACAATCTGCGTTTCAAAATCGGTGGCGGAAAATATTCCCAGTTTATCAACGTGATGACAATGGGCGATATGTTGTCAAACTTCGACATCTGGTTCCCAATTGACGGCACACTTGAGCCGACCATCAACGACCAGATTGTGGCATCCATAGAATACGACGCGCCATTCGGATTAGATTTCACCATGGAAGGTTACTACACCAAGATGCACAATGTCACTGCCATGGACCCACTGGTCAATGAGGGTGAAAACGCTTCTGATGCCTTCATTCAGGGCGATGGTGTTTCCTACGGCGCTGAATGGTTGCTAAGGAGAAACAGTGGGCGCTGGAACGGCTGGATCGGTTATTCATTGGCTTGGACAAAACGAACCTATCCCGGCACCCTAATTAACGATGGCAACGAATACTATCCGAAATGGGATCGCCGTCATGACATCTCCATTGTCAGCTCATATAAACTGAGCCGCTTTTGGGAAATGTCTGCTTCCTGGCGCTACAACACTGGTCAAGGCTTCACACAGGCGCTCGGATTGTTCACTCAGCGATTGGGCGGCATTGAGCCAGATTACAGCCGAGGTGGAGGAAGGCAGATTGTAAATGGCTCGATGAACAACTACCGCTTCCCCGATGATCACAGGCTTGATGTTTCGTTTATTTATCATCACCTGTTCTTCGGAAAAAAGGCGAACTTAAATATTTCCATCTACAACGCCTACAATCGTCGCCCTTACTACATGCGCTTTTTTGATGTCGATGAAAACCCGATTGAAATCACTGACATCAAGCTGCTGCCCATTCTCCCGCTGGTCTCTTATGAAGTGAGGTTCTAAACATGAAGAAACATTACACAAATATACTAGTAGTTCTTTTTGCCTTTGGGCTGATGTTGGCAGGTGGATGCGATAATACCCCAACAGAAACCGAGAACTACCAACCTGAGCCATTGCTCTCCGCCTACATCTACAACGGCGAAGCAGTTGAAGAAGTCTGGCTTGAACATGTAGCCCCGCTATATGGCTTCTACACACCTGAAAACAATGGCATCCCGAATTCAGAGATCACAATTTTCGAGGTCGGCGGCGATGACACATTACATTTTCAGCCTGATCCTGCACAGCCGACTTCAGGACGATATGTTCCCGCCGATGGTGATGAGCTCATTCCTCGAAGTCTGAGACGATACCGCATCGAAGTTACAACCCCGCAAGGAGAATTCCTCTGGTCAGAATCCGTTATGCCAGATAAAATGGTCAATGTCGGTGTTGTTCTGGTTGATGAAGATGGAAACGTCACACAAGTTGCCGATGGCGACACTCTCAACCGTAGCATGCCAAACATGTATTGGGGTTGGGAAACCGTAGATTCTTCGGGGGGCTATCAGGGCATCATCACCACATTGGTCGATATTGACAGCCTCGAAGGGCTTAACCCGGAGTGGAAGCCTGAAGATTTGCCAGAAATGCCCGTTGAACGAATTCGTTCAAAGTGGATGACCATGCGCTACGATCAGCAACAGATTATTCTACCGTGGTTGTTCTTTGAGTGGGTGGGGCCTCATCGGATTGAGCTTTACGCCATTTCCACCGAATACTATGACTATCTACGCTCGGTTCAAATGTTAAATTCAGGAATGATTAATCACCCGCAATACAACGTGACCGGTGGTTTGGGAGTGTTCGGAACAATTTCCAAATACAGCATGAATATCTACATGGAGCGAGTTGAGCTTTAACGAGCTTCGCTTTTCGCATAAACAAAACCGGCGCATTCAGTATTGAATGCGCTGGTTTTGTTATTATTGCCTCGACATCTATCGAATTAATGCCACTTTTCGGTAGCAAGCCATCCCCCCGCTGGAAAGCCTGACCAGATAAATCCCTGTTGCGGATGCTAATCCACCATAATCAGAACCATCCCAGAGGAACTTATGATTGCCCGCGCTTATGTTGCCTGAGTATAATCTCTTCACCTCGCGACCGGATAAATCCAGAATTACCACTTCAATGTTTCCAGATATGTTCAGCTGCGCTTCAATTTCCACAGTGCTGTTGAATGGATTAGGATAAACCGACTGCAAACTGAATTCCAGTGGCGCATTGCCCCGGTTGTCTGAGACTGCACTTGGCGCGTCAAGTTGAATTGATGCGATGATGACCGGAGAATTATCCGCATCTTGCATGATTTCTCGCAATATGCCGGCCTCTTCGGTTTCAAAATTCATCAGGCTGTCCAGGAACGCCGGCATTACCGACTGGTAGCAGAGTTCAATCTCAATGCTACTCGCTGGCGGAATGTGGTATGACACCCTGTCGCTCCCCGTGCCTCTGGTTTCGCCATTGCGATTGAAATTCTCATCGTTAACCGCATCACCAACCACCGCGACGACATCATAATCCTCGAAGTCTTCAGTAAATCCTTGCGGCGGAAGGCGGTTGTCTTTCAGGAATCCAGCGGCTCGTAGCAAGGTAAAAGTCTGCTGAAAATGAATATCGTGCATAATGCCTTCATAAATCTGAGTTTGACCAGAGCTGTCGATAAAATCATAATGCGGCTCGTAAGGCTCGTCAAGACCAATTATTTCGCCATTTTCATCCCACGCTCCAGATTCGAAGACGACTTCACCATCGAGATCAAAGGCTGTCAAGTGGAGCCACAATCGGCGAAGGGGAATGCCTGTTGGGAATTTATGCCCGACCTGATTGTTCGAAACTTGAGCGTGCACGAAGAGTGAGCCATCCACCCACTCGGCTGTTGCCGTCAGATCAATAGCATCATTGCGCAGGTTATTCAGTGTCCTGCTGGCAGTGCTTTCAAATAGAGCCGCGCTGGCGGTAAGTTCCAATTCATCGACATTGTCGCCAAGTTGCCCCAGCATAAATGCATTGCCACCGACGAAATAATGTTTCCAGAATGGATCGAGAGCTGGACGGTTAGCAGGCATTGAAGCGATCACCACTGAGCCATTGGAGCGAGGCATGTGGCAGTTCTGGCATGACACTCCGTCACCGGAAAATCTGCTGTTCTGCCATTCCAGATAGGGCACTTGCTCAGGGAATTCGCCGGCAATTTCGCCTTCGTCATCAACATAGGGGGTGAACAATGTGTGGCAGGTGGCGCAGAGCGCCGATTCGTCAATGTAGTCCGCGTATCTCGGAGTATAATCAACCCATCGTTGCATGGTGCTGGCGAAGGGAATCTGGTATGGCCCATAGATTTGCCGGTTATTTCTGATGGCAAATCCGCCTGAGTAGCTGTCATCACTGTCGAAATTCTCACTGAGAATCTGGTGGCACAGCGTGCAACTGACACCATCGAGCGCAAGGGGACTGTCTGACATCTCTGCCATTGAATAACTCTCGGCACCTTCGTAATGTGCCTGCTTATGTCCCATTGGGGCGTGGCAATTGGTGCACTTGTTCTCGATGATAGTCTGAAGGGCGGGGTGAACATCAATTTCCGCCGAAACTTTAGCTCGCCAGAGGGGATCCCGCGCGGCGTTTGCCATCATAGTGGAACGTCAGTGTGTGATCGGTGAAATGTCCACGTTGTCTTCGGCAAGAATATTGCCCTGCCGCAGATGGCATTGTTCACATTTTCCAGAACCAGAGAACAGCGAGGTTGAATCTGTGGGCAGTTCATTCTGGCAGAATCCGGTTGTGATCGCGAAGCATAAAGACAGTAAAACGAGAGTGTTAAGTTTCATTCGTCTCCTCCTCAGGTATCATCATTGTGTTTGAGTAATAAGGATAATTACACAAAATTACGGCATTTGTCAACCATTAGTAAGCACCAGAGAGCCCTATTATTATTGGCTTAGCTTAGATGTGGCTAATTGGCTGGTATTTGTCATTCTGAAGTGCTATTGCCAGGGGGCAGGATTGCGGTTATAGCTCTTTCGCATTCAGAACTGTTGCGATTTGCAGCTAGATAATCGCTGGTTGCACCCCTTGACAACCCGCCCGTATGTTTTTATATTACGGTTTGAGCGCAAACTTGCGATAAAGCCCTTGACACGTCCTTGAATAATTTTTACATTAGCGAAGTGCTGTGGATGTATTCACAGCTAGGCTGCTGTTATTTTTTATCCCGAACTCTAAACAGACCATTGCAAAGAAGAATTTTCAGATAGATAGATATTTTAAGAGGGAATGAGCGTATGAAGAGCATTTTCCCCCATTCGACAACCCTAAAACCCTGCCCGGACAGCATCCGGGAGAACTCTGTCCTTAACGATCCGAACGCACAACAGATGAAACAGATTTAACAGATTTTTTGCATTTCGATTGTTCCTAATCCGTTTAATCGGCTCAATCTGTTGTGAATTAAAGACTAGGGATGAATGCGATGGATACCTGCCTTC
>CAZAGU010000153.1:0-8552 GCA_964484805.1 uncultured bacterium
GGCTATAACGTCGTGATGCGTCCTGACAATCGACAGGCTTATGATTTGGATGTCCTGAAGTATATGGATCACTCTATACCACTTGTTTTAGGCAATAATGCAAGGTTTCTTCGAGAAATTAATTTGCGTGGTGAGGAAGTTGGAGTTGTCAATGATGATTTATCGTGTAGCAGTTTATATGCCAGCGGCAATTCTAAGCTGTATTTTCTTGGACCTTATCAACTTACGCTAACAGAATCTATAGATCTGGGGTATTCCGATTCTGTTGAGTTCCTCTACCCCGACTGGGAAGAGGGGATGCCGACAGCGCAAATATTGATGACTAATGAAAATTATCGCGTACGTTTGTCAAAAATGACTTGTAGCGAAGGGATAGAAATATATTCTGAAGCTTACACTGTTTCCATTGATAGTTGTCAACTGGGGAAAGTAACCCTTTACAATGCGCGGGCAGAAGATGTGCAAATCAGCGAATCGACGTTTTCTGAAGCAGTAAATATCCACGTCGGTTCATGCGTCATCTCCAACTGCCAGTTCAACGCTCCAGTCAGCGTTAACGCTTGGAAATACCCCACTGTCTCCCACAACCTCTTCAAAGCCGGGCTTACGGTTGACGGCAATCCGCGCCGTTTCGACCTCAGCAACTGCACCATCACCAACCCGGACGGCGTGGGGCTGTTCCTTGACCTTTATCGCGAGGTCAATATTTCCAACTCGATCATCGCTAATTGTGAGACCGGCATTGTCAACGACCATTGGGAAACGCCAGCGATATTGTACTCTGATATTTACGGCAATCGCGAGGGCGACCTGATTGACTGCGAACCGGGCGAAGGCTGCCTGTCGCTCGACCCACTGTTTGTGGATGCGAGGAACGGCGATTATCATCTCCAGGCGGGTTCGCAGTGCATAGATGCGGGTGATCCAGATTCCCCCAATGACCTCGACGGCAGCCGCGCGGATATGGGCGCGTTTCCGTTCGACCATACGCAGGGTGTCGCCAATGATGCCAACACGCCGAGCGCATTCGCATTGTCGAGCCCCTTCCCCAATCCCTTCAACTCCACGACCACCATCGGCTACTCGCTACCCGCGGCGGGAGCGGTGGCACTGGCGGTGTATGATCTGTCCGGCCGGGAAGTGGCACGGCTAGCGGATGGCGTGAAAACTGCAGGGACGCATTCCGTGAGCTTCAACGGCGACGGCATGGCGAGCGGCGTGTATGTGGTGAAGTTGGTGGCTGGCGGTGAGATGTTTCGTGAGAAAGTGGTTTTGGTGAAGTGACTCCCCGTCATCCCAGCGTAGGCTGGGATCCAGTGCTTTGAGAATGGCATTTCCCCTAATCTGTTGAATTTGTTCAATCTGTTGTAAAATAAAGATTTAAGGAAGAATAACCCTAAGATCAAAACTGGGTTCCCGCTTTCGCGGGAACGACAGTGCTATGTGTGTTTAACGTGTTCCATTGCTTGCGAGGGTGATTCTCGAACTTTTATGAGATATCGTCGTCGCTTTGCTTCCTCGCGAACGCGGGGATCCAGAGAAACGTCCAATCAGTTGTTCTTCCTTATGTCATGCCAGCGTAGGCTGGTATCCAGTGCTTTGAGAATGGCATTTCCCCTAATCTGTTGAATTTGTTCAATCTGTTGTAAAATAAAGATTTAAGGAAGAATAACCCTAAGATCAAAACTGGGTTCCCGCTTTCGCGGGAACGACAGTGCTATGTGTGTTTAACGTGTTCCATTGCTTGCGAGGGTGATTCTCGAACTTTTATGAGATATCGTCGTCGCTTTGCTTCCTCGCGAACGCGGATTGTAGCGGGTGGTCTTTTTGGTTTGCCCGGACAGGTCTAACATAATTGTCTTTCCATAATATGTTAAACCTGTTTTCACAACTAAACTCTTGTACAAATCGTAATCGCTTGCTACATTGTAGTTTCAGAGCATATTCAAGGAAATTTCAGGAATGACAATGAAGCACCACATTCTAATCGCATTGATCGCTGTTTTCTGCTGTGCCACTATCTCCGCCGCCATCGCGCAGAATTTGCCACCCGCGCGCGATGATGATAAAACTGTCGTCGTTCCGCTGAATCGCGGCTGGAATGTGATTTCCGTCAACATCCAGCTCCCGATCTCACTCTACCAGAATTCTGCTGATCCCGGTCCGTCCGTGATTAAAGTTATGGAGAAAATCCAGCCATCTAAAGCCCGTGAGTACTTCCAACGGATTACAAATGAAGATGGTCATTTTTACACACGCGAATGGAATTTTAATAATATTGACTACTGGAACAGTCTCAATGGCTATCAAGTACTTGTTACTGATGATTGCGCTCTGGTGCTCACCGGCAGACCGATTGACCCACAAACTGAATTGCCCTTGACGCGGGGCTGGAATATTGTTTCCTATCTTCCCGATTATTCGCTCAGTGTGGATGCGCCGAGTTATCATGCCTTAGAATCTATCCTTGATGTATTATTTATGGCAAAAGACGGAGAAGGGCGATTCCTTATCGTCGAGGAAAACACCTCAAATATGCTGGCATGGCGAGAAACTCGCGGCTATCAAATCCGAGTGACTGAAGCAACGACGCTAATTTATCCGCCGGACATAGTCAATATATCCTGTGAGCCGGTCGCCAAACCTAACCCATTGACCACCAGACAAACAGCAAGTCTGCTGGCGATGCGCACGACATCCCGCAACATGTCGCTGCTTGTGGATGGGCTTTTTCCTGCTGCTTTGCCCTCTGGAGCAACCATCGAAGCCATTGACGACCGCGGCATGGTGGTCGGTTCGGGCAATTTGAGCGCCGATGGCCGTTGCGGACTGGCAGTATGGGGTGAAGACGGCATTGATGAGGACGGCTGGGGATTGCTGGAAGGGGAATCATTTTCATTGCAACTGGCATCAGGTGATGGCATTGTGTCCTTGACGCTGGATGGTATTTTAGCCGGCGATGGTCTGGTCTATCACACCGATGAACTCACGGTCGTGAGCCTTAAAGCTATAGCTCCTCCGCAAGAATTTCAGTTAATAAGTGCTTATCCGAATCCTTTCAACAGCACGACCAAAATCAGCGTGTCGGTTGACGAAACGCAGAATGTTTCGCTGAAATTATACAATCTCAACGGACAGTTGATAACGACCTTGCATCAGGGCGAATTAACGGCGGGAAATCATTCAATCGTCTGGAATGCTGAAAGCATGGCTACCGGGACGTATTTATGTAGATTGACAGGGCGAGATTCTGAGCATACATTGAAGATAACGCTGATGAGATAGCTCTGAAATTTGGATAAAGTAATGAAAGCCACAATTCTATTCGTTGACGATGACGCTGGCATGTTGGAGAGCATTCGGAGAATGTTTCACTCGATGCGGGATGTTTGGACAATTTTGACGGCTTCTTCCGTTCGAGATGCCAGACTGATCATCGCCCAGACACAGCTCGATGTACTGGTTCTGGATGTCAACCTGCCCGAAGAGGGTGGGTTAGAATTGCTGGAAGAGTTAAAGAAAAAGCCAGACGAGCACCGCTTTGAAATCATTATGTTCACCGGGCTTAAAGATGATGGACTTAAGCGGAGAGCGCTAGACCTCGGTGCCACTGATCTGCTCTGCAAGCCAGTCTCTAAGGAAGACTTAATCGCCAGATTGCAGAGTGTGATCCGCATGAAACGATCCCGCGACACCCTCCGCTGGCGCACTGAGGAGCTCGAAAAAGAAATTGACCTGCGAATAACTATCGAACGAAAATTACAGAACGCAATGGAAGAACTTCAGGACAAGAATCATCTCTTAGAAGAACTTTCCACCCGCGACCCGCTGACGAAACTCTACAACAGGCGATTTTTCGCCGCCAAACTAACCGAATACTGCGAACTGAGCCATCGCCTGAACCATCCCTTAAGTTGCATTATTTCCGACCTCGATCATTTCAAACTGGTCAACGACAACTTTGGACATCAAGCCGGCGACGTAGTGCTCGCCAAAACTGCCGAGATTTTATCGTTGCGCATCCGCAAATCAGACATCATCGCCCGTTATGGTGGTGAGGAATTTGTGATCATCCTGCCCAACACACCCATTGAAGCCGCGCTGAAGCTTGCCGAAAAGCTACGGTCCGCCATTGAATCTGCGAGCTGGCTGATTGACGGCAATGACCTGAAAGTCACAATCAGCATGGGAGTTTCCGCGAACAGCGAAGATTTTGGCAAACACCTTGTTCAGACGGCAGATGAGGCGCTGTACGACGCGAAAAAGGCTGGCAGAAACCGCGTGAAGGTATTTGTTGAAAAGGGGTGAGCGGGAAGGGGGAAGAGCTCATAGATTCGTTAAGGTATCCAATTCCAGGTTGGATTTGTTTTCATTCACCCAGTGGATTGGTTAAATTGGGAAGTAGAACTTTCGGAGTTTTGCGATTTTTTATCCTTTAAGAGTTTTTCCATGCCCAAAACATCTCTGGCAATAATCTTCGGCGGTCGGTCGGTTGAGCATGAAGTCTCAATCCTCTCCGGTCATCAGGCCCTAGCAGCCGCCGCCGATAACGATAAATACGACGTTCACCCCGTGTATATTGCCCGCGACAACGTCTGGTACACCGGCGAGGAAGCTGGCAATCTGGCTTTCTTCAAGCAAGCCAACCCGCCACTTTCCAAACTGATGCGGGTCTATCCTGCGCCCGATCCCATGCGTGCCAAATTACGGTTGATCGAGGCCGATCCGAAACCACTTCGCAAGCCCAAAGTCATCGAAATCGACTGCGTTCTGCCTGCCACCCACGGCACATTCGTCGAGGATGGCGCATTGCAGGGCATGTTCGAGATGGCAAATGTGGCGTTTGCAGGGTCAGGCGTGCGCGGCTCCACCGTTGGCATGGACAAAGCTCTGTTCAAATCCGTGCTTCTCGCCGAAGGACTGCCGTATCTGCCCTATTCCGTCGTCTGGCGTGATGTCTGGGATGCCGATCCCGCGGCGGAAATGGCGAGGCTTGAGCAGACGCTCGGCTTGCCGCTGTTCATCAAACCCGCGGTGGCTGGGTCTTCGGTTGGGATCAGCCGCGCCGATGACTTAACCAAGCTGGAAACCGGCGTTGATCTGGCGTTGAAATTCTGCGAACGGGCGTTGATCGAGCGCGCGCTCATCCATCCGACGGAAATCAACTGCTCGGTGCTGGATGGCGATCCACCCATTGCGTCTGTTCTGGAACAACCTGTCAGCGCGGCGGAACTGCTGACCTTTGACGAAAAATACAAAGCCGGCGGCGGCAAGAAGGGCGCGAAAACTGGAGGAAAAGGTATGGCGGGGCAACAGCGATTGATCCCAGCACCGCTGGACACCGAAACCACCAAGCGCATTCAGACTCTCGCGATGCAGTCATTTCGAGCGGCTCGGGCAGGCGGCGTGGCGAGGATTGACTTCTTGATTGACGACAACGGCGAAGTGTATATTAACGAGCTGAACAACATCCCCGGCTCGCTGAGCTTTTACCTTTGGGAGCATGGCGGGCGGTCATTCAGCCAACTTATTGACCGCATGGTCGAACGGGCTTTTGAAGTGCAAAAAATCCGCAATCGGACAACGTACTCTTTTGAAGCGAACCTGCTGGCTGGCGGTTAACGCCGAAAAACCATAACCTTTAACACGCGATTGTTTCATGACACCTAAAAACCTCATGCGTTTAGCTTTTACATTGCTGATCTTACTGGCGGTAGCGCCACTCAAAGCTACTCAACTTGAAATCTGTTGCCCGGCAACGCACTATGATCTGAATGTCAGCTTTGATCTGCCAAATCACCAGTTAACCGGCAAAGCCTTGCTTTCAATGGATCGCGACTCCTCAAATTATGTCGGCTTTCTGCTCAACCCATCGTTTACCGTGCTCGGTTGTCGCGTAAACGGTGTAAAGGTGACTGCAAAAATGGTTGAAGCATGGTTGCCAGAAGAAATATCACCCAATTACGGCGTTTTTGGCGAATGGGATCCATCAAACGCCACTCTCTGGATGGCGAAGATCCCCTACAACTCCCGGAAAGCTGACTCGCTTAAGGTGGAGATCACTTGGGAAGGCACGCTATATACCCCCCCCGACAATCGCCAGTTTTCTCGCGAACGCATTGCCTTTGAGGTGAACGGCACCATCGGCGAAGAGGGCATTTACCTCTCGCCATCAGCATGGTGGTATCCTGGCTTACCCGATTGCCAGGCGACCCATCGCCTGACCGCAAAGCTACCGGCTGGCTGGAACGCCGTTACCGCCGGCGATCCGTCTTGGGTTGAAACCGAAGAATACACCGAAGTGACCCATGTATCCGATTTTCCACTTGAAGGCATAAACTTCAGCGCCGCGCCCTTCGAGGTGAAGGAAATTGACCACGACGGCATCCGCGTGATGACCTACTTCCTCCCTGCTGAAGCCGAACTTGCCGACGGCTATCTGCAATCCTGCACCCAATATCTGACCATGTACAGCGAAATGCTCGGTGATTATCCCTTTCCGAAATTCGCTGTGGTGGACAATTTCATGCCCTCCGGCTATGGAATGCCCGGTTGGACATTGCTCGGCAGCGAAGTCTTGCATTTGCCGTTTATTCGCTATACTTCACTGGGGCACGAAATTCTTCACAATTGGTTTGGCAACTCACTGTTGGTTGATTACCGCGGCGGAAACTGGTGCGAAGGATTGACTGTTTACCTCGCAGATCATAAATATAAGAACGACCGTTCACCCACCGGTGGCGTGGAATATCGACGCGATGTCCTGCGAGATTACACTGCCTACGTAAATGACGGCAACGACTACCCGCTCACAGACTTCATCGCCCGTGCTGAATCCAGCGACCGAGCGATTGGCTACGGCAAAAGCATGATGACTTTCCACATGCTGAAAATGATGGGCGATCAGACCGACCCGAATTTATTCATCAAAGCCCTTCGCGAGATGGTCAAGCGCAAGACCGGGCAAGCCATCTCCTGGAATGACTGGCAGGAAATATTCTCTGAAGTTTACGGTGAAAATCTCGACTGGTTCTTCGATCAATGGGTCAACGGAATGGGCGCGCCGTTAATTTCTTTTGAAGATGTTGTAGTTAAACATCGTTGGTCAAAGTGGAGTGTGGAATTAGACATCCAAACCCACGCCGATATTGATTTCCGCTATCTTCTTCCCATCGAAACCACAACAGACGATAGCGAAAGCCAAAAGCATTGGGTTGAGATAAATTCCGCAACCACAGAAATCCACCTCAAGGGTAAAGGCAAACTGACGCAGATTCATGTTGACCCAGACTTTGACGTTTTTCGCGGGCTTTATGGTGGAGAAATTCCCGCAACTCTGGCTTCATTCTTTGGCGATCCTGAAGGAGTGTTTCTAGTTGAAGCTTCGGGGGAAGCCCGCGAGGCATTCCTATCGGTTGCCGAGGGCTTGAAACACGACGATCAGGACATTGTCGAAAACGCGGCGGATATTGAGGACGGGCGTTCTCGCTGGGTGATGGGTGAATGGAAAACTTTGAACAAAATGCCGGAGTATCAGCCTCTGCTCAAGAAAATCGCGGTGGAACTCAGTTCTGGCATGGAAAACAATGCTCCTGCGGCGAATGTTACTGTGAACGGTGTCTTCAGGCTTGAGGACGAGAATGCTGGAGTGATCGTGTTGACTGCCATTGGCGCGGAAGCTGACCCGGTGTCAGGCACGCGGAAACTGCCACACTACGGCAAGTATAGCTACCTCATGTTTGATGGTGACCGGGCGATTGGCAAGGGCATACTACCGCCAACGGGAGAAAATCCTCTGCTGTGGCATAGTAGCCAATATTCGAATATTTCCGAATAGATTAGATTCTGATCTGACTTTTGCAACGGCGAGGCATAGTGCTTCGCCGTTGTTGCTTTTTGTGGAAATGGGCTTGCCCTCTGGCGGTTCTGTGGTTAAATTGAAGTGTGTCGAAGTATTTCCATAGGAAATGAACTGACGGGATGAATGATGAAAAAATTAACTGTTACGCTGTTCCTTGCCTTCTTAACTGTTTGTGCGTCGCCGGTGATGAGAGCGGATGACCCGCGGGATTTACGCCTGCTCTGGGAGGAGGAAGGTCCTTACCCGGATGGCGATTGGGGCGAATACTACTGTTGCATCGGCGATCAGAACGGCGACGGATGCGACGATATTCTCTACACCACAGACCGCTATTTTCCCAATGGGGATACTTTAACAAGTTGGCTCAACGCTGATAATCGCGTCAATCTTCGCTTCTGTTATATGGGAATGCGGGGTAATCCAGACATGCGAATTGGACCCTACCATGATTATGAGAGCATGGGGCGAAAAATTTCGTTTATTGGGGATCTGATTGGAGATGGACCCAATGTATTTGGAATATCTTCATTTATATTTTCTGAAGATTTTCAACCTTCAGATATAGTTTATAAAACCTATATTTATCTTGGTGGTGATGATTTAGATTCAATACCAGACTTTACATTAACCCATTTCGATTCCACACAAAGGTCTTGGTCACGCCTAGTTCCATCAAACGATCATCCTTGTG
>CAZAGU010000154.1:0-8540 GCA_964484805.1 uncultured bacterium
CAAGACCATGAAAAGACAAGCTTACGGATTCAGAGACTTGGAATTTTTCAAACTTAAAAGCATGGCGATTCATGAGGCTAAGTACGCTATAGTCGGATGAACCAGAAAATAAACGGGACAGAAAAATACATTTACACAAAATTTCTGACAGTGCCTCTCCAGTAATCTTCAACGCTTCGATTACGAGTTCTCTTGTCATAAAGTTGAGGTTCAAATCAGGAAATGGTTTATTAAAGATTCAAAACAGGAGCATTCATCATGAAGCAACTTAAACTTCTCATTTTCGTTAGCATGTTTTTAACTGCTAACTTCGTCTGGGCAAATCTTCCATACCCGATTATTTTCGTGCATGGGCTTTCCAGTGACCATGAAACATGGGAGGAAACCATTTCCAATATTCAAGAGTTTGGCGAATTAGGCGATCCCTATGTTTATCACATTTGTTTGAATCATGACTGTGATAATGGGGAGGCAGAATACGAAAGCGATGTCGAACCTCTGGGCTGGACAAATTTCAACAACGAAATCGTCAATGAAGGCAATATACCTGCGAATACAAGTTTGTTTGCTGTGAACTTCAACGAGGATGTTTTTAACGATATTTGGGATGATGAAAATTATAATCATTCCAATACCGCTGCAATTGTAAAACAGGGCTTTGCTTTGCAGTATATGATCAGAGAAGTTATCTCAATTACCAATTGCGAGAAAGTTGTCCTGATCGGTCATTCGATGGGAGGACTTGCAATCAGGGAGTACTTACAGAGAACTGTGGATGACGAACATATCTGGTGGTTTGCTGATGATGAAGAATCCGGGCATAGAGTTGCACGTGTAATCACACTCGGGACTCCACATTTGGGAGTTAATTTTGGTGATGTAGTAAGGGCACAAGTCAGACGAGACGATGCAGTTCCAGATCTTTTGGGTGAAGCGTGCAGAGATTTATTATCCATTATTGAAGATGGAGATGATGTATTTGAGGGGGTTTACCTATTTGGCGGAACTGAAGAAATGTTTAGCCCCGAATGGTGGAATTGGGATTACCATAATGCCGATGTGAACTGCAATGGAAATGTTTATGATCAGATTGTTGGAATCAATGAGAACAACAATACTATCGCTAATGATAATATACCGTTACCTAATGATATTTTTTATACTTGGATTAGATTTATCGCCAGGGAAGAAGATATGGATGATTTAGCATGGTATGAAGAAGCGTTATTAGATATGATTATTCAAGACGAAGGAGAGGGTGATGGTGTCGTTCAGCTTTCATCACAGGCACTTTATAGTGAAGATGGCACTCATCCAAATGGGATTTCAAATACAATCCAGTATTTTGGAGTACACACTCGAGAAACAAATAATTTTGAGGCTGTTATAACCGGAATGGATGAACCGAATATCCCGGCGTTTGCTTATCACATATTCCCGGATGAAGATTATAAAGGCTTTACAACAATCCCCATCGAAGAAGACAACAATATAGATACCGACTTTTACTATTTCCAATCTGATCTAAATGGAATTGCTGTAATACAAATAGAATCCATTCATAATCAGAACAACTGGTCACTTCAAATTGGTCAAGTCATAAACAATGAATTTGAAGTCATCGATGAAATATCGAATGAAGATCCTCAAAATAGAGAACTTTCAATTGAAGTGGAGGATGATGAAAGATACTATCTGTGCTATTCAAGTTTGCCGTTAGGCAATAGTTATGAGCATCCCTACGAATTTAGTGTGGAGCTTGAGGAAATCCTTGAACCTGAATTATATAACGGCCGCGTAAGCCAGGAAATCGGCGATGAGAACACCAGATTCTTCCTTTCAGTGTACTATAGAGGTTCAAGAGCGCCGAACAACGTGTTTTTACACATTAATGATGACGATCCACGCAGGCTCGGAAATCAGGGTGACGATTGGCTGAACGGGGTAAGATTTTTCGGTCACGTGATACCTGGACAGATCGGTGAATACGAATTTTATTTCACAGCCTCGGTTGGTGATGTGGAACTGAGGTATCCGGAAGACGAAGATGAAAACCTGATGTTTATAGTCGCGACAGATGCAAACTTACGAATTACCCAGACGGGTATTAGTGACTTTCCAGTCATAAGATGTTTCCTCTGTGTCGAAGATGAGGAGGGGGAGCCGCTTGTTGATTTAGACGAAGATGACTTTACAGTTATAGAAGATGGTGAAGAAGTAGAAGACTTTATTCTTTCAGGCGAAGGCGAAGGTGAAGGCATTAGTGTATCTACTGCTTTAGTGATGGATTATAGCGGAAGCATGAACGGTCAACCTATTATTGATGTCCAGAACGCCTGCGTTCATTACGTTAATTTTATGCGAGACGACGACCGAACCGCTGTAATTAAATTCTCTGATGGGGTTGAGATGGTGCAAGCCTTTACTGAAGATCAAAATGCACTAACTAACGCAATACGTGCACACTGGAATGGAGCTGGTGGAGGAACTTCGCTTATGGGCGCTATCTATGAAGGAATTTCCTGGACAATTAATGAAAGAGAACCCAAAGCGATCATTGCTCTTACAGATGGTCAAGCAGGGGATGGCGGACGCATTGATGAAGTCATCGCCCATTCTCGCAATACACATATTCCAGTATATACTATAGGCTTAGGTGATGTCAATCCCCAATTTTTACAGCGCATTGCTAATGAAACGGGAGGGTTGTATTATCATGCCCCTTCTCCGGATAATCTTGAAGAGATTTACGAAACTATTTCGGGAGTCTTGTTTGCGACCTATCAAATAGAATATGAGTCTCCCAATCCAGAGCCCGATGGTACGGAACGTGAGATTAGGATACGTGTATCGCACGAGGGATACGTCGGTGAAGATACTGATTCATATACAGCGCCAGCGCCTGAGATGACAGTCGAATGGTCGGAAGCATTCGGTTATCCGGAAATAATCGATTGGAATGCCGGCTTCCCAGATATCTTTGTAGAGAACAACTATGAAGTCGAAGTCTCGATTACGAATACCGGCAATTGGGAGCTTGAAGGCACAAATATTGAGTTAGATAATGAACACTTCACATTCGATGTCGATGAGTTCACCCTCGAACCGGAAGAAAACCAAAATATAAGTATAACATTCTCTTCAGAGGAAGCGGCTCAGTATAACTCAGCATTACAGATTACTTCCAACGATCCCGACGGCATTTTCGAACTGCCACTTCACGCCGCGGCATTTTCCCCGCCGGTTATTGTCATAAGCGAGGAAGACCTCAATATCGAGGAAAATTTACGCAGCGGCGATGTTGAAGAACGTTCGATCGTTATACGTAATGAAGGAGGCTGCAACCTGCGCTTTGAAACCGTAGGTGAGATAGTAGGAGAACCTGACCGGGACCGACCTCTTCAAGTCAGGCATGTCGGTCCTGTCAACCTCGCATGTGTTATTGAACCACTGGAAGATAAACTTCAATCCAGAATGAAGTTGGATATGGCTAAACAAGACGAAGTCGCAAAGTGGCAGCAATACTTTGCTAAAATTGAGGACGAATTCGTTGGTCCGGTTAGAGACGATCTCGGCGGTCCGGATGATTTCGGTTATATTTGGCGTGACAACGAAGAAGACAATGGGCCTGAATTTGACTGGATGGATATCACCGATGTCGGTCAACGCCTGCAGGCGAGTGATGATTGGAATAGCGGTTCGTTGGATCTCGGCTGGGAATTTACTTGGTACGACGAAGTTCACGATCACTTCCGCGTATGTTCCAACGGTTGGCTTACTTTCGATGTGAACTTTGGTGGAAATACTATTAGCCTTCCTCAAGCTCCAAACCAGGGGCAGCCCAATTCGTTACTCCTGATTAACAACTATGACCTGAATCCCAGTGCCGGTGGTTCAATGTACTACTGGACGAACCAGCAGAATATGGCTGTTGTGTCATGGATTGATGTGCCTCAATACAGTAATAATGGTATTCGATCCACTTTCCAAGTCATCCTACAAAAACAAGGTGACAGGTGTACAGTCTTATATCAATACGGACACCAACAGAATTACAGCGGCAGCAACAGTAACATCGGATTCGAGGGTCCCGATGGACAGAACGGCATAAATATCAACTATAGACAAGTAGGGAGCGTTAGAGACGGCTTAGCGATTGCGATTAGCAACACATGGATCGATTGGATGACCTGGGAGCCTATGGAAGGAATGGTTGCTCCTGATAATGATTTGGAAATCGTTATTACGTTTGACTTAACAGATTTGTTAGGCGGCGACTACGAAGCCGTCCTGCATACTCTTTCCAATGATCCAGAAAACCCTGATGTGGAAGTAACTATTCTAATCCATGTCACAGGTATCTCGGAAATCGCTGTTGAATGGACTGAAGACGCCGGGTATCCGAACCTGATCGATTACAACCTCATCTTTGAAGACATCTTTGTCGAAGACATTTACGAGATTCCTCTCACAGTAACTAACACTGGCACCGCTGATCTTGAAGTAACCGATATTTCTTTCGATAATGACTGTTTTAGCGCTGAACCCGCTGAATTTAATCTGGCGCCGGAGGAAAATGCTGAAGTGATATTATCCTTTGAAACCGATGAAGCGGGTGACTATGATGCAACAATCACTATCGAGAACAACTCGGAAGATCAGCCGGAATTTGAGATTCCAATCCATGCTGAAGCGTTTGGTCCACCAGTTATCAGACTGGAACCCCAGGATATTTACGTTTCTCTGCACCCGGATGAGCAGACTGAACGGACAGCTTGCTTATATAATGACGGCGGAGCTGTTTTGCGATGGGAAGGTGATATAGAATTAGTTAATGAACCGGAACGCGACCAACAGGAACGTAGCGTACGCAGAATTGACGAGCAAGTTGGACCACATCGAGACAATGCTGGTGATCTGCTCCACCAGTTTGAATCTCCTTTGCGTGAAGTCGGTGGTATGGCTTTCGACGGAGAATTACTTTGGGGCAGCTCCTATGGCTCGAACCGGATTGCAGCTTCGACACTCGAAGGCGAACAAGTTCATCTCTTCAATGTCAATAACAATCCAATTTCGATGACATTTGACGGTGAACTTTTATGGATTAGCAGTTGGAATACTAACCAGATATATCGTTACGATCTCGACGGTAACCGTGTCGATCAGTTCAATGTTAACTTCCAGCAGATTGCAGGTATGGGATCTGATCGAAATCAGTATGTTTTTATGAACTCTCTGGATGACAATCGGATTCATGTAATTTCGATAGAAAATCATCAACCGGTTACCTCATTTACATACCGTGAGTCGATGGATAATGCTAATATCTATGGTATAGACTGGGTACCCGAACATCCTGATGGCCAACTCTGGGGCAATACGAGTGGTCGCGTTTACCAAGTATTAGTAGATGACAACTGGAACACACATGCAGTTCAGAATTTCGCATGGAGAACAGACCAACCTTATAACGAACCTTGCCACGATAGCGAAAACCTGTGGCATGGCATGTGGGGCCGGAATACGTGGTATATGTACGATGATGGCATAGAAGAGTTACGCTGGATCGATTGTGATCCGATTGCAGGCGAGATCGAAGCCGGAGAACATACGGACATAACCTTGTCATTTAACGCTGAAAATCTTCGCGAAGGCGCGTATGATGCTGAAATTCGTTTTCAATCGAATGACCCGGAGAATCAGGAGATCGTTCTTGAGGCACATCTACTTGTAATTGAAAACGGCGGCGAAATTGAGCTTTCCGAAGATCGTCATTCTTTCCGGGAAGTCGAATTGGGCGGTCGAGCCACGTGGAGCCTGGAGGTATTGAATAGTGGTGAATCACCCCTTTTAATTGAAGCGTTAAATACTCAAGGTGATTATTTTTCCACGAATCGAAGACTGTCACGCGAGGTCGAATATCACCCGTTTGCGCTCCGCGAAGCCTTTCCCTCCGCTGACTTAGCTGACGACAACCGCTTGAATGCCGTTGTCTTCACCGGTGACCACTATTACGTTGCCGGCGGCAATAATGGCGAGCAAATTAACCTTATTCATATCTTCAACCGCGATGGTAGTTACGACGGTTCGTTTGAACAACCTAATGAATCGCGCTATGGTATGCGGGATTTAACTTGGGATGGAGAGTTGCTGTGGGGAGTTGATGATGGTGTCGTATATGGATTCACTATTGAGGGTGAACCAGTCGCTGACTTTGAAATACCGAGGAACTTTAGCCGTTGTATAGCTTGGGATCCGGAATTGGAAATATTCTGGTTCGCAAATATCACTACAGACATAGTTGGCTTCGACCGCGAAGGTAACGAAATCGAACGCATCGATCGTCCGGCTGGTCTTCGCATTTACGGTCTCGCTTGGCATGGAGACGATCCGGATGGTTGTAAGCTATATTTATCCACGTCCGAAGGTGATTTTGGTCACCGGATTTACAAAGCCAACCTGAACACCGGTGACTTTACGTTCGTAACTGACTTGCATTTGATCGAAGGTCGCTCCGGTGGAATAAATGTATCCGAAGATTGGGATAACCGAACTTGGGTTCTAACTGAAGTTGTGAATGGCAACCCCGACCATGTTGCTGTTTGGCAGTTGGACAATCGTATAAGGTTGGATCAGGATGAATCGGCAGACATCGAAGTGACCTTCGCCCCCTTGGAAGAAGGCAATTTCAATGGTCAGTTGATAATTTATTCTAACGATCCGCAGAACGATATAGTTAATGTTAGATTGAGTGGTATTGGCGTTGGCGAACTTGTGCCTGACCTTCGTCATTTCACAGATTTCAGGCAGACTGACAGCGACCATAGCCTTCTCATAACCGCGTTGACTTCCGAAGGTGAACCGGTGACTACCGGTTGGGAGGTCGGAGTATTTACACCCAACAACCTGCTTGCCGGCGCCGCGGTCTGGGAAGATGGTGAAAGGCTCGGATTTGCTGCATGGGGCGACGAACAGGATGGCGAAATCGACGGCTTCCGTGCCGATGAATTGATCAATTTCCGTGTTTGGGACGATGAAGCGGATGTTGAGTATTTCGCTTCTACCACTATTGTATCCGGTCCTGCAGTTTGGACAGCAAATGCATTAACCGTTCTTAGCCTTGAAGCCGATCAGGGACGTGAACTTATCGTTTCATTTAATGAAGGCTGGAACATGATATCGATCAACGTCACACCGCCTGAAAATATGTGGGAAGAAGAGGATGGTCCAGATATCATTCTAATGACGGAGCAACTACGGATTGACGAGGAAAACCATCATATTGAGCTTATGAAGGATGGCGAGGGTCGGTTTTACTCACCTGTTTGGGGCTTCAACAACATCCCATTTTGGAATCTCGTAGAGGGTTATCAGGTCAAGATCGATGAGGATATCGAGACAACTTGGTCAGGAATACCAATTCCTGCTGATGATGACATTCCTCTCAATCCGAATTGGAATATAGTGGCCTACTTCCCGACCTATCAACTTGATGCCAGTGCCCCAAATTTTTATGTCCTGTCGCCGATTATCGACTTTGTCAAACTGGCTAAAGATGGTCAAGGACGCTTCCTGTCGCCGGAATTCAACTTCTCGAACATGATGCCGTGGCGTGAGACCCAAGGTTACCAAGTCAAATTAGAAGCTGAAGAACCTATTGTTCTGAACTATCCGCGGGAACAAGAAGAAGGTGCGGCATTGGCTGTTGCTGAAACCTTCGGTGAGAATGACAGCTATTGGGCGACCCCTGTGTCAACAGGAGAGAACATGAGCATTCTCTTGACATCAGTCAAAGGAATGAACATTAACGACGGCGATCAGATTGCAGCATTCTGTTCATCCGGTCTGTTAGTCGGCACAGGCAAAGTTATTGACGGTCGTTGCGGCTTAGCAGTCTGGGGCGATGACCAGTCAACTGAAGTTAAAGACGGACTTCTACCATACGAAGCGTTTAGGCTTCATCTGTGGAATGATGTTCGAGAGGTTGAAATAGCACTTGAAACCGGTATAATCATCGAAGGTTCCGGTCTGGTGTATGAGACCGATAGTTTTGTAGCTCTGGAAGTTACGGTCATAGCTGCTGTACCGGATGCTTATTATCTGTCTTCAGCCTATCCGAATCCGTTCAACGCTATGACCAGACTACGCTATGATGTGCCTGAAGCATCACAGGTTTCAATCCGGGTATACGATATAGCTGGCCGAATGGTTGCCACGCTGTTCGACGGCGAGCAGAATGCAGGTTACCACGAGGCGATCTGGAATAGCAGAGATATTGCCACTGGCATCTATCTTATCAGGATGGAGTCCAACGGTTTTTACTCTGTATGCAAGGTTGCTCTGATGAAATAACCGGACAGGTCCATCCATAGTATTGTGTTTCCGTAAGGTTTGTAACTTGACGGGAACGCAATATTTGCCAACCTCCGACATCCCCGGCTCGTGCCCGATTTTTGTACGAGCTGGGGATGTAAAAAAAGGGAGGTATTACTCTATTCATTTAACACTGGACATTTCACTTTGTGAACATGTCAACTCAT
>CAZAGU010000155.1:0-8525 GCA_964484805.1 uncultured bacterium
CGCGTGGTAATGATCTCGCCATCGCGCCAGACTTCAAGCCTCAACGATCCCATCGGCACATTATTGAAGCGGTAAAAGCCCTGATCGCTGACGATCTGTCGCTCTGAATAATCGTTGCCTGTCAATAGCACTGTAACTCCTGAAATATCTCCATCAGGCTCGTTCAGCGCAATAATGCCCTTAACCGACGGGTAGCAAATCGCTTCCATCGCATCGACAATGCCGTATCCATAGGCAGTATCCGGGCGACATGATCTGTCCGCCGTCATGGTGAGCGCCTCAATGATCTGGCGAGGGCTCCAGTCTGGATGAGCTTCTATCACAAGTGCCACCACACCCGCCACAATCGGACATGCCAGCGATGTGCCATTCCAGCGCGTGTATTCATTGAATGTCATCGGCTGAACGCAAGTGACCTTCCGTCCCATCGCCGCCACATCAGGCTTAATCCGCCCATCGGCAGATGGGCCTCGCGATGAAAACCCAGTGATAACCCCGAACTTATCCACTGCGGCAATCGCCAGCACTCCCGGCGCATCGGCGGGCGCGCCAATCGTCAACGGCTCAGGCCCCGCGTTGCCTGCGGAATTGCAGATAATCACGCCCATCTCAACAGCACGTTGTGCCGCTCGCGTTGTCAGTGGTTTCACGCCGTCGAGATCATTTCTGGCATACCAGCCATTGTAGGACAGCGAACTCGACACGACATCCACGCCATGCCATTCCAGCCATTCAATGCCAGCCACCCAGTAATCTTCTTCGACGCGGGTTTCCGACCCCGTCTCTTCCGTCTTCGCCAGCGCCACCGACACACGCGGAGCTATGCCCACAAGTTGCCCTGGCGTATAGCCTGCAATGACAGAAAGGCAGGCAGTGCCGTGATTTGCCTGTCCTGAGCGATCTGTGAACGGATCGTAGGAAGGATCAGTATCGCCGTTGATGAAATCGTACTGCGCCACCACATCCAACCCCGCGAAAGCCTCATGGTCGAGCTGAAAGCCTGTGTCCAGTATTCCCAGCAGTACTCCATCTCCAGTGAATCCTGCGCGGTGCGCATCAATCACACTGGCTTGATCCGCCTGCCGGAAAGATTCGCCATAGACACCCAGCGGAATATATTCACGGCGGTCGGGTGTTGTGTCAGATGTTCCTTCAAGAAATTCAGTGTCTTCAATGCTGTTGGTAGTTGTCCACGCGACGCGTTGAGTAGCTTCAACGCAATCGAGAACATTAATTTTCGCGATGGTCGCGACATCGGCAATCACGCTGACCCCATTCAACCAGCGGGAGATTGTTACAATGGACGCTCCAGCTTCGAGCACAGCCTGTTGATATTTTTCAGAAACCGGGGCGTCTGCGATGGTCATGGTGTAGCTAGCCTTCAGCCTGCGCGAGCGGGTTCGCTCAGGCAAATTGGTGTTGAGATTTTCAAGATTGACCTCAGCCCCTTTATCTCTGAACAAAACCCACCATTTATCCGCAGCCTGAGTCGTTCCAGCTGAAAATATCAGCAAAAAAAGAATTAGCATGAAAAGTCGCATGATGGACTCGTCACTATGTAACGGTTTGGAATTCATCCGGCTATGGTTTCGTTACGCGAACATCATCAAAGTATGCGGCGCCAGTGCCGACAAGTCCATAGACTGCAACACCGATCGCAGTCGGCTGTATGAAAGGTTCGGTCGCCTCGCCGGCGTAAACAGATTCCGCATCTATGAAAACTTGAACCTGCCCACCGAATTGCTTGTATTCCAGAGCATAATATCTGCCAACAACGAAGTTTTTCCAGCCGCTGGCTATCTGAGCAGAAATTCCATCAACGCAACGCACCACAAGCCAGTTGCCAATGGAGTAATTTAGCCCTATGAGAATGTAATCCTGCTCGCTCTTGTATTTGGGAATGAATCCAACCGTTCCCCACTGTGTATTCGTCGCCTTGACATTGGCTCGGAACGAACCCTCATCGAAAATCTGTCGCTGAAGAAGAACGCCATATGTGCTGTAGTATGTGCTCATGCCGCTGATGCGCATTGCTTGCTCAGTCGAGTCCCATTTGGCCTCATAAGAACCCGGGTCTTCACCCATGCCAGCGAGTTTATTTTGAACCTGCCAATCGCCAGAGACATCATCATAAGCAAAATCGCTTGAGTATAACACCAAGGTGTCTGGCACGACATGAATTGTGGTGAAACCCAGGTTGTGAGCACGACCGTCGGAAACATCCACGTTAATGCGATACATTCCTGTGTCTGCTGGTGCCTGCCACTCGACTCGGGGACCTCCTGAACCGATTACAACGCCAAAATCGGCTGACCAGGAATAAAACAGCGGATCACCGTCATCATCGCTGGCATCGCAGCTCACGCGAGTGCGCCCTGACGCGACCAAGCGCGGATCATTCGCCCACACCCGCTCGATTGCCGGAGGCGCGTTGAACGAGCCCGTGGTGGCAACAATAACCTCAAGGCTGTCGCGAACCGGGGCATTGATTTTATCCGCTACTGCAAAGACAACGGTGTATATGCCCAGTTGTTCCGGTAAAATCCAGTCAACGAAGTTGGCAGTCTGATTAAACAATCTGCCATATCTGGTTGACCAGACATAAGTCAGCGAATCAGCGGGATCATCACGGTCAATGTATTCCGCAATCACGCGAACGGTATCCATCCCTGAAGCTGTGTCTTGATTGGCATACATTCGGGTGATGTGAGGCGGGGAATTGGTGATGAACAATGTGTCTGATATTTCCGCCTTAACTCCCCAGATGTCGAAAAGTTCAAGGATTATCTGATAGCTTCCCATCGTATCCGGTGCAACCCAATTGACCGGATTTGTCGTTGAGTCAATCAAAGTGCCATCGGTTACTCTCCAGATGAAGCTCAGTGAATCGCCATCAAAATCTTCCACATCAGCCAACACAGACACCGTGTCCAATGCGCTTGCGTGGTCAGATGGATCCCACGTTAAGCCATGAATCACTGGTGGATTATTATTGGCATAAGGTGGCAGTGATTCGCTTACACAGCCGATAGAAATAAGCAATGCAAACATCAGGAAAATGGAAAATATTCTTGGGAATCGCATGGATTTGTGCCTTTAATGAAAAATCTGTGGGAAAACTTAACTACACACCAAACAAATTTAACAGTCTTTTACACAAGATAATACGAACTTTGCCGTAAGTCATCGGATTTCATCTAAAAATAGTATCACAACGCGACGGTTTTTAGCTCTCGCTTCAGGGGTTCGATTTCTGATACTGGCGTTGACTGGTTTCGTGTCAGCGTAGCCAACTGCTCTAAAACGCTGTGAATCCAGTCCGCGGTTAATAAAGAAACGAACCACCTGCGAGGCACGAGCCGATGAAAGCTCCCAGTTCGACTCGAAAAGTGGCGTGCTAATCGGAATATTATCCGTGTGCCCCTCAACAGCGATTTGGTAGGGAATGCGCTCGATTAATGCGCCGACCATCGCCAGAAATTGCTCGGAATTAGGCAATAGATCCGCCGACCCGGACGGGAAAAATGACGATCCTTTAAGCGACAATGCCACGCCGTGTTTGTCACGATTAACGGCAACTTGCGAAGTCAAACCTTTCTCGCGAATAATCTTTTCGAGGTCTGCCTGAATCTTGGCCAGAGAAACCACTGGCTCGGTGGACACTCCACCCATGGCTTCATCCATTGATTTTGTTACCAACTGCATCTTCACCGGGTCAATCGTGGATAATGACAACAACAACGCAAAGAAGGCGAAGAGCAAGGTCATCATGTCAGAATAAGACATCAGCCAATCATCCTGATTATCATCATTCTCACCCGATGGATAAAAGGGCATTTTTCTTCTGTCAGCTTTCATCGGATTCTCTCAGACGTGTTCGGATGCGATTTCCCGGACGGATGAAGCTATTCAGGTAATCTTCAACCTTGCGATGATGCCAGCTCTCGGCAATCATGCGGATAGATTCCTGAATCATCCGCATGGTTTCCACAGCTTCGCGGGTGCGCATTTCCATTTTATTGGCAAACGGGATGAAAAACATATTACTCAGGATCAAGCCATAAAATGTCGTCACCAACGCCACAGCCATGTTCCCGCCAATTGACCCCATAGTGTCATCTGTGCCCATGTTTGACAACATGCCGATCAAGCCGATCAACGTGCCAATCATGCCGAACGCTGGGGCAATTCTCGCCATGGTGCGGAATATCTTCGCTTCCTGCATTTCCTTGCGAGTACGAAATTCTATGCGCTGTTGCATGATCTCAGTGATCTCTTCGGCGCTGAATTCATCGGCGAGCATCTGTATGCCATCCTTCAGAAAAGGATTTCGGATTCTGTGCATCTCTTTCTCCAGAGCCAGCGCTCCGGTCCTGGATAGCGCTGCCAAGCGAGTAATTTCAGCGACCAGACGACGTGGACTATCCGGTTCGCGGCGGAAAACTAGGCTCAAACTGTGAAAAACTCGGCTCACCAGGGTCGAAGGAAAACTGATGAACGTCGCCGCCATTGTTCCTCCCAGGACGATCAGCAAGCCGGGGATGTTGATAAAAATTCCCCAGGTTGTGGGAATGTGCCCGATATTCGTGCCGGAAACGCCCATGGCGATGGCTAAAATCAGCAGAACACTTCCGAAAAATATCCCGATAACCGTCGTAACATTCATGGTGCAAGCCTAGTTTAACTAAGTTTTCATACTAGAATGGAATGTAGAAAGAAACCCTGTCAGATTCAAGGATTAAGGCATAAGATTGCAGTGACGCAGGATGAAGCCTGACATTAGAGACTGTCTAATAATGACGAATCCTTAAACCCCACGTCGCTCCGGCGAAAGCCGGAGCCCAGAACGAGAGTTTGTAAGTCCAGCATACACAAGACATAAATTATTTTCTCTGGATACCGACTTTCGTCGGCATGACGTGCGTGAGGCTATTTAAACGCCTGCCGATCAATTATCAGACAGACTCCTCAGAAGAACTTCCGGCGTGCGATTCACATCCTCGCTTTCAGAAATTGCGCGGCATCCAGCAAGTCATCGGCGATATAGGCAGGTTGGCATGTCTTTGCCTTTTCGGTCTCAGCGCCATATCCGGTGCGCACCAGAATTCCCGTGGCATGGACATTTTCGGCAAGCTGAATGTCAGCGCATTTGTCGCCGATAACATAGCACTCGGACGGCTTTAACCCAAACTCGGCAACGGCAAGATCAATCATGCCGGTTGCAGGTTTGCGGCAGTTGCAATGATCGTCAGGATGATGTGGACAGTGGTATATCGCGGCGAGTGTGATATTTTCAGCCGCAAGTAGCTCGCGCATACGGTTGTTGACAGACTCAGCCTGCTCTACGGTAATGATCCCTCGACCGATGCCGGATTGATTGGAGATGACAATCAAGCCGTAACCAAGCGTGACTATTTCATGCAAGCCTGCTATGGCATTGGGTAGTAGCTCGACCTGATCGGGGCTGTGTGGATAGTTCCGGTCGAAGATAATCGTGCCGTCTCGATCCAGCAGAATGAACTTATGAGGCTTGTTCAACGGATAAATCCTCGGCAGAGAACAGGAATGAAGAACCAGATAATCTGAAATTTAACACGGGATGTGTTAGATCAAAACCTTGAAAGATTGAATTTTCTTCTTCGGTCAGCAAAATGAACTTTCCAGCAGGCAAGAAAGGCCTGTAAGCCAACGAAAATTGACTTACAGGTCTTTTGCGGAGAGGATAAGATTCTCAAGACCTATTTCAGCAAATCCTTGGCGCAGTCAGTAAAACCCTTACCTATAAAGTTTTTAAGCTTGTATTCAGTGTTTGACATTGCCTGTTTTTTCCTGAATTTGTATCGTAACGTGGCACAAATTTGGCACATTTCCTTCATCGTCGTTTCTTTATATTATTTTACTTCTTCTTAAGATATTTATCCGATTCCGTTTTGCTGTATCGGTTGTGCTTCAGTCTGGGAATATCCCGATTATTGTAATACACCGTCTTAACGTTTTGCAATTACAGAAGGGATTTCACCCGGCGATGCAATCGCTTACTGGCTGAAAATCACAGCCGCTTTCACTATCAGGTAAACAAATCCTCCTTGTTCTTACGTTTTTTCCTTAACTCATTTTCCTTGCCCCATTTTCGGCTCTTCCTTGCAGAAGCCTTTGTAGTGTGGTTATATTTTTATATTAGTGAGTTTATGCTCAGAAAGCAAAATACCATTCGAGGAGCCCCTGCAATGAGATTGCTTCAGATTCTTTTCATCGCTCTGACTTTTGTCAGCACAGCTTTTGCTGGAATTCAAGATCAGAATGCCGTTTTTACCGTCAGCACGGAGAACAATGATTATATTGCCGTTCATGTTGATCTGCAAAATCAAATTGATGAATTTTCCATCGAGTCCGATCTTCCTAAGCCCGCCAGCCGCTGGATTTTAGCGCCAGCAGGTTGTCGAGTTGAAGTAGAAATGCTCAGTGTGGAAAATAATCAGGAATCATCTCCGACCGTTTTTTCAGCAAATACGACCCCAACGCAGCCTGTGGTTGTTAGCCGTATGAGTCAATTTCGCCAGTATAATCTGGCGCAAGTAACGGTGAACCCCGTATATGCTGTCAATGGTGATATAATCCAAATCAGCGAAGCCAATTTTCAGGTTAATTTTGTTCCCGATGAAAATTTGCATTCCTCAAACTCGGCTTTCCGCACACCAAGTCCTTCGGTGCAAACGCTTTTGGAGAGCATGGTAATCAATCCACCCTTACATCGCGACAGTCAGGAATTGATCGAAATCCGCGGTTACGACGAATTCTATCTGTTCGTCATGCCCGGTTTCATTGAAGGCGACGAGCGGGAAGCGATTGACCATTTGATTTATCGGTTGATGGAATGGAAGCGGTGTGCCGGTAATAAAGTCGAACTGTTGGTTCTCCCCGAAGGCGATGAACGCGATCCGGTTGCCGCTCGATCTGACATTCAGGCGCGCTATGATGACCTGCTTGCGCAGGGCATCGAACCTTTTGACGATATCCTGTTGTTTGGCGAAGATGAGCTTGAGCCGCATGAAAACAACGTCGGTGGACAGGGGATGGACATGATCCTCCGCAGTCCCCGTGGCAGATTGGAAATGCAACCCTGGTTGAATCACTTTGATCTGAAGTATGCCTTCCTCGAAGGCGGCGATGAAGACCTGATCGCTGATGTCGCACTCAGCCGATTCCACGCTGGTAACGCCGCCATGCTTGCCAATGGCGTGAACAAAACCATCAGCTACGAGGCAGAGCCCTATATGGATGACCCGTCGTGGTTTAACGAAGGCGTTGTGCAGGAAGAGTCGCTGGTAAATGCGGATGAATCAGTTAGCTACGCAGTTGATTATTTGGCCAACGTCATGAATCATAATGGCTTCGATATTGTAGGTCAATTTCGTGGGGATACCCTGAACTCTTCTGAATGGCTGGGCGAACAGTTTGCCACCAGAATCAATCTTGCCGCAGGTCGTGCGCAGAACAGCGGTTTGCTGTACCACAGAAATGTCCACACGGAAAACCTTTTTGAAGCAGTCAACGTTTTTCCGATTACTCTGATGACGAGCGGTCATGGCGAATGGGCTATGGAATCGCTGTTCTGGGTTGGTCGTGAATATTACGATGGGCATCCAGAACGCTATGACGATGTCAGCGGTGCTAAGGGTAGTGTCGTTTCAACCTGTGTCTGGGCTGTGCCAGAAACAGCGCCGAACAATCTGCTTGTGATGAGCATGACGCACGCGATGCTCGACCTTGAGCTTTCCTTCGGCTGGGCGCGTCAGTGGTCGCTGATGAACCTGTCGAAAATCTACCCCGGTGATGTTGACCGCTTTGAGTTTTATTCAACCGATTTCATGCTCTGTGGCGACCCTGGGCTCAAAGCTTGGAAGCAAGCGCCTCGTGTGATTGAACTGATTTACGATAACGATTTGCCTTTCAACACAGATTGGGTTCGCGTGAATGCTGTTGATCCTATCACACAGACACCGATTCCTAATGTAATGATTACGCTTTATTCAGGATCCATTGATGAAGTGAACCTTTTCGATGTGAAATTTACTGATAGCCAAGGTCAGTGCGACTTTGCCAAAGACCCGAACCTTAATGACGACATCAAAATCACTGCCACTGGCAAAGACATCCTGCCCTATCATGGAGAGTTGACACTGGTGGACATGAGTGTCTCTTCGCGCATAGAAATGACCTCGCTGGATGATTCCGAAAACGGCAACGGCGACGGCGTGTTAAACCCCGGCGAAACTACTGAGCTGTCGTTCAGGTTCTACAACTACACGGTGGGCAACACTGGAGATTTCACTGGCAGACTGTCTTCGGAAAGCGAGTACCTGACATTATCCGAAGATATAATCAACTTTGCGAGCTGTAATTCCGGTGAGCAAGTTGACGGCGATGGAACGATTTCGGTGACGCTGTCGCCGGAATGTCCTGATGGTCTTGAGCAGATCGTGTTCATAATAGTCAGTAACGATCATTTTTCAAACATGTCACCA
>CAZAGU010000156.1:0-8436 GCA_964484805.1 uncultured bacterium
CCAAGCTGACGCTGGCGCAGCTTTACAGGCAGTTGACTTACGAGTGCAGGATGAAAAACAGCAGCAGGAAGATCGCGAGGATTGCGGAGGCTCTGGGATGCAATGGCGTGGTGTTCTGGATAAGGGAGGTGGTGGGGTGAGTACGCCTGGACATCGAATTGATCTGTAAAATTGGTTATGGCATATTGAGTTTTGATAATATTGGCTGTATATTGATAAAATAGTTTTTCCTGAATACTAATGAGACTAAAAGGGAAAACAGGCTCTATAGAGGGCAATATGTTTAACATCGTTATGGTGAAACAAGGTCAAAATAATGAATGAAAGACAGCTAAAAGTGCTTCTATTAGGAGCAAAAGGATACGAAAGAACCACTGATTCAGTAAGACTAGATTGCTTGCTCTGGGAAAATCTAAACAAGCTCAAAAATATCCGAGACTATGACCTTATCATCCTGAATCTTCTTGCGATCCCGTCTAGGGAAGCACAGGAGCAGGTGGATTGGGATGTTTTCGTTAGACATTTGGATTTCAGTAGTGCAATAGGCATTCTATTGAATGGTGGAAAAATTATTGTGGTTGGTGATCCTCGCTTCACAATTCCCACAAAAACTGACGAAGAGTTATCCAACACAGTAGAAGACACAGAACAATCGTCGTTAATGCTGAGTATTCCTAACTTTTCTACCGAACAACCATTTTTAAATTGGACAGGAGCCAATTTTGTTTGGGATTCATCACCTGGAAACACAATTGAATTTAATGAATACCGCCACGAGCGATATAAGGAGTATATCTCCAAATTGAAGAAATGGGAATACTCTAAATGCAGTTGCAAATTGACTGAAAATTTTTTAGGCAATAAGTATGGTTTGGGAAAATTAATAGATTATGGATTCGAATTTAATATTAGAGAAGATGATTTCTGTTTCAACCGTTACCATAATGCGTTAATCTTTGAGTTGTTCTACCAAATCCAAACAAAAAGAGATAAAATTGCGCATAAATCATACGGCTCGGTATTGTTTCTACCCCAAGTCAGCCTTTCCGAAGATGAAACTCTACAAATGATGCTCACAACTATTTGTGGAATCGAAACAAACTTGCCGGAACCAGAGTGGCTACCCCAGTTCATTGCCCCGGGGCAAAAAGCCATTGATGATGAGATACAACAAATATCAACTGAAATCAAGAACTTGTCTGACAACCTACAACAAGCTGAATTGCGAAAAGATGAATGTCGGAAATGCCTCAAGCTCCTTTATGAACGAGAGTTTGCGCTTGAACCTGTAGTTTGGGATATGTTGCGTTCGTTCGGCGCTGATGTTGAAGAACCGGAGGAGAAGAACAAAGAGGATGGTTGGATTAAGGTAGTAATTGAAGGAAAAACATTCGAGGGTGTTCTTGAGATTAAGAGCACTAAGAATGAACAATTCAATGAGGGCGGCCGAAAACAGCTTTTAGACTGGATTGACCGTGGCAGGACACTGAGGAGTAAAAACTATAAGGGATTATTCATTGGTAACAGTGCCGTTGGAAAACCAATAAATGATAGACCACTCGCTTTTTCTGATAGCTGGATTCAGGCAGCAGAACTAAGCGGTATTTGTGCACTAAAGACCGAAGACCTGTATGTAATTCACTTACTAAAAGAGAAAGGTGAAATTGACTTGAATCAATTTTGGGTCGAAATCTTTGCAACTGATGGAGTGTTTGATATTAAGAAATATATGGAACAGTTGCAGTCTAAAGAATAATCCATGTAACACTCGCAAAAAGCAGTTTGGAAAACATTGGGGTAAACTGAATCATTTGATTGATCAGGCTGATAAGGATTAAAGGTTTATACGGCAGTAATTGTATGGTAATACGTTAATTACTGTTAGTGTTAAACTTTTAAACTGGATTCCCAATCAAGTTGGGAATGACGATGTCGAGGTTTTCAACGGTCTCAATCAATCCGATAGAGATCATGCCCCCAAAACCACAAACCCGCAACATTCTTTTGCAAGAACATTGCGGGTTGAAGCGGAGGATGAGGGATTTTCTCAGTGAATTCCCCGAAAAACCAGCAATACCGGCGTAAAACCCGCCAGTAAAAGGATTGATAAGGGTAGGGAAGGGGTGAATTGTAGCAATAAATTGCACCAAATTTCATTCCTTTTCACGCTCTACGGCAGTTTTTGGGCACTCACTACCTTTTCCGTTCTGGTTTATTCAAAAAGGCTTCAATATCCTCTCGCCGCATTTTCTTTTGTTTAGTTACCGGGATGTAACGCGCCGCCCGCTGTTTATCAAACCATGATTTTGAAAATGTATAGTGTTTGGCAGCTTCCTTGGAGTCCATTAAATCGGGAATTCGTGAAACAATATCTGCGGATTCCTGAGTATTAGCCAAGGAACGCCGGACAATGTAGTCTCTCATTGCCAAGTCAGTCAAATCGAACTTTAGTTTCTGAAAGAAGCCATCTGAATCCACTATTAATTTTGCCGTCACCAAAAACATCCCCACTTTCCCAATTATAAAATGGTAGCAAAGTCCTTTGTCACGGCCAAGAATTTGTAGTTCGTTTTCCTCAGCGATTACGATTTGATCAAGCCTAAAACCGGGCTGAATATCAATGGATAAAATTTCACCCTTTCCCATTGTCTCGCGAATATCCAGCAGTCCATTTTTGTTCAGGACATTAGCCGTCCTCTCAATCTTGTTGGACTGCCCCTCAGCGCCGGGTGTTAGTGTTGGGTAGAATTGTTCTATCTTCCCAATCGTTGATACCACGTCAAGCGGCGGGTCAAAGGCTAATTCCATTCGGTAGCAGGCATCAGGATTCTGGGTGTAGTGGATGTGTCGAGTGATTTTCATGCCTTAGTCCTTAAAGATGCACCATCGTTTTATGCCATCTCCCTTTCAAACAAATCTGTCACTTCGCGATTAAAGTCCAGAATTAAATTTCTGAAAACATCTTCCTTTCCAACCAGCTTCTTTAGATCCGTTTTCTGCCAGCCTTTTTCCCAGTAATGCTGATTGTACCTTTTCTTACCTAATGTAAGACGAGCTGTGAAATATCCTGTTTCTATGCCTGTACCCCAATCAATGGACCTGCTGGATACCTCTTCACCAAAGCCGAATATTCTTTCGACTATGACACAAACTTCGTCAGCCCATCTGGTCGCACAACCCCAAGAGCTAGGTCAAGTCGTTAGAAACATCCAATCCCCAGCCAGCGATTCCGCTTGCTGAAGCATCGTTTCGGTAGCCTTCTTCTGTTTGTCTGGCGGGTAGCCGTGCTTGCGAAGGATCCGCTTCACTTTCACCCGGAATTTCGCCTTGATGGACTCTCGCTCTGTCCAATCGATACTAACATTCTTCCTGATGGTATCGACCAAATCTAACGCAATCGTCCTTAATACATCGTCACCAAGAACCTTCACTGCGCTGTCGTTCGTTTCCAAGGCATCATAAAATGCCAATTCGTCTTCGGTCAACCCTAAATCCTCACCGCGTCTGTCGGCATCACGAATTTCTTTTGCCAATTCAATAAGTTGCTCGATAACTTTCGCTGTTTCAATTGACCTGTTCTGATAAGCCCTCATGGACTGCTCAAGCAATTTCAGGAATGACCTACCCTTAACTACATTCTTCTTGGATATGATGCGTATTTCATCCTTTAAAAGCTTGTTCAGAAGTTCGACCGCGAGGTTTTTATGCGGCATTCCCTGAACTTCGGCTAAAAATTCGTCTGACAGGATAGAAATGTCCGGCTTGTGTAATCCGGCTTCCTGGAATATATCGACGATACTATCTGTCTGATCGCCTGGTCGTAATCCTCGGTTCTTTGTCCCTGTTGGGTTGTTTTCTTTACCAGCGCGGCTTTCACTGCCTGGAAGAAGGAAACGTCGTCACGGATCGAAATAGCTTTTAAATGTGGGATGGACAACGCAAAAGCTACGGTTAACTCCGTAACAGCCTTCACATAACGATTCTGCCCGTTATCTTGCCCTAAAATATGTTCCTGTGCAGGTGGCAATAATGATAATCTCTCAACAGGTGATCCATCCCTCCAAATAGTCCAATTAAAGCCATGGAAAATATCACAGCATATTTCATATTTCTCAAGCATCACTGCCACAGCTTCAGATTGATCTACTATAGTACTGCCTTTCCCGCCACTTTCTGTGTATGTAGCCAAGGCTTTCCTTAGTGGATCTGCGATACCAATGTAATCAACAATCAATCCACCGGGTTTGTCCTTGAAAACACGATTGACCCGTGCGATTGACTGCATCAAACCATGTCCTCGCATCGGTTTGTCAACGTACATTGTGTGCAAGGGCGGAACATCAAAGCCTGTCAGCCACATATCGCGGAGTATCACGATTTTAAAAGTACTGTCTGGATCTTTGAAGTTGGTCGCTAAATCTTCCCTTCTTTTTTTGTTGCGGACATGTACTTGCATATTTTCCGGGTCAGACGCTGAACCAGTCATCACAACTTTAATAACCCCTTTGTCATCTTCTTCACGATGCCAACCCGGACGCAATTTGACAATGGCATCGTACAGATCAACACATATCCTTCTGGACATACACACAATCATCGCTTTGCCATCCATTACTTCCAGACGGCCTTCCCAGTGATCTACCAAATCTTCAGCTATCAAATTAATTCGTTTGTCAGAACCTACAATTTTCTCCGTTGCCGCCCATTTGGTTTTCAGCTTTTCCTTATATTCAACCTCTTCGGTTTCAGTAATTTCTTCAAAATCAGGGTCGATGTTTGGTTTTTCATCTTCATTCAGCTCAAGTTGAGCTAGCTGGCTTTCATAGAAAATTCTGACTGTTGCTTTGTCTTTAACCGCCTGCTCAATGTCGTAAATGCTGATATAATCGCCAAAGACAGCACGGGTGTTTTTGTCTGTAAACTCGATGGGCGTTCCGGTAAAGCCGACAAAGGTTGCACTGGGCAACGCATCCCGAACGTACTTTGCGAGGCCGTAACTACGATTACCAGTGGATTGTTTGATACGGGCAGAAAAGCCATATTGCGTGCGGTGGGCTTCATCGGCAACGACGATAATATTTTCCCGGTCAGACAGCTCCGGGAAATGATCGCTATTTCCTTCAGGAAGAAACTTCTGGATTGTCGTAAAGACAACCCCACCCGCGGCAACATTCAGTAACTCACGCAGATTGGATCGACTTTTAGCGTTGACTGGATTCTGCCTGATTATTTCATTGGATCTGGAGAATGTGCCGAACAATTGATCGTCCAAGTCATTTCTGTCGGTTAAAATAACCAGCGTGGGATTTTTCATTTCAGGCTGGAGTATAATCTTCCCGGCAAAGAACAACATGGTCAGGCTTTTCCCGGAACCTTGAGTATGCCACACAACCCCGCCTTTATGGTCTCCGTTTGGTCGGGTTGCCAGTATTGCCTTGTCAACAGCCTTGTTCATGGCGTGGTATTGATGATACCCAGCGATCTTTTTTATTGGAAGACCTTTGGGATGATCTTCAAACAGAATGAAGTGCCTGATAATATCCAGCAGACGCTTTTTATTGAACATCCCTTTAATCAACACTTCCAATGCCGTCAACGTACCGTGGGTTATTTCATCGCCATCAATCGTCTTCCAAGGCAGAAACCATTCCTTGTTTGAATTTAAAGCCCCAAACCTTGCCTCAAGTCCATCGGATATTATCAACAGTTCGTTATAATTGAAGAGTGAAGGAATCTCGCGCTTGTAAGTTTGAAGTTGTTTGAATGCAGACCATATCGTGGCTTCCTCATCGGCAGGATTTTTCAGTTCGATCACAATCAGCGGCAGTCCATTCACGAAGATAACCACATCCGGGCGTCGTTTTTTATTGTTTTCGATGATTGTGTATTGATTAACAACCAGCCAATCGTTATTATCGGGGTTTACAAAGTCAACCAACCAAACCCTATCGCCGGCAATCGAACCATCGTTCCTGCGGTATTCAACCTCCACGCCGTTAACCAGCATTCGATGGAAGTTGCGGTTGTTCTGAACAAGCGATGGATTGTCGGGATATAAAACCTTGCGAATGGCTTCCTGTTTGGCATCAAAGGGAATCTTTGGGTTCAGCCAGTTTACCGCGGCATCCAGTCTAGCTTTCAGAGCAACATCGCTGAAGTTGTCGCGTTCCGGGTGTGAGCCATCGGGGGATAAGTCCCGCCCGTGGCTGTGCTTGTATCCTTCTGATTTAATCCAGGCTAGGGTTGCTTGTTCGGTTGTGGATTCGTTAATCATTTGCAGATTATCCGGGATATTTTGGAAATTGTCGGTTTTTACAAGAAAAGTCTTGACTTTTTCCTGAAATTGTTGTATGCTTGAGTTATCTCATCTACCCATGGTAGAAGGAGTTGGGCTTCCGTTATGCGGGAGCCTTTTTCATTATATTCTATTTTCATATTTTCTCCTCATTTTCCTTTTTGTGTTTCCATATTCTAAGAAATAGGCAGTTACTAGTCTTCTACTCCTGTCATTATAGCGTTTCAAAATAACAACAAAATCAAGATTGACAAGCCATATATATGTTTTTATTACGCCGTTACCCTCCTCGTAATCCCAGTTCAGCATCATATTATTATCGGGACAATGTAATATCATTGGACTTATCCAAGGGAGACGAGCACATCGAAGAAGATCAGGCAATCTGTAGCCAGTATCGGTATCATCTTTACTCGTGATATGCCAGAATACGGTGTGTTTGTTGTCTTCTTGCTCCGGAAAAACCCATACATTATAGGATAAATATGATGTATTATGGCTTATAAAATCGTCTAGGAATATCTCGTAAAGTTCATTAAAAGTTGAATTTTTCCACGGCGACACCGGAAATAAATCGGGAAGCGATGCCGGAATGTTATTTGATCCCATGGCTAACCCTTGGTGAAAATGTGAACAAATTAAACTTCTTCTCCCATGGAGGGGTGCTTCCTGTTAGTTCTCTTTGAACACTTGTTTCGATTCTCTCCAGACATTCTAATTTTGCCTGACTCTGTGTTGAAGCAGGTCGATTTTTAAATGAAACAGCACCAAGCAGAAAATCGCATAGTTGTAGCAGTTGCGACTCATCAGATCGGATACTTTGAATCCTTTTAATGGATTGTCCCTGAAAATCATAATTACTACAACAAAGAACCTCTTTCAGTTGTTGTACTTTCTTTCGACTATGTGTATCCTTAACATCCAGATAAATAAAATACTCGTTTGGCGGTGATATTATATTGTTTAACAAGTAATAGAACATTTTATAATAAAATGTATCATGGCTTCCTTGGTTGAAGTAGTTATGATCAAGATTGGTTTTGTTACTGACAACCAAAGCTCGAAAATTTAGTGAAGGTTCTTGAAAAAAATACTCAATCAATGAATTATAAAAGGATTGCCTTGATGGACTCACTTTTGTCCATTTTAGTTCACCTTGAGCGTTGTGTTGTGTTTTCAAGTTCCTAATCTTTTCACTGACATGAGGTGTTTCTGATTGGGGGATAGATAAAGCCCCCAGCACCATCACGGGCTGTCCATCATTTTCCAGATGACAGCTTTCATCGCAGTAAATGTTATACTTCTCGTTCATCGCTCATCCTCACAAAGATTGTCTAATCCCTCTACATCCAACTCCCCAGACAGCAACTTCGGCAAAAGGGTGTCGCGGATTGCTGACAGGGTTTCCGATGATTTTGCATTTAAGGCAACCATCATACGAAAATTGCCTATGATTATTTGAAATGAGGAAAGAATTGCGTTTGATGGTATTAGCATCTCGGCATCTGAAAAGTGTTCGGGTTTAACCGCCGGATAGGCGCTTCCGTCTGCGCGATAAGTCAAGTATTCTACAAATTCGGTAGTTGTAACCCAAGCAAACAAGTAGCTTGGAGGGATGCTCATCGGTGACAGTACTGCAAATCCCGTTGAAACAACAGTATCAGAATCTGGATTAAACATATACAGATATGATTTTCTATTTGGTCGGACACAAGACCAGATAGTATCTCCATCACGAACTAATCTTTTCGCCCTACTTGGGGCATTCTCTAATCGAATTCGCTTCTTATTTTCCAAGCTTCCCCGGTTAACTGACGAAATATCAATATACTGAATTGTTTTGTGGGAATAAACTTTTGTGATTTGAAGCCTATTTACTTCTGCAACATCACCCAGCTTCCCCACCTTCCAGCCCTTCGGGATCATGCCTAGCTTGCTGTCTTCGAAGCTGTCTGGAAACAGGGCGGCGGTTTCAGCATCCATGCCGACAGGTTGATCGCCTTGCATTTTGGCATGAACCGGGTCAAAGTCCACAAACCAAGATTTGAAGATCGCTTTCGCCATCGCTTCCAGCGTTTCGTTCATCTTGCGGTTAAGCTCGATCTTGTCGTCCAAGGTGCCAAGAATATAAGCAATGGCGC
>CAZAGU010000157.1:0-8412 GCA_964484805.1 uncultured bacterium
AGACGAGAAAAATATGCAATCCAACTCGCCCTTGCTCTTGAAATTGTGTTTTTTTAGAGCGCCACCCTTGGGGGATTAGGTTAAGCAAGAATAATTTATTATATTCTTACTTAACATCCAGCATCTGAAGCCTGCAAGATGCAATTAAGGTGTAATTTTTATTCTTAAGCGAAGGAGAATGTGATGATTCCACGCGAAGTACTATTCGGAAATCCCCAAAAAGCTCTTCCACAAATCTCTCCCGATGGAATACGGATGGCTTATATCGCACCCGATGAAGGCGTGCTCAATGTCTGGGTGAAAACTGTCGGACAGGATGATGACCACCCAATTACTCACGACCGCCATCGCGGCATCCGCTCCTATTTCTGGGCGCGTAACAACGAACAGTTGCTCTATGTGCAAGATAAAGACGGCGATGAAAATTGGCATCTTTATGCTACACCTGTTTCCGGCGGCGATCCCACAGACTTGACTCCGTTTGACGGTGTGCAAGCTCGTGTTCTGGGAGTCAGGCCAAATTTCCCTGATACTATCCTTGTGGGCATTAATAACCGCAATCCTCAACTGCACGATGTTTATAAAGTTGATCTGAAAACCAGCGAAAGAACACTAACTGTTGAAAATAACGTCGGCGCGGTAGGCTGGATCGCAGATAGCAAATTCAACATTCGCGTTGGTTTGATCCCTCGGGCTGATGGCGGATACAACATGATATATCGCGACACACCCGAAGATGAATGGAAAGATCTAATCAGTTGGACTTCTGAAGATGCCCTTACCACTTCACCGGCAGGATTCGCCGCTGATGATGAAACGCTGTATTTCTCCAGCAGTATTGGCGCTAATGCCTCAGAGCTCCGCACCCTGAATGTTAAAACCGGGGAACAGGTCGTAATTCTCTCTGATCCAGTTTATGACGTTGATGATATTTTCATCCATCCCATCACTCGCAAGTTGCAGGCAGCAACAATTGAGAAAGATCGCATCGAATGGACTATTCTCGATGAGTCAATCAGATATGACATTGAACACCTGAAGAAAGTCTCAGATGGCGATCTTCATATCATCAACCGCGATAATGATGATAAAACCTGGCTGGTGGTTTATGTCTTGGATTCCGGCTCGCCTGTATATTATGCCTGGAATAGAAAAGACCAAAAAGCGACATTCTTGTTCTCGGCTCGCGAAGATCTCGATCAGTACACCCTCTCAAGCATGAAATCTATCACATACTCCGCACGTGATGGATTGGAAATTCAAGGCTATCTGTCCTTGCCTGTTGGAGTTGAGCCGAAAAATCTGCCAACTGTCCTAAATGTTCATGGCGGACCCTGGGCTCGCGATAGCTGGGGCTACAATCCTGAAGTGCAGTGGCTCAATAATCGTGGCTATGCTGTCTTGCAGATGAACTTCCGTGGCTCTACCGGTTTTGGCAAGAGCTTCACCAATGCCGGCGACAAGGAATGGGGCGCGAAAATGCAGGATGACATTTCCGATGCTGTCCAATGGTTGATCGACCAGGGCATTGCCGATCCGAAGCACGTGGCAATTTTTGGCGGTTCTTACGGCGGATATGCGACTCTTTGTGGCATGACAAAAACACCGGAATTGTACAAGTGTGGCGTGGATATTGTCGGTCCATCCAATCTGATCACTTTCCAAGCATCCATTCCGCCCTATTGGGAACCCATCAAGCCGATGCTTTATGAACGGGTCGGGCATCCAGAACGCGACAAGGAAATGCTGGAAGATCGCTCGCCACTGAATCATATCGACAAAATCACCAGTCCTTTGATGATTGTCCAAGGGAAAAATGACCCGCGTGTCAAACGTGAAGAGAGTATTCAGATCAAGGAAGCTTTGGAAACATCTGGCAAAGTTGTTCAATATCTCGAATTTGCCGATGAAGGTCACGGCTTTGCCAAACCTGAAAACCGTCTGACGTTCTATGCCGCGGCTGAAAAATTCCTTGCCGAACATTTAGGAGGGGATTTTATGGAATAAGGCAAACTTATTCCCAATCCCAAATAATAGCGACCACCTTCAAAAGAGGTGGTCGTTCTTTCTTTATAAAAATGTAGAAGTCCGTGATTTTGGAAACCGTATTTTTATCCCCTCTTATGTTGTACATATTTGCACAATTTGTTATGTTAGTGTTGGCTTGAGGATTTCAAGAGTTTGTGTCACCTTAAGAACTCAGCCCATCTGAAAAGAGCTAACCAGTACGTTAATGTTTAATCCGAGCATACATACCGTCCTGATCGTTGATGACGATGAAATGATCCGAGCATTTCTCATCAGACTACTGAGTAAACAAGGATATCAAGTTGTCGCGGTGAAAAATGGTGCCGAGGCAATGGATTATCTGGACAATCATACACCATCCCTTCTCATTTTAGACATTGAGATGCCTGTGATGGATGGTCTTGAAGTTCAGAAAACCATGATTGCCCAGAATCTCTCCATACCGATTATTTTCATCACTGGCTTCAGCTCCATGGATACCACTATTAAGGCAATTCAACGTGGCGCTTATGATTATCTAACCAAACCCTTCAGCACTAAGAGCGTAATAGAATTAACGAAGCGTTGTCTGGAAGACATTGCCTCAAAAGGTGAAGCAAAACAACCATCTAAGGCAAAGCCTCAACGCTATGAACTGCTAGGTGCCAGCCATGCTATGGTTGACATTTATAAGAACATCGGGGCAGTCTCCCGCACAGAGAACAGCACTAACGTCCTCATTCTCGGCGAAAGCGGCACGGGCAAGGAACTGGTCGCACACCAGATTCACATGTGGAGCAAACATTCAGATTCACCCTTCATTGCCCTGAATGTAACCGCCCTGCCAGACAAATTAGTCGAAAGTGAACTGTTCGGGTTTGAGAAAGGTTCTTTCACAAGCGCGGACAAATCCAGCGCTGGCAAATTTACTCTTGCTCAGGATGGCACAATTTTTCTCGATGAAGTTGGCGGGCTTTCACTTGATCTGCAACAAAAACTACTCCGGGTTCTACAAGAGAGAGAATACTACCGGATTGGCGGGAATAAGACCGAAAAAGTAAAATGCCGTGTCATCGCCGCCTCAAATGAAAATTTAGAACAATTAGTTCTAAAAGGAAAATTCCGCAACGATCTGTTTTACCGACTGAAAGTCGTTCAGATTGTCCTACCTCCGCTCCGCGAACGCATTGAAGACATTCCAATTTTAGCTCAACACTTTGTGAATAAATATGCCCTTGAAATGGCTCGGTCGGCTCCTCGTCTGCCCGATGAGACCATCGAGTTTCTGAAAAACAAGGAATGGCCTGGAAATGTTCGGGAGCTTGAAAACACCATCCATCGTGTTATGACAATTACTCAAAGACAATCCATACTTTCTGAGGATTTCGCTGAATCCAGTTGGGAGCAACCAAAAGTTGATTCTATTCCACCTCACACCGATCTTGAAACAGCCAGACAGATCGTTGTTGATTCTTTTGAAAGGGAATTTATTACCAACGGCTTAAAGCGAGCCGGCGGTAATATCACTCAGGCAGCAAGCGAAGCTGGTGTTAGCCGGCAGCGATTTCATCAGCTCCTGAAAAAGCACGATATTGACTCCAACACTTTTCGATCATAGTTTTCTTCACTCCTGACCATAACCAGCACGTTAGATTCACCCACACTGAGTAGCTCCACCGTGTTAATTTTGTCTGATCACTGTAAAGCATCTCTTGACAATTTTCTGCAAATGAGTGCGAGAAAGTCTCTTTCCTATCTCTATCATATTGTATTTAAACTGTTTAGAAAGATTTTCATTATTCGGCATACTATTTGCCATGGGTAATACAGACAAATTGTTCAACCTGATTGTTGAATTCTGCTTTAAGTACACTAGTTAAACTGGCTCGGAGGCTTTGTGAAACTTCTCCTGATCGAAGAAGATCCTATTCAAGCATCAACCTCATCTCAAAACCCCGTTTTGGTGGATGATGCTAATCATCAGCCTGATTCGGAGATTTCGAGATATGAGTTTTCCGATGAACTAAAACGGCTCATTGTTACATCAATTACACTCAAGGGTAATTCCAATGATTTTGACAATTTACCCATCAGAGAATCTGAAGCAACAACTGTTGTGAAACATTTTGTTGTCGGGAGTTCTGGCTCACTAATGACAGCAATCACATCAAACCAACGCGGTGAAGCCGCTTTAATTGGCAAATCCATAAACATCAGCCGCTTTTTTGAAGTGCTGGAATTAATCGTTGACAACATCCACGATCTGAAGATTAACGAGCAAGAGAAGAAACTTAACGCTGTTCAATACATCAATTTTCTAGATTCCTGCAGATCACTGAAATCATTTTTGGAGATGAATTCGAGTGACGCAAGCTAACAGGTGCATTGGAAAGGAAGGAACATTATATGTCTGAAAACCCAAATCTTACCGACATCGACGAAGAAATGGAAGACACCATGGAGGGCAAGTATCTCATTTTTCGTATTGGAGACGAAGAATACGGTATTGCCATCCGCCATGTAAACGACATTATAGGCATTCAGAAAATTACTGAACTACCAGACATGCCCGACTATGTAAAGGGTGTCATCAATCTTCGAGGCAAGGTTATTCCGGTCATTGATATCAGGCTCAGGTTTGAACTCGAAGAACGTGAATACAATGAGCGAACGTGCATAGTCAATGTCAGCATCAGAGACACCGCAGTAGGGCTGATCGTTGACTCAGTCTCAGAAGTCATCAGTATGTCGCCAGAACAACTCTCACCACCCCCTAAAATACAGAAGGCGACCGGAAGCCGCTTCATCAGCGGACTTGGCAAGGTCGGTGAGGATGTAAAAATCATTCTGGACATCGGCAGGCTTCTGTTTGAGGAGGAGCTTGAGATGATTTCAGAAAGCATCGTCGATTAACCGGGCAAATTCGTCAATTTTTTAAAAGCATAAATTTTGAGGAGATAAAAAATGTTTAACAATTTCTCCATTAAAGGGAAGTTGATTACGGGTTTCCTTTCTGTTGCCCTGATTGCAGTCATCATTGGTGTTCTTGGTATCCACAACACTACATCCTTAACAAATAATATCGAAGAAATCGGAAATGTTCGATTGCCTTCGATTGTTTCGCTGGAAGAAATTCGTGTTGGCGTAAACGCAATCTGGGTAGGCGAACGTGGACTTACAAATAGGCGCATGAATGATCTTCGTCAGGCACAATATAAATATATCCAAGATAGTTGGAAGATGATCAATGATGGTTGGGCAATCTATGAACCATTGCCTCAGACATAGGAGGAGAGCGTTGAATGGCAGAAATTTCTGGGAATGTGGAATAAATGGACAACTCAGCATGAAGTATTCATTGAGCACAGTTTAGAAAAAGATGCTCTCATTAAAAAGGGGCTGGACGAGAGTTCAATTGAAATATCATCCTTAGACGATGAAATTTTCGCTTCATCACTCGAAAGTCGTGCCTCATTACTTAACGTTACGAGCAGTCTGGATAAACTAATCCATATTAATAGAGAAATTGCAGACACAGAACTCGCCTTGGCTATACGAACTGCTAGTTCTAGTAAATTGACATTAATACTAATCCTGCTGGCTGGCGTTTTATTCGCGCTGATTCTCGGATTCGGTGTTGCTGGATCTATTTCAAATCCCATCAAACTAATTGTTGAAGGTGCCGAACTGTTAGCACAAGGCGATTCTGAGCTCAATGGAACGGATAAGAGCAAAACAGGAAAGATTGATGATCGAGGCGATGAACTCGGTCAGATCGGACGCGCCTTCAGTAATTTGATTGAGTACTTCAAGAGTAAAGCTGAAGCTGCCGATGCTATTGCGGCTGGTAATCTGGACATTAAAGTTCCAGTCGCCAGCAAGGAAGACACACTTGGCTTGGCAATGGTGACGATGAAAGAAAGTCTGGAATCTGTGCTGGGTAGCATTGATGAAATGTACAAACAGCAACAGATTGGGGAAATTGACTTTTACATTAACGATAAGAAATTTTCTGGGGCATATCAAGAAGTGGCTCAAGGGGTGAATGAGGCTGTGAAACTTCACGTTGATAATATACTTCTTATCCTCAATCTGCTCGGCAAATACTCAGAGGGCGACTTCAGCGATAAACTGAAACCACTTCCCGGAAAACAAGCCATCGCCAATGAGGTTATGGATAGATTACGCCTTAATCTCACCAATTTGATTAAAGAAGCAAACGATCTGGCTCTTGAAGCCATAAATGGAAATCTTACTAACCGGGCAAATGCAGATCAGTTCCAAGGCGGTTATAATGACATCATTGATGGTTTCAATCAAACCCTTGATGCTCTGATTGCGCCTCTGAAAATTACTGCAGACAATATCAACGAAATCGCCAATGGTAACATTCCCGATCAAATTACAGATGAATATAAAGGCGATTTCAACATCATTAAAAACAACCTGAACAAGTGTTTTGTAGCAGTAAACGCTCTGGTTGAAGATTCGCTATTACTTGCCAATGCGGCAGTTCAGGGCAAACTTGACACTCGCGCCGACGCATCAAAACATCAGGGCGATTACCAGAAGATTGTGCAGGGTATGAACGACACTCTGGATGCTGTGGTTGAGCCAATCAAAGAAGCTGCTGAGAGTATTCAAGAGATGGCTGTTGGCAATTTAACTCAACTGATGCAAGGAGACTATAAGGGTGATTTCTCAAAACTGAAGGATGCTTTAAATTCAACCCTTGAATCCCTGAACGAAATCCTTTCCCAGGTCAACCTTTCTGCAGAACAGGTCAACGCCGGTGCCCAGCAGGTTTCTGACTCCAGTCAATCGCTGTCACAAGGTGCCACCGAGCAAGCTAGCTCACTTGAGGAAACGACATCCTCGATGAATGAGCTTGAATCCCAAACCAAGCAAAATGCCGAAAACGCCACACAGGCTAACCAACTCTCTACTCAGGCAAGAGATGCCGCCGATGAAGGCTCGACCAAGATGAATCTGATGTTAAACGCCATGAAGGACATCGATGATTCTTCAGGTCAGATTTCTAAAATTATTAAGGTAATCGAGGAAATTGCTTTCCAGACTAACCTGCTGGCTTTGAATGCGGCGGTTGAAGCCGCTCGCGCCGGTGTTCATGGCAAGGGATTCGCTGTCGTCGCTGAAGAGGTGCGCAATCTTGCCCAGCGTAGCGCCAAGGCTGCCAACGAGACCACAGATCTCATTGAAGGCTCCATCAAGCGAGTCGAACGCGGCACACATCTGGCAAACGATACGTCCACAGCGTTGAACGAAATCGTAAAATCGGTTTCCAAGGTTACTGACCTTGTGGGTGAAATAGCCTCAGCTTCACAGGAGCAAGCGCTAGGTATAGAGCAGGTGACACAAGGATTGGGTCAGATAGATCAGGTTACTCAAACTAATGCCGCGAACGCCGAAGAGAGTGCCAGCGCATCTGAAGAGCTCGCCAGCCAATCGACCCAACTCAGCCAGATGCTACTTAGGTTCCAATTATTGGAGGAAGAAGCTCCCGTGAAACATTCAAGACGCAGGCTGAAAGCTCCATCTTCCCGCCAACTTACTCAGGGAAGAAGCTCGGGTAAAAGTGGAGTAAAGGAAGTTCGTCCTGAAGATGTCATTGATCTTGATGACGACGATTTCGGAAGATTTTAACAGTCGAAAGCAAGCGGGTGGCAACGTGAATATTGAATACCCGACACGATGATAAAACTCCGGTCATCTGTCGCCACTAATCTCCGTTGATCTCCCGTTTCAATCCGCCTTGCCATCCACAACCCTTTATAGTTGGATGGTAAGGTTTTTTTTATTGTCTCTGCCAGCGGAGCAGGATGTTTATACGGCAACATTGCAGAGACACATGAAATTTTTGCTATTTTTATTGACATTCTGAAATGTATGCTTTATCTTGAAATTTCATGAACGCAAGTTAAACGGGAAATCAAAACACTGGAACATTTAGTCATCATAATACTTGCGGTGGCGTTCATTTTTTTGTTTATTGTATCTCGCCGCCAGAGTAAAAGGCTGAGGAAGCGCAGGAAAGACGCTCTTGGGCGGTGCAAGGATTTTAACCAAGATGAAGATCCCAACCGTCACGGGGATTAGCTTATATATGCGAGAGTAACTCAGTGGTAGAGTTCCACGTTGCCAACGTGGTTGTCGCGGGTTCGAATCCCGTCTCTCGCTCAAGGTTGTGAACGGCGTCTTTATGGCGTCGTTTTTTTTGGGTTTTGCCAATTCCATTGGAATACAATTTATTGATTTTACCATAGAGGCATACATGATTGTAAATCGCATTACAGAACTGAAAAGACCTTCGAACGAATTTCCACGGAAATACGTTCCGGTAGATCAGGATGTAACAGAATGGGCAAAGATTGAACCTTTGTACCA
>CAZAGU010000158.1:0-8400 GCA_964484805.1 uncultured bacterium
GCCTCAATGGTTGATGATTCATTGGCTATCAATAGAAATTTTCTCGGCGGCAGGAATTGCTGATGCGTTCCAAGTTGGAAGGGATTGTGAGTATTGTCTTCCAGCGTGAGCTGGTCGAAGAAAGCGGTCTGGGATGAGTTATTGTAAATTTCGATCCACTCGCCGCCAGAGTCCGGGTTCACCATAATTTCGGTGATGACCTGCGCATATAGCGATGTGGCAAATAAAATCAGCGTCAGTGTAACAATGGAAAACTTCATAATTCGTCCAGATTAACAGGAAAATTCATCGAGTCGAAATGCGTCCCTTAAGTGTTCAATCTGCCATTCGCCGTTTGATAACTGCACCATCATCACCACATCAAAGCGGAAGGTTTCGCAAACCGGCTGAAATTTCTGGATGTACTCGCTTGCGGCGAAATACAATTTGCGCTGTTTGCTGGCATTCACGCGGTGATAGAGCCGATCTCCCACCCGCTTGGTGGCAGCTTTCACTTCAACGAACACAACAATGTCGCCATCACGGGCGATGATATCAATTTCGCCGCGGCGAGTGTGATAATTTCGCTGGATCAGAGCATAACCATGCTTTTCCAGATAAGCAGCCGCCACATCTTCAGCTTTCCCCCCGAACTCGGTCGGTTTGAAATTTGCTTCAGGCTCCTTAGTCATCAAAATTCAGCGTAAATTCGCGCACTGGCGCGAAGCTGTAACGATGGTGCGGCGTGGGTCCTAACTTCCGCAACACCCGCCGATGCTCTTCTGTGCCATAGCCTTTGTTCCGCGCAAACCCGAAGCCCGGATAGAATTTATCCAGATTAACCATCAGGTGGTCACGGGTAACTTTCGCCAGCACCGAAGCCGCGGCGATTGACCTCGACAGCCCATCGCCACCGATGATGCATTTTGAATTCTCCGGCAGTCCTTCAGGCAAACGATTGCCATCAATTAAAACATAATCAGGCTCAAATTCGAGCTTGCTGATGGAATTGCGCATTGCCCGCAGTGTTGCCGCGAGGATGTTAATGCGGTCAACCACCTTCGCCGCTGAAGCGCTGACTGCCCAAGCCATGCAATTCTCTTTGATTACAGAAGCCGCCTTTTCCCGTGCCAGAGCCGTCATCTCTTTAGAGTCATACACGCCTTCAATATCCACACCCGGCATTAAAATCACCGCCGCAGCCACCACAGGCCCCGCCAGACAACCGCGACCAGCTTCGTCAACTCCGGCTACAAGCGTGAAATCCTGCTCCCAAAGCTCGGTCTCGAATTTCAGCATATTAATATCTTTATTTCTCATAGGAAACCCGCTTTCAGATAAGGATGAATAACGTGAGTGACTAATGAATTAGACCTTGGGCTTCTCCGCCACGACGAATAGGTTCACAGCGAGGAATGGACTATCGGTAGTATCTCCCTTGAACAATGATTTGCGGAGCGATTTACGAAGCAACCCTTCGGGAAGCACATCCAGCGGCGCGGTGATATAGCCACTGTGCTTGACATTGAAGCCACAATAGTTTGTGATGTCAACCGCCTGCTGTTTGGTGTATATTCTTGCCTTGGCGATGCTGTCGTGAATCTCGCGCGGCAGCCAACTCACGAAGGGCAGTCTGTTCCAGGGTAGCCAGTTCAAGCCGCGAACATTCGCCCCGTGCGTTTCAAATATCCACCACTTGTTCGGCACGGAAAAGACAAAGCTCCCGCCCGGCTTCAGAACTCTCCTCACTTCTCTCATCATTGTCAGGTCGTCAGGCACATGTTCGAGCACCTCATACGACATCACCGCGTCGAAGCTGTTCGCCGCAAAGGGAATTTCCATGGCACTACTCTGGACAAAATGAATGCGCTCATGTTGGGTTGGACCTTCGGTTTCCGCGAGCGGAACCATGTCCATTGCAACGATAAACTCGACATCAGGCGCAAAGTAAGCAGTCTGAGCGGCGTTGCCACAGCCAATGTCCAGTAGATTCTTCCACCCTAAACTCCCGCCGAATAGAGCTTTAACGATGTCATAACGGCGTTTCAGGATGAACTGCCCAGCACGGGCAGGGCGTCCGGGTTCGATATTTTGAGGATTTGACTTCATCTTGAAAAGATAAGCTCAAAGCCAAGACACCTGCAAGGAAAAGCAGATGTAACTTGATAATTCGCCTCTAAGTTCTTAATTTTTAGCTAAACGTTAAACGATCTCTTACGGATCTGCAGAATGATCTTTCGCGAGGTCTCCAGAGCAAGCGGACGATTGAAAAAGCTTGCTCAAGATGTCAATCAAATCGTGTTCACAATCATTGCGGTTGTCGGGTTGATATGCTGTTTGCCACAAGTTGGCTACACTGTCGCCGATAGTGATCTTTCTGAATCTGACTACAACCGAGTCAGCAAGCAACTTGCATTGCTGGTGGTGCATGAAGACTATGAAGCCGCTATTGCCATTGCCGATAGTGTGATGCAAGCGTTGCCAGGTCATCCTTATGGGCCTCTGTTGAAAGCTACCGTGCTGAATTCACGGTCGATTGATTTTGAGGATAATCTTGATATTGCCGAGTTGAAACGGCTCTGCGATCAGGTGGATTTACAGGTTGGCGAAATCCTCAGCCATCAAGCGCCAACTGCACGGTTGTATTTCTTTCAGGGCATCATTTTAACCTACCGCGTGATGGCTGTTGGAAATTCTGAATCCCGCTACCGCGCGCTCAAATATGGTTTGCGGGCTCTGGAATACTTTGAAGATGCCGTCGCTCTCGATTCTACTTTCTGGGATGCGTACTACGGTTTAGGCATGATAATGTACTTCAAGAGCGAGAAGGCTGGCATTCTCAGGAGCATTGGACTCGTGGCGGACAACCGGAGCGAGGGCAAGGAATATGTTGAACTCGCCGCCGCCAGAGGCAGTCTCGCGGCTTTGCCGGCTCAGAACAGCCTTGCCTGGATGTCATTTCTCTCTGGCGACTATGACTCCGCCGAAAAATACTGCGACAGACTACTGGAGCAATATCCGGGACGAAGGTCATTTTTCTGGTGTAAAGCCAAGATTGAAAAAGAAAAGTGCGAATGGGCGGATGCCATTGTAACTTACCAGCAACTGTTGGCGATGATAAAAAGTCAAACGAGGAACAACCACTACAATGAAATCGGCATTCTTCACTCGCTGGCGCTGTCTAATTATAATCTGGAGCGCTGGGAAGAAGTTGTGAAATATGCCGATGAAGCCTTCGCAATTGAAGCCAAGCCAGAGATCGTGGATCGCAAGAAGAAAGACTTTCAGAATTTAACCCGAATGCGCCGCAAAGCGCAGAAAATGATTGAAAATAATTGAACCAGTTGAACAACATAGATCAGACAGTTTTACAGAATCTGTACCAGATACTTCCTCAGGCTGTCATTGAAGTCGCCGAGCGGCGAGGTGATGAGATATACGCTGTGGGTGGTTGCATACGTAATCTGCTGATTGGCTTGGATGTGCCTGACATAGATTTTTCAGTTGTCGGCGATGCTGTAGGCTATGCCAAAGAATTAGCTCGACAGGAAAAATCCGGCGAAGTGGCAACTTACGCCCGTTTCGGCACTGCACTGGTGCGGTTGGGAGATCACCAGCTTGAGTTTGCCACATCGCGCAAGGAGAGCTATTCACCAGAATCACGCAACCCTACCGAAGTCATCCCGGTGCCCATTGATGAAGACCTGAAACGCCGTGATTTCACCATGAACGCGATGGCGTATGGACTGACGGGGCATCGCAAAGGCGAGCTCATTGACCTGTTTAACGGTCAGCAGGATATTGCAGATCAGATCGTCCGCACGCCTCTTGAACCGGAAATGACCTTCTCTGATGACCCGCTGCGCATGTTGCGAGCCATCCGGTTTGCGGCAGACCTTGGGTTTGAAATTGAGCCTATCACCTGGGAAGGGATAATCACCAGCGCGTCGCGGCTTCAGATTGTGGTCATGGATCGTATCCGTGGTGAATTCTGGCGAATGATGGAAGGACGCAACCCTGTTCGCGCCGTGCGAATGCTTCTATCATGTGGCTTGATGGACTACATCATTCCCGAGCTGAAAGACCTTGGCGGCATTGAGCAGGTGGGCAAGCACCATCACAAAGATGTCCTAACCCACACGCTGAAAGTCATGCAGAATGTTGTCAGTAGCTCCGAAGACCCAACTCTGAGAATTGCCGCGCTATTGCATGACATTGGAAAGCCACGAAGCAAACGGTTCATACCAGAAAGCGGCTGGACTTTTCACGGGCACGAAGTGACAGGCGCGCGTCTGGCAAATCGCATCGCCCGTCGATTAACGCTGGGCAAGGGTGTGACTCAACGATTGACCAAGCTCATCGGACTGCACATGCGTCCCATTAACCTTGCCGATGAAGGCGTAACAGATCACGCCATCCGAAGGCTGATGGTCGAGAGTGGCGAAGACATTGACGACTTGCTGACGCTATGCCGAGCTGACATCACCACGGCAAATACAAGTCTGCTGAAACGATACTTGACGAACTTCGACGAGATCGAGCGCCGGATTGGCAATGTCGAAGCGCGCGATAAGATGAGGAATTTTCACTCGCCAATCCGCGGTGAAGAAATCATGGAGCTGCTGGAACTGAAACCGGGGCCCATGGTCGGTGTGTTTAAGGAGCGGATCGAAGACGCAATCCTTGACGGGGAAATTCCTTATGACTATGACGCGGCAAAAGAATTCCTTTTCAGGATAAAAGACGACGTGCTTTCCACTGACATTTCTAAATTGCGTTCAGAACGCAAAGAACGATCTCGAAAACGACGAAACATAAATGGAGATTTCCAATTCCCACAGTAAACGAAAATAATCAAACGCCACCCAATAAGCCGGTAATGACCTTCCTGAGTTTCATTCTGCGTTTGATGGGAATAGTGTTGAAACCACGACCAACCTTGAAACGTCTGGCGTATGAGCCGGGCGCGTGGGCGCCAATCATACTCATCGCGGTTGCGGTGGCTGTTGCCAGAATTGCCATGTTGCCGCAGTACATCGAGCAGTATTCGACGCCTGAATTCACCGAGCAATTTATTGAACTTCGCGGCGTTGATGCCGAGCAGGCTGAAAAAGAAATTGCCCTCGTGAAGAATATCACCCCCGCTCTTCTGATTCTTGAATCACCATTGATGGTCATTTTCGGTATCTTGTTTTTCAGCCTTATTCTCCAAATTTTATGCAGATTACAATTTAAAATGCAGGTGCCGTTCATTCTGCTCTACCGAATGACCGCCTGGGTGATGGTCGTCAGCGCCATACCACTGTTTCTCACAGTGCCGTTGAAACTTATCAACCCAGCCTGGGAAGTGCCAACCAGTCTATATTTTTTCCTGCCCAAGGAAAATTTGGACGTTTTCTGGGGCGGGCTGACAAAAGTGGTAGATGTATTTTTCATCTGGGAAGTCGCGCTCATCAGCATCGGACTCTCGGCAATGCTGGATTTGCCAATTGAGAAAACTACCAGCGCCGTGGGCACTTTGTTACTGGTGATCGTCCTCACCAATCTGTTGCTGATGTCGATAGTTTAAATGTTCAACCATGCGCTTTCTGGTGGCGTTTTTCCCTGTCTTTATGTCCAATTTTGAACAATTTAAGTTCCATGCCGATACAGAAGGAACTTTCGGAGCTGTCTGAAAGTCTAAGTTTACAACAGTTTCATTCTGGCACGCGTTTAGCACTTTAGACTTTTTATTCATCTCTGTCGTTACTGGAGCAAAGCCTCTTGCGATTTCACATCAAGTTGTTAATCATACTGGTCAAGATAATTCTGATCTTGTTGCTGGCGAGTTCGCGCTCGAACGCCGAGAGCTTATCGCTGGACGAATGCCTGAATCTTTCACAGGAGCAAAATCCGTCATTGCAACAGGCGCGGCTGTCACTGAGCCTTAATACTCCAGCGGCGCGAGCGGCATGGGGGCAGTTTCTGCCAGCGGTTTCGGTGGGATATGGCATGACTCAATCGGCGACGAAGATCCGAACCTATCTTACTGACGACGGCAGAGTCATTGAACTGCCATTTACTTTTCCTAATGGTGAATTCATTCCGATTCAGGAACAGAAAACCCGCAACAGCAGTTATTTCATCAACGCGGAGGAAATACTGTTCAATGGCGGGCGCAACTATTTCAACCTGAAAAACGCCAAACTCAATCGGGAATTGCGAGACAAGGAGCTTTCTGTTGAGGAACTCAATGTTCGCTCGGCAGTAACCGGCGCGTTCTGCTCGGCGTATGCGGCTCAGGAAGGATTGAATCTGGCTGAGGAGGTCTTGGCTCAGCGGCAGAAACTGCTGGAACTTGCGCAGGTTCGCCTTCAGACGGGCAGTGTCACCCGCCGTGATGTCATGCAGTCTGAAGTTGACCTTGGACGAGCGAAAAATGACAGCATCGCTGCAGGAACCCACTGTCGCAGAGCAATTGAACAGTTAAATCTGGCGATTGGCTTGCCGGTGGAATCGGCGTATAATCTTGAACCGTTAAGCCCGTTAAACCTTCCTCAGCAGAGCGTCAAGCAGTTGACTTCGCTGGCTCAAGATAAGAATTCCGAGCTTGCGGCGGCGGATTTGAGTGCACAAATTTACGGAAACAACGTTCGCTCGGCGAAGGGCGATTATCTGCCATACATTTCGGCTTCGATCTATCACTCAAGGTCTGAGCAATCGGGAACCAAGAATGCTTTCACGCTCGATCCGCGCAACCGCTCGACGTATTATCGACTAGATTTTTCCTGGTCGATATTTGACAGGTTCACCCGCTCGCTCAGGTTGCAGGAGGCGAAAGTTCAGCAACAGCGTGCTCTAATGCAACGCAATGATCTGAAGCGAACGGTTCGCCAGCGGGTCAGTTCAGCGTGGGACAAGATGCACGCTCTGGACAGCCAGCTTGCGGTCGCTGAGCAAAATGTTGAGCTTGCTCGCGTGACTTTGCGTTTCGAGGAAGAGCGCTATCGTCTGGGTAGCGCGACCACGCTGGACATTGGCGCGGCGCAGGTCAGCTACATTCAGGCGCGGCAGGACAAGATAAATTTGCAAACTGAAATTTACATCGCCAGGGCAGAGCTGGAACAAGCGATAGGGATGGCATTAAACGATGAATGACACAGTGATCAGCCTCAAGAACGTCTGTAAATACTATCAGATGGGCGCTTCGACGATTCACGCCCTTAAGTCTGTAAATCTGGAAGTGCCGCGCGGGGAATTCATGGCGGTAATGGGACCTTCAGGGTCTGGCAAATCCACCTTGATGAACATTTTGGGGCTTCTCGACCACCCCGACAGCGGCGAGTATTTCATCGACGGTGTGGAAATCAGCTCGCTCTCGGACAATCAGCGGTCAGATCTGCGCAACGAGACCATCGGCTTTATCTTCCAGAATTTCAATCTTCTGCCCCGCGCTTCAGCTTTGCGGAATGTAGCCTTGCCTCTCACCTATCGAACCTTGCCGAATCAGGAGCGCATCAACGGCGCGACTGTCGCTTTGGGAAAAGTGGGGCTGAAGGATCGCATGGAGCACCGCCCAACGGAGATGTCCGGCGGCGAGTGCCAACGTGTGGCAATAGCAAGGGCGCTGGTGGGCAATCCGGCTGTAATTTTAGCCGATGAGCCAACGGGCAACCTCGACAGCAAGACTGGCGACGAGATCATGGCGATACTGGAAAAGCTGGCTCAGGAGGGGCAGACGGTCATCATGGTGACCCATGATCCGGGCTTGGCTGAGCGCGCGGACAGGATTGTCTATATGAAAGACGGTGAGCTTTCAGTGAGGGTGATCGACCACAAGCCGGCGTGATGGGTGTAGATGAAACAGTTATCGAGCCGTAGCCCGGAGGAGACTGCATTCCGGGGCGAAAAAGTTCCACCTTGTTCCTACGCTCCTGCGTGGGAATGAGTAGGTCTGAAAAATACACTTGACAAGCCGAAATATTCTTTTTATATTAACAATTGTATCAGGTTGTGATGCGGTTCACAGCCTTGGAATCCGATATTTTTATCCCGACTCTTTTCAGACCATTGCAAAGAAGAATTTTCAGATTGATCGTTAGACATTTCGCAAGGGAATAGACAAGATGAACATTTTCCCCATTCGACCACCCAAAAACCTCAACCGGACAGCATCCGGGAGAACTCTGTCCTTAAAGATCCGAACGCACAACAGATTAAACCGATTTAACAGATTTTTTCGTTCCCACGCGGGAGCATGGGAACGAGAATGCTGTCGTTCCTGCGAAGGCAGGAACCCAGAGAGATATTTTTCAGGTCATTCTCCCTTATGTCATTCCAGCGAAGGCTGGAATCCAGGGCTTTAAAAACGTTCAATCAGTTGTTCTTCCTAATTGCATTTTTCTTTAATCTGTTAAATCCGTTCAATCTGTTGTGAATTAA
>CAZAGU010000159.1:0-8388 GCA_964484805.1 uncultured bacterium
AGTATTAAAAAAAGGATCACAGCAGAGGAAGTCTGTTCTGAAAAAGCTGAGTTCAGCTATCCTGTCATAGATTATCACGGGCAAATTATCATTACGGATGAAGCAAACGGTTGTCTTCATAAATTTGATTCGGATTTGAATTATATCTCTCGATTTGGAAAGCCCGGCACGGGCGCGATCGAATTTGACCAACCTCGAGGAATTGCCTTGCATCGTCGGTTGGGGCAACTCTTTGTAGCGGAGCGTGAAGGAGCGCAGTATCTTTGGGTGGCGGTGGATGTTCCTGAGTTCAGTGCGGAAATCATCAAGGATTCAATCTGGACAGACCTGAACATTGATTTTCGAATTACAGAACCAGCGCTGGCGGAGATTGACATTGTGGATAAATATGATCGGCATATCACGCGCATCATGCAGAATCGTCGATTCCCGGTCGGCGCAAGCAATTTAACTTGGGTGCCTGTTGTTCCCCTGCGGGAAGTCTTTGAAAATCAGAAAACAACTATCCCGCCAACTATCATCCGAGGACAAATGCTACCAGTGGGCGAGTACTATGTGAAAGCCACATTCAGGGCAACGTATTGCTCAAGAAATTACTTTTCTCGCGAAGTTAAAGCAAAATTTGAGATGAGATAAAAATGCTGTGGAAGCCCAATTACAGAAGATCTATGCGGTAAATTCATTGGGTTTCAACATTCGCAAGGTCGTCAAAGTATTGTGCAACAAAGGAAATCGCATCACTTTGTTTTCTTATAAAGCAGGTGTATATTGGGAAAAGTGACCAGTTCAGCATGGTGGTTGCGAATATTGTTTACTTTTCGTTATGGAGATTTAAACTGATGAAAAAATACTCTTCACATTTACTGATGAGCCTTTTGATAAGCTTGCTTCCGATGGCTTTAGCACACGCCCAAGGTTGGAACATTCGACTCGTCGGTTCAATCGACAGTATTAACGCCCAAAGCGTTTCAGTATCTGGCAACTACGCCTATGTCTTAGCTGACGCATGCTTGCGGGTGATAGACGTTTCGGATCCCACCAATCCAGCGGAAGTCGGCTTCTGCCAAATTATTGGAGGATATTTTAGTGTGGCTTTTGCTGGAGATTGGGAAAATAACAAAATAGTCAAATCAATTCTAAATAGATGAAGGAAAACTCTAATGGAAAATTCAAATCTCAATTTCAAGTACTGGCTTCGTTGGATTGCAGTGATACCTTGTTCAATTGTGGCATTTATTCTGTCAACACTTTTATCAGGGATTATTTTGCCTCAGTGGGATATTTTAAACTATCCTTCTCAATTAATATCTAGCATCGCAGGTCCAGTTTGCTTTGTTTTAGTTGGAGCATCAATTGCGCCAATTGGTAAGTTTACTACCGCAATTTTACTTGTCATTATTAATGCGCTTTTTAGCGGTGTGATTATTCTTACATTTGCAGTTGTCATTAATCCTACTCCTGAGATTCCCCTGTGGTGGCTTATCGTCTGTAACATTTCAGGAGTTGGGGCATCCATCTTATGCTGCATTCCATTTCGCTCTTTAGGCGACATAACGCTTGGCGAACGTGTTTATCCTGATGAGTCAGGTGAATTAGACCTGAGTCAACAGCCAGAGCCAGAAGTTGCAGTAGATCAAGCCCAAGCTGAACACGCTTCAAGGGTTGACCAGATTCGCCAGCTGTTAGACCAGAAATCAAGGAGTGAAAGATGAGGCACGCAATCTTTTTCGCCATCATCTGCCTAATGCTAACTGGATGCGTGAGCGGTGAAAGCTTTGTTGAAAAAAGTACTGGTGCTATCCAGACTATTGTCAACATAATTAGCACACTAACCTCTCTGGCATTTATAATTGCAATCCCAATGGCATTTTTTAAGAAAACACGTCTCACTGCTGGTATCTTACTGTATGGAGTTTCTGTAATTAACGGAATTTGGCTATGGATCACCTGCAGTGTTATCGTAATACAGGTAGGTTGGTGGCTTTTTGCTATAGGTTCCCTGTTCCTAGCAGTAGGAGTGCTACCAATAGCTTTGGTTGTTACGGCAATTCGCGGTGAATGGGGTGGCTTCATATTTATAGCAATCATTACTATTTTTGTTATTGGTATTCGTGCTTTAGGTCAGTGGTTAATTGAAAAAGCTAAGAAATATCAAGATAGCTAAATAATTTAAAGGATAGGATTGTCCATTTAATAGGGCATCAGAACTTCAAAGACTGGAAAAAGATCACAATACTAATGTGTCAGTAATTAGTGGAATTTCAAGGAGTAAATCGTGAACAAATCATGCGATCAAACGTCAGAGATAAACAACAGGAAATATAATTGGATCAGATGGTTGCTATTACTTCCTGCGACTGTAGTATTCACTTTTCTATCGCTGATGCCGCTTCACTGGATTCTTTACTCAACTTTAACTGGCTCAGGGTTAATTATACCATATCCCGAATTTCCTGAACGAGTCTTTTCGCCGCTTTTAATGGGATTGATGTTTGTATTAATACCCTATAAAATCGCACCGAAAGGCAAGTATTGGTGTTCCGTTATTTTCCTACTCATTTGGGTAATCATGAGAGTAGTTGGTCTTTATTTGGCGCTTTCAAATCCTTATTACTTTGACAGTTTTGCTTTATCTATTAAATATTGGGGTATTCCTAATATTATGGGATTTTCTGGTGCATTAATAGGAATATTGATTGTTAGAAAGCAAATTAAAAAGGAGAGGGGGCAAACAAAAAAACTAAATGGCATTCAGAGCAATGAAGATACTGGACGTTTGCCAACTCTCACTAGTGATGTTAAAAAAGAGGAAGAGGAGGAAGAAAAATGAATTTACCAAATTTAAAACTCCATCCTCATCTCATCCCTTGCGTCCTCGCTTCCGCGCTACTATTCTGGGCGTTAGGTAGTCATCCCTACAGCTACTACCAGATACTGCGCTGGGTGACGGCGGGCGTCGGGATTTATTGCGCCTGGTCCTTCTGGGCGCATCGTATCCAGGCGATTCGGTGGGTGTTTATCGGTGTGGTGGTTCTATTCAATCCACTCGCGCCGATTCATCTGAGCCGACCGACCTGGCGGCTGCTGGACCTCGCCGCAGGTGTGGTTTTTCTCGTCTCCGCCGCAATCCGTTCCCCCCGTAAGTGAACGATGTTCGATTTCTTTACCATCCACTGCCCTCTGTGAACTGAGCACTGAGCACTGTCCACTGTGAACTGAGCATTTCCGTCACCCTTCCGTCATTATTCCGTCAGCCCTGTATCCCTTATCCACTAAGCCTTACACCCAAAATCCTGACGAACTGACGATTTTCCCGCACCCCACCCCTTGGCACACTCGCCCTTACCACCCACCGCTGTACCTAAAATCAAAGGGATTGCTTCGTCCGGCTAAAGCCGTCTTCGCAAAGACGATAGGCGTTTTGCCCCGGGATGCAGTCGCTCCACTCCCTCCCCGTGCTGTCATACCTGCGATGGCAGGTATCCACCGCATTCATCCCTAGTCTCTTAAATATCAAAGGGAAATCTTCCTTATTGTCGTATCACTCGCTCTTGATTTTATTCAGGAAACGCACTGAAATCGTAAGTATTGCTCCAAAACGCAATAAAATTAATAATATTTTATCCTGCTAACCAAAAAACCGGGTTATACGGGAACCTGATTTGATATAATGAGTATCATTGGTTATATTTAGTGTTCAAAATTTGCCAAGGGGCGAGTCGTCCCATGAGCTAAGGATCAAGAAATAATGAACAATCACAGGGACTTCCATGATTGAGATCAACCATCTAACGAAAGTTTACGGCATTCAAAAAGCTGTGAACGACATTTCGTTCCGGGTGGAGCAGGGTGAAATTGTCGGATTTCTAGGGCCAAATGGCGCGGGAAAAACAACGACAATGAAAATTATCACGTGCTTTATGCCGCCTACTTCAGGCGATGTAAAGATCGGTGAACTCTCCGTTGCGGAGAATTCGCTGGAAATCAGGCGGATGATTGGCTATCTGCCGGAATCAAACCCACTCTACCTGGATATGAATGTTGTCGATTTTCTGCGCTATGTGGCGGAACTTCGCAACATAGAGAAAAGCAAACATAATGCCCGTATTCGCGAAGTGATCGAAATTTGCGGACTTGGCGATGTTCTGCACAAGGACATCGGTCAACTATCCAAGGGCTACAAACAGAGAGTGGGGCTTGCGCAGGCAATGATTCACGATCCTGCTATACTGATTCTGGACGAACCGACCATCGGTCTCGATCCGAATCAGATGGTTGACATTCGTAATCTGATTAAGCGACTGGGTAAGGAAAAAACAGTCATTCTGTCAACTCATATTCTGTCTGAAGTGCAGGCGACCTGCGACCGTGCCGTTATCATCAACCGAGGTGAGATTGTTGCAGACAGCACCATTGCAGATCTCCAACGCGGAGCCGAGCAACAGGATTCTATTGATCTCGCACTTGACCCGACCGACGACGACGTTATCGCAAAATTGACTCAAGTTGTCGGTGTGGCTGAAGTGCGTGAGATTTTCCCGGATGCTTCCACAAACGAACTTCATTTCCGCATTCTGATGAGCCCCGGGGTTGATCCTCGCCGCGAAATTTTCAAAACTGCCGTCGAGCATAACTGGGTCATCATGGGGATGAACCGCGAAGTTCGCAGTCTTGAAGAAGTGTTCCATAAACTGACCATGAAGAGTTAGGAGAGGAAATATGCGAAACGTATGGCCTATTTTCAAGCGCGAAGTGCGCGCTTATTTTGACTCTCCCACAGCTTATGTGGTCATCACCGTCTTCCTGCTGGTTACAGGTTGGTTCTTTACGACCAACTTCTTCATGGCGGGGCAGGCGGATTTGAGAGTCGCTTTTGGGATAATTCCCTTCATTTTCATTTTCATCATTCCCGCTATCACAATGCGCCTCATCAGTGAGGAGCGCAAAACCGGAACGATGGAGCTACTGGTTACCATGCCCATCACCGATGCTGAGATCATCGTTGGAAAATATCTGGCATCTGTGGCGTTGCTGGTGGGGATGCTGATTCCCACGCTGGTCTATCCGATCACCGTCTCCTTCCTTGGAGATATGGACGCGGGGCCGCTAATCGGTGGATACATCGGCTTGGCGCTGATGGGAGCCGGCTATCTCGCCATCGGAACATTTGGAAGTAGCTTAACCGAAAGCCAGGTCGTGGCGTTCATCATCAGTTGGTTGATGGTGTTTGTGTTCTTCCTGCTGGACAAGGTACTGTTCATTATGCCAAATGCGCTGGTAACTCCGCTCGAATACATGTCGATTGAATATCACTTTCAGAACATCGCGCGCGGTGTAATCGACACGAGGGATATCATCTATTACTTGTCGCTGATAACCCTGTCGCTGTATATGGCTTCAAGGTCGTTGGCTTCAAGACGCTGGCATTAGGAGGAGATGATTAATGAATATGAAAAGATTTGGAATATTTGCGCCATTGGCTGTGCTGTTAGTTATCGCCAATCTGGTGCTTCTGAATATGTGGAGCAGTCGGCTTTTCGGACGACTTGATCTGACAGACACCAAGGTTTACACGCTGTCGGATGTCACCAAGGATATCATTCGTGAGCTGGATGAGCCACTGACAATTAAAGCCTATTTCACCAAAGACCTTCCCGCGCCATACAACAACGTGGCACGCTTCGTGGAAGATCAGCTTGCTGAGATGAAGGCGTTCGGCGGCGGTAATTTCCGCTACGAATTCCTCGACCCGCAAGACGAAGAGACGCTCAAGAAAGAGGCTGAGAGCTTCCGCATTGAGCCGATTCAGGTGAATGAATACCGCCAGGATAAGGTTCAGTTTAAGCTTGCTTATCTGGGCATGGTGCTCATTTATCAGGATCGCCAGGAAGTTATTCCAGTGGTGCAATCGCTAGAGAACATCGAGTATGACATTGTTGGCAAAATCCGCCGCATCACCACCGACAAAACGCCGACCATCGGTTTCCTTGGCGGGCATGGTGAGCCGGGCTTGCGCGAAAACATGGGACAGCTCGATTCTGAATTGCGCAAGATGTACGACCTTAAGCCGGTCAACCTCGCGGCTCGCTCAGGCGTGCCGGATGACATCGACTTACTGTGCATTATTGGGCCTAAGGAAGACATTCCCGAAGCCGAGCAGTTTATGATTGACCAGTATCTGATGAGCGGCGGTAAGATATTCTGGGCGCTGAACATGGTTGACGCGGACATTTCGCAGATGCAGGCACAGAAAAGCGCGCTTCGCATCAACCCGATGCTGGAAAACTATGGCATCAAACTGACCGATCAACTGGTGCTGGATAAGAGCGCACCGACATTGCCGTTCCAAACCATGACCCGCTACGGCAGGCAGATCACAATGGTTACCTATCCATTCTTCCCGGAAGTGATCAATTTTAACCGCGAGTTAGCTCCCATGGGCGTGATGCGGAACATCCGCTATTACTTCCCAAGCGTGTTTGACACCACAATCGCCGCGGGAATGGACTCAGTGGATGTCACGCCGTTGATGTACAGCTCAAACAAGTCATCGCTTATGGCGGCGCCTTACGACATCAACCCCTTGACTGCCCGTAATATGAACGACTATAACCAAGGACCCTTTGCCCTGGGCGCTGTTGTCAGTGGCAAGTTTGACAGTTTCTGGAAAGATAAAGAGATTCCCAAAGCTGAAGACGGCACGCCGGTTTCCGAAGATCCAATTATTCCCAAGTCTCCTGAGACTCGAATGATTGTCCTCGGCGATGCAAATTTCGTTCAGGATCAATTTGTAGTGCCGGGTCTTGACAATATGGTTATGGCGTTGAACATTATCGACTGGATGGTTCAAGATGAGCGACTGATTGAGATCCGTTCGCGCGACGTCTCCAGCCGACCGATTACGGAGGTGTCTGATGCCGCTCGCCGGACGATTAAATACATCAATATGATTGTCCCCTCCCTGTTGATAATCATCTTTGGTTTGATTCGCTGGCAGATGAGGCTCGCCCGTCGCCGCAAACAGGTCATTCCTTCTCAAAGCACAAGGATAGGAGGCGGTGAATAATGAAACGAGCAATCCCAATCCTGATCGCCGTGTTGATTCTGCAGATCATAATCTATGCGGTGGTTTCAACAAATAAATCTCACGTGACAGTCAAGGAAAATTTCCTGACTGTTGACACTTCGCAAGTGGACTACATCAAGATCGTCAATGATAAGGGCGAACTGGTTCTGAAGCGCAAGGGCGTTAGCTGGCAGATAGGAGAGCCACTGAATTACCCGGCAAATGCCAGCTATGTTACCACTTTGCTGGAAAAGATGGCTGGGCTGAAGATGGAGTCGCTCATCACCAGGAGCACAGACAAGTATGTGCTGTATGAGCTTGACAATCCCATTGCCAAGTACATTGAAATCGGAACCGAAGGCGGCGAAATTCAGAAGTTCTACTGCGGCAAAACCAACGAAACCTACACCCACACATACATCAGGCGCGCTGGTTCGGATGAAGTGTGGCTGGTTGAAGGATCGCCGCGCTCATCGTTCTCACGTGAGCCGGAATCATGGCGCGACAAGAAGGTCGTAGCGCTTGACAAGACGATGATCGAAAAGATTGAACTGACCTTCGCAAACGAGAGCGTGAGTTTATTACGGCGCGTTCATCCGCCATCGCGTGACAGTTCCGGTGTTATTACGGACATCGACACAGTTTGGACGGCGCGACCGAGCAAAGGCACTGAATTTGAGCCGGACGACAAAGTAATGAACCGGATTTTGAACACCTTGAAACGGTTAAATGCCATCAACTTCATTGACGCTGGTAGCTCGGATATGCCTGACTTCAGCAACCCGGAATTCACGGTTGAAGTTTCGCTCGAAGGCAACCAGAAGGAAGTTCTTGAGTTTATTCCCAAGGCTGACGAGGAGACTCGCTGGCTCTGCCGACACAACCGGAATAACAATGTTGCGTTTGTTGTATATCAGAGTTCGGTGAAAAATTTGAAGAAGACAACGGCTGATTTACGCGGCGAAGAGCCTGAGAAAAAGTAATCGTGCTGTGTCAGATTGAATTCGCAAGCGGGATGGACTGTAAGTCTATCCCGTTTGTGGTTTTGGGGTTGGGGGGAGGGCTTGAAATTTTTCCTAAATATCAAGTTCTTTAATGATGCTTTTTGGATATATACTTGGAAGGGTCATAGCAACTAGTTTGTAATTATCACCTACCACCTTTTCCATTTTGAAGGCAAGTTCAGCATTATTAATAAGTGTGTTATACTTTTCGTTTGGAAGTTCTGCAACTTCACAGAAGGAATCAATGTTTCGATTTAGTTTACACTAGTGCCAGACCGAAAAGTCTCAAGTTGTGCATACTGCGTCTTTGCAACTGTT
>CAZAGU010000160.1:0-8283 GCA_964484805.1 uncultured bacterium
GGGTTACAGCACTCCACTGGATTTGGCAGAGCTTGCGAAAAATGGCATTTATGTGCCTACTCCGGGGCAGACTGAGCAGGAATATAATGGGCAGAATTTAGCCAAGAGCGGATTGAATGTCCTAATGAATCAAAGTGAATTTAATTTGCAGGAAGCTTGGGAGAAGAGCCTGAATTTGAAAGATGGAGGTAGGATCGGAAGTAATGAGCACCTTATCAATGAGCGCATTGATAAGGTTTTTAGTGGATGAAAGAATTTACTCGGAATGGTATTAGCAACCTCATTGTTCATGATAGTAGCTTTTAATTTTGTCAAAGAGTTCTATAGCATTTTCAGAGCGATCTGCGCCACACGCGCCGACGCTCCGGGTGCGTCTAAGTTCTGACGGACAGTAGCATAGGCGGCGCGAGTTTTTGTTGATAATTCTTGATTGGTGAGAAAATTGAGGATTGCTTCAGCGGCGGTTTCGGGAGTGAAATCCTGCTGGATGAGCTCAGGAACGATTTTTTCCCCTGCCACGATATTGACAAGCCCGACTGTGTCTAATGTGATCAAGTGTTTGATGATTTGATAATTGATCGGGGATGTCTTATAGACAACGACTTGTGGACAGTCCAACAGTGCAGCTTCCAAGGTCGCTGTGCCAGAGCAGACAATAGCGGCTCGTGATTGCGTTAAGAGCTTACGGCTGTCCTCTTCCAAGGAAATAAATGAGCAGCCAGCTAACATTGGCTCATAATCCGCGGTCTTCAGGTTGGAAGCCTTGCCAACCGCGAATCTAACAGTCGGCTCTGCCGTCCTGATTAATTCTGATGCCTTGACCATGGTAGCAAGATGTCGTTGAAGTTCCGCCCTGCGACTGCCGGGTAATAGCGCAATCTGGTTTTTCCGTTCAGAAGGTTTTACTGTTCCAGTATCCATGTACTCAATTAGCTCTTCAACCAGTGGATGCCCAACGAATTCGGCGTTGACACCACCATCCAGAAATAATTTTTCCTCGAAAGGAAATACAACCGCCAGTTTATCTACTAAACGGCGGATTTTTTTTATCCTGCCTTTTCGCCAAGCCCAAACCTGAGGAGCGACATATTCAAGAATCTTAGGAGGATTGTCAAGCTTGCGCAAACTTCCGGCAAGTTCAAGGTTGAAACCGGGGTAATCAACGAGAATTGCCAGCTTGACATTGTCACGCTGAACCCTGCGGATGATCTCACGTTTCAAACGTGACAATCTTGGCAGAACACGCGGCACACTGCTGAAGCCCATGACCGCCAAATCATCGAGTTCAGCCAACAGTTCAACCCCTTGCTGGCGCATGAGATCGCCACCAGAACCAAAGAACTGCAAATCAGGTCGCAATTTCTTCAGCTCAGCGATGACTGGCGCGGCGTGGAGATCACCCGATGCTTCACCGGCAACGATTAGTATGTGCTCAGCAGACAATTAACCTACTAAAGGCAGGTAATATAATCCGGCAACCAGAGCCGCCCAGGTCACAGCCAGAGCCAACATACTGCTTTTTTCACTGTGAAGGGCTTCCTTGTAGGAGTAGTTCTTGACCGGGTTGCCAGAACTCGCAAAAAGATGAGGAAACAATCTTGGGACTTTCCGACAGTAGGCTGCGTATTCTTTGCCGAATATCTTCCGAAGTGTTTCTTCCTCGAGCATAATTATCATGTAGTATTGATAGATAACCCAGATGAACGCCACAATGGGGAACCACGGCAATAATGCCCCTGAACCGAGCGCGTAGCCGACGTACATCAGCAGATTGCCATAGTATAGTGGATTGCGCGTTTTGGCGTAGGACCCCGTTGTTATCAACTTGCTCGCTCCAACCTTGCGAGTTCGGGTCTCGCTTCCTGCATGTAGGATAGCGTGGAAGCGGATCGCTTCGCCAACCAGACCCATCGTTAAACCCATAACCAGTAAGAATAGATTAGGTTGCGCCCAAATTAAGGCGACGATGATGAACGGGATGGGAGTGAAACCTCTGGCTCGAAAAATGGTGTCTCGTATATCCATTGCCACTTATCCTTTAATCAAATTAGTAATCTTCTCGGCTAACTTCAAGGCGCGCAATCCTTCTTCACCGCTGACGGGAGGAGGAATGATTCCGGCAACGACATCTCGGAAAGCCGTCAGCTCCAGTCGAAGAGCGTCGCCCTCTTCAGCTTTAAGGAATTTATGATAAACTTCACGATGGCGATCATGGATTTCCATTACACCCAAAGGTAAAGCCATCGGCGGCACTTGTTCATCAATGCCGTCAGTAGCGCCGACATATTCACATTTGCCTTCAGCTAGATCAAGCGAAACATATTCACGTTCCCCGAACATCCGAAGTTTGCGCATTTTTTTCATGGAAATCCTGCTGGCGGTGACATTGGCGACCATACCGTCAGAAAAATGAATGCGGGCTGTGGCAATGTCAATCGAATCGGTGATTACACCAACACCGTTGGCAAATACTTCAACCGGTTCGCCATTAGAAAGCGTCAACAATAGATCGAGATCATGGATCATTAGATCAAAGACTACGGCAACATCTCCACCACGCGGTTGCCAAGATGAAAGTCGGTGGACTTCAATGAAGCGTGGTTTCAGCTTTATTCCTTCCAGAGCACGGAAAGCACGATTAAACCGTTCTATATGTCCTACCTGTACGGGGATGTTCTGCTCGTTAGCGAGCTTCATTAATGCTTCGCCTTCAGCAACGGTGGCGCAGATTGGTTTCTCGACAAACAAAGGTTTACCAGCTCGCAGGACTGCTGAACCAACCTCGAAGTGTGTCGAAGTGGGAGTTACGGCAACGACACCATCAGATTTATTGATTAAATCGTCAAGGCTAGTTGCGGCTGATATATTAAATTCTTCAGCGATTGAATTTAATCTTGTGCTATCAGTGTCCCAAATTCCGGAAAGTTTAACACCATCAAGAGTGGATAGGTGTTTCAGATGTCTAACACCAAGGTAGCCGACACCTGCTAAGCCGATGTTTATCAATGTTTCCTCAATCGTAAATAGAAGAACGGGCGCGAATTAGGAGTCCGCGCCCGTAAACTTGGTTGTATCTTTATGTGCAGATAACTGGTTAGTCAAGTTGGTATTTTTGACGATGGTTTTCGCCGAATAAAGTGAAATATCCGTTGAAACCATAAGTTTTGCCTGTCAAATTCAAACGCACAACTCGCTCGCCATAGAAAGAGAAATCGCCAACGCCAACACCATTGGCATCGAGGGTAATTCCGCCTTCAACTAGCGTCTGGTGTGTTTCGCCAGCCGAATCGTATATTGGGTAAACGCCAGAGAACACCAATCTAGCGCGGTGGTCATCTTTGTCAATGCTGAAGTTCTCAACTTTAATCTGCCAGCGAACGAGAATATTGATGAAGTATGTTTGGGTTCCGGCGCCTGCGGTTTCCAGCTCTTGCTCGACCGGGATGATCTTGCGCACATCAAACCAGCCATCAAGGTTTTTGGGATCCTGTCGGTTGTCCGAATACTCCATTGTGAACACCAGGGATTGGTTGATGTCCGGGTTGAATTCACTTGTCTGTCGGTTCTGGTACGACAAAAGGTCTAAATAAGTATAGTCAAGATTTGATGGTGTGCGAACTGCGCCTGCGTCTGGATCACGATCAAACCTTAACGAATAGTACTTCTGGTCAAGGTAATTGCGGCCAAAAACAGTGTACGGATCGCCAGTCAAACTGTCGTTTAGAACGTGGGGATTCCAGCCACCAAGCAACAGCGAGCCGTAGTCATCTGTCAATGCAGCCTGATCGAGGAATTGTGCGGCATCGTCGGCATGTTGGTAAAAAAGGTCGACGATTTCAGCAATCGTGCGTGCAAAGTTCGTTTCATCACGCTGTGTAGGTGAGAAAACGTAGGCGGCAGGTTGTTCTTCACAACCAGTCAGAAAGGTTGAAACGGAAATCACCGCGATTAAAATTAATCCAACGGTAGATTTGCAAAACCTGAACATAATTGACCTTCCGAAAGGGTTTGCTATTTCATGTGCCTGAGCTCAAACCGAATTCGACACATTTGTCTATGAATTACTAATTTATCAAAAACCAAGTGCAGTGTCAAGTTTTAGTATTATTATTATACAGACTTAACATTGTCAGCGTTGTATTCAGATAAATATGCTTTCAAAGTATCGAAAATAATGGTGCTTTTCGGAAATATCTTCATAAGTGGCTCCATCATTAACATTGCCTCAAATATTTTTCCACGTTCTTTGAGTTTTTAGCTTGTTCAACAATACAGGTTTCGTATTCCTGATAATTCGGAACACAGTTGCCAGCCGATGGATCAAGATTCCACAATTTATCGTCTGTGTAATAATCCACTTCGGTCTTACAATAGCCAGTGCCCCAAACGCTGGTAAGTCTGTCGTGGTCTGATTCAGTAAACACAGCCTCTGGTGAAGCTTCGGAATTGGAATATAAAACAGAAAATGGGTTCACCTTCAGGCGCATTAGATTTTTCATGCGCATCCGACAGGCCAAGTCAGCCAATGCTAAAGCGAAGGAACTGCTTTTGCCAAAACCGTTAGCATTCAAAAAATCTTCCTTTGATAACAATACTGTACCAAGTGATGGTATCTCAACTTCCCGAGTATTCCGCAACCAGGGCGAAAATAACGAGTGGTTGGCGTAAAGTCTCGTGAGGGACGCAGAGCTTTCCGCGCCAGCGAGCGCATAACAAAATTCATTGATGAGGAAGCCGTCCTTACGGTCTATCACGACTGCTGATGCGAAATTTGCACCTTCATTCTGAATGGTTTCCACCAATTCACCGAGCCAGTGTCCAGTTGCTGGGGCACATCCCGGCGCTAAAATTGCCACATATTCGCCGTTTGCTTTAGCCGCCGCGGCACTGTAACATTCTTGAAGGCTTGCTTCAGAGGATAATTGAACAAACTGACTTTTTACAGGCAGTGTTGATGCAAATTGTTGTAAATTATGCCCTTCATTTGTCGCTGTAAGTATCAGTTCAAAGTCGCCATATCGTGTTTGATTGATAATTTCATCGACAAGTTGCCTCAGTTTCTGGGCTTCGTTCACTGGGGGAAGTAAAATTGACACAGCTGGCTGACTGGATTCCATCCGGGCGATGTCAAGCTTCAGTCCTCGCAGCTTTTGCTCCTGTTTCCATTGAATGTCCCAACTGCCGTTGGTGTATTCGGCATATCGAACATACAATTTACGCAAAGACGAAATATGCGATGCCAAATCGTCGGCTTCAAGCTGCTTGAGGTAGCGAATTTCGCTGGTAATCAGCGGGATGTGGGTGAAAGTGTGGCGATGTGATAATCTGACCAACAGGTCAAGGTCTTCCATGCAGTTCATCTCTTCGTCAAATCTCTCGCCTGAGGCAAAGATCCCGGAGCGATAGATCAACGCCTGCAACGGAATATAGTTTACGGTCAGGAAACGCTCGCGGTCGAAGGGATCATTGTACACCACGTGAAGTTGATTGATTTCAACGCGGTCATTAACTAGCTTTGCGGTCGCACCATTGGCACCGAAGTAGAGGATTTCACATTGCTCGTCAAATTGACTCATCATCTTGACACCGAGCTCAAAATGGTGGCGATAGAGAACATCATCATCGTCGAGAAAGCAGATAAACTGTCCTTTTGCTTGCTCGATGCCGATATTTCGGCTAGTGCTACGCTCGATGGATACTGGATTGTTGACAATCCGGATCCGTTCATCACCGGAGAAATCTTCCTTAATCTTCTCAATGGGTTCACCACCATCATTGATGATAATTGCTTCCCAGTTACGCCATGTCTGATTTATTAGAGATTGCACCGCAATTTTTAGCAAGCTTAAACGGTTGCGTGTTGATATTATCACGCTGATGCGAGGATTACCTTCAGGTGTTGGCATTTTTTGAATATAGTGGGCGTTGCGAATGTCAATCTCGGCAAGCTTCTCGGCGATGCCATCTATCCTAATAACTGGAGGATGAAGGGTGAAGCTCAGGACATCGTCAAGATAGGAGAATTTCTGAGGGGCGAAAATTTTCAACCAGAATTCCCAAAAAGCCAGATTTGGATGGTCAACGTTTAGCAATCCAAACTCAGCGTGAAGAGCTTTCCGCCAGCAGGGGTGAGGTCCTACACAATTAAACTGCTCCAGCTTTTCCAAGGATGCTACTCCCCAGCGGAAGCCATCACGAACGGCGGTTGGATTAAAGTTTTTCATGCGCATTGCTGAAGTCAGCACATTTGCGAAAAGAACTGAAGTTTCCGGATATTTTGCGAATTGAGCTGTAAAAACTTCAAAAGCATCATGCCGCAATCGGTCTTCTTGATCCAATTGAAGGATATAGTCACCAGTAGCGTCTGAAATGCCAAAGTTGATGGCTTCAGCGCGGTTAATAAATCTTTTTTCTCCGTCAGGCTGTTCGCGATCTGAAATCAGCAAAGGAATAACATCTAGCTGATTGATGATAGTCTGTTGCGCTAAGTCTTCCAGGCATTCATCAAGTCGTTGGACAGAGTTGTAGAGAATAATGACGGAGACTAAAGGTTTTTCCATGCTGTTAAGCCCTGGTTATGATATTCGCGAGACCAACGAAAAAAGTGTTCCAAACCAATTTCCAGTGGCGTGGAGGGAAATTGCCATATCGTGATTAAGCTCAGAAAAGTCGGTGCGGGTGGCAATGACATCATTGCCGTATTTGTAAATGCGGTAAGGGGCGGAGCGAGATGAAAAAAATGAGTACGGCGACCTGATATAGATCGCCGTATTCGTAATTTACAGGAATTTCAACTTCACTATATTGAGCTGATTTTAAGCATCAGCAGCAATAACCCGAAGTTTAATCTGTCCTGTCACGTCTGCGTGAATCTTCACAGGAACCGTGTAAACGCCGAGTGCCTTGATGGGTTCGGGCAAATCAATGATCCGGCGATCAATCTCGATCCCTTTTTCTTGTAACAAGGCAGCAATATCAACGGATGTGACTGCACCAAACATGCGGTCTTCCTCACCGACCTGAACCTTGGCGGTCAGTTCAGTTTTACTCAGCCGCATAGCAACGGCCTGATGGGTTTTCATTTCGCGCAGCATTTTATTTTCAATGGATTTCTGCTGTGCTTCTAATTTCCGCAGATTTGACGGGTCTGCTTTAAGCGCCATCCCGGCAGGGATCAGTAAATTGCGCGCATATCCGTCCTTGACAGTTACGACTTCACCTGCGGAGCCGAGTTTTTCAACATCGGTTACTAACACTATCTTCATGTTTCGTCTCCTTGGTTTAAAGCATTCAGGTTGATTTTTTTGGATTTCCCAAACGCTCTAGGTCGTTTTAGCGAGGGGTGTCAAGCACGAACGGCAAAATTGCCATGTGGCGTGCCCGTTTAATCGCTTTGACGAGCTGACGCTGGTGTTGCGAGCAAGTTCCCGAAATTCGACGGGGAATGATCTTGCCTTCTTCGGTTATAAACCGGTGCAACAGCCTGTCATCTTTATAGTCAATGTATAAAATCCGATTTTCACAAAATCGGCAGATTTTCTTTCTTCCGATCAGCATTGCTGCTCCCAAATTATAATTTTAAGTCCTTGAACCCGAAATCAAATGAGGATTCACTCTCATCGTTTTCGTCACCTTGCTCAAAGTCGCTGGTAGGTTGAGAACTTTTCTCTTCTGTCACTTCGTCGAAGGGGCGACTACTGTCTGATTCATCCTCATCGGTGTCAGAGTAGCCATGACCTTCTTCAAGGTCAGATAGAACCATCTCACGTTTATTGAGGAATTGGATTCGTCTTGCCTTTATTTCGACTACGTTGCGGAAATGGCCATCTTCGGTGCGCCACTGCCGGCTCTGCAATTCTCCTTCAACCAATACCGCGCTACCTTTTTTCAGGTTTTCAGCGCAACTTTCAGCAAGTTTGTACCACGCGACTATTCCCACGAAACACACATCTTCCTTCCATTGACCAAAATTATCCTTGAACTTCCGGTTTGAAGCAATGGTAAAGTTGGCAACAGGTGTGCCGTTGGTTGTGTGGCGAATAATCGGGTCTTTAATCAAGTTTCCGACAATAATAATGTTATTAATGTCGGGCATTTTTAAGTCAGCCATAATAAATTCCACCGCTTAATCGTTAGACTTGTCATCACTTTCTTCTTCTTTAGGTTCGACTTCTGACTTATCTGCTGGAGCATCCACAACTACTTCACGATCCGTAACGGTTCCAGCAGGTTCGACTGGAACAAGACTTTCAGGAACTTCCAGCTTAACTTATATGGGAGCGG
>CAZAGU010000161.1:0-8265 GCA_964484805.1 uncultured bacterium
TCAAAGAGTCAATCATTCCTTGCTAAACAACACACAATATTAAAATAAGAGATTTTCTCAAGATGTCAAGAAATTGTCCGGAAAACCTTTGATTTGAGAGAATTTCTTGTCCATGGTGTGCATCTCCGGCTTGAAGTAAATCTATTTCAATAAACAAAATATCTCTTGCCAAAGCAAACAGTTTATATTATTTTAACTGTACACTTGTTCCATAACTTTATATTCAGATGCTCAGATCCATTGCATTCATCGGCGTGCCCTTCTTTCCGATTGAAGTGGCGCGCGTCGTAAATAAATCCCTTCGCGAGCGTCCGGTTGTGGTAGCGCCTTCGGTTTCGGGGCGTTCCCGCTGTCAGGTTGTCTCTCGCGAAGCTCGCCTGCACGGCATCCGCATCGGGACGGCTGTTTCCGTCGCCCAGAGGATGTGCCGCGACCTCGTGATTCTCCAGCCAGATCCATTGCTCTACAATCGGGCAATGACTGCCATCGAGAGATTGCTAGGCAACTTTTCGCCCATCTGTGAGCCTCACAAACCCGGGCAGATATATCTTGACTTGACGGGCACAGACTGGCTGTTTGGCGGCGCGCTGCCAGCGGCGCAACAGATTCGCGATAAGATATTGCATGAACTTCGCTTGCCAGTGGATGCCGGGCTTGCGATAAACAAACTTGTCAGTCGGGTTGCGGCAATTGACTCCGAGCCCGCCGGACTGATGGAAGTGCATTTCGGCGGTGAAGCCCCTTTTCTCGCGCCTCACGCCGTAAATGTTCTGCCAGCGGCTGATCTGAAAACACGGGCTACGCTTCGGACTCTGAACATCACATACATTCGCGAAGTGCGAGATATTGCGCTTGACACCCTGATTTCAGCGCTCGGCATTCCCGCGGTGTCACTTTCAAGACAGGCGCGAGGAATTGACCCCACGCCGGTCATCCCGCCGGGAGTGCCGCCGCAACTCGTCGTCGCTGAGGAATTTGCCGAAGACACAAACGACCACGAAGCCCTCGCTGGCATTGTGCGCAACCTCGTCATTGAAGCGCTGTCCAGAATGCGGCGAAACCAGCAGTCTGCCCGGCAATTGGTCGTGACGCTTTCCTACAGCGACGGCAAAACTGCAGTTGGCGGCAAAACGCTTCGCGCTCAGAGCCAGAATAGTGGCATCTGGCTCGATGTGGCACAGGAAATCGCCAGCCGGATCCGAACACGGAGGACGCGGGTTCACCACATTGAGCTGTCGTTTCGGCAGTTGGCGCGGCATTTTGAACAGCTTAACATCTGGCAAAACGAGAAAATCCTGCGCAATCATTGCGCGTTTTTGCTCCCTGAGGAATCTTCCCGTGCATCTCAAAGCACCGCTGACAAGCAGGAAAAGCTAGATGTTGCCCTGAAAGCCCTCGAAGCAGTTCAAGCTCGCTATGGCGATAAAGCATTGCAATTTGGGATGCTTACCTAGATTTTGTCAATAAGCCTTATTCAATACCACACGTCGCTCCGGCGAAAGCCGGAGTCCAGATTGAGAGTTTAAAGTACTGCATACACAAGACATAAGTACTTTCCACTGATACCGACTTTCGTCGTTTTGACGTGCATGGCTTTTCAACGCTCGCTGAGCAATTTTAGACAGACTTCTATCCTCTGTTTTTTCTTAACTGGAAAAAAACAACAGCAACCCACTTCATGGAATGTAAATTGCGTATTATTTTGTAAATAATAGCGGTGAAGACTCACTTTGAGGAAATTACACGCTAGTTTGCATTTGGAGAAGATTCGGCATTACCTAACACATTGGGGATATTATGAAACACTCACTGATTCCTTTACTACTGATTTCAGCCATCCTGGCTTCGGTCGCGTTCGCTATGCCTCCTATTGATGGTGGCCCCATGCCAGACTTCCCGCCCGGAGTCAATGAACCCGATCAATACGCACCTTCTCGCGACGACGCTGATGTTGAAGGCGAATGGAATCTGCTGGTTCTGATGGTCGATTTCGATGACTACACCTGGGATAATCAAGACGACGATCTGTTCCACAATGAAGGCACTCCCTACACGGTAGAACACTTCGAAGCTATGCTGTTTTCCGATAATGATTTCGCATATCCCGGCTCAGAGAGCGATTACACTGGCTCAATGCGCGACTATTACAGTGAAATCTCCGGCGGGGATTTCACCGTCACTGGGGTTGTAACCCACTGGTACCGCGCTCCTGAAGACTATTCTTATTATGTTGGCGACAACAACGGCACAGGGGCATACCCAAACAACTCGCAAGGCTTGGTTGAAGACATCGTTGAGATTGCGAACGGCGATATTGACTTTTCAAACTTTGACAACGACGGCGACGGTGTAGTTGACGCTCTGGCAATTGTCCACGCAGGCCCCGGATCCGAAGAGGTTCCCGCTGAGTTTCGCGAGAACTACATCTGGTCGCACAAATGGTCAATCTGGAATGATTTATTCGTTGACGATGTGAGAATTTCCGGCTATAATATTGATCCTCAGACAGGCACCATTGGCGTGTTCTGTCATGAATTTGGTCATACACTTGGTTTGCCCGACCTTTACGATATTGATTATTCATCCGAAGGCGTTGGCGAATGGGCTCTCATGAGTGCCGGTGGCTGGGCGAGCCGCGCTGGCGATCCCGCTGGCACATCGCCATCGCACATGATCGGCTGGTCAAAACTGCAACTCGGCTGGGTTGATGTCGTCAATGTTGAAGAGACTATGAATGACGTGGTCATTCCTCCGATCGCTACCGACAACGTCATCTACAAGATGTGGACGGATGGCGACGATCAATCTCCCGAGTATTTCCTTCTGGAAAACCGCCGCCAAATCGGCTTTGATGCAGGTTTAACCCGTCGGCAGGTTGGTAACAATCTCCCCGCGCCGGAAGGTATTCTTATCACCCACATTGATGAAAGACAAGCTGGTCAAGGCAATCAGGACAACGCAGACGAGACGCACAGACTCGTTGATGTTGAGGAAGCATCCCTGATTTGGATGGATGGCATACCCATCGAAAACATGGACTTTGAGCGAGACGGTTCAGCACTTGATTTGCATAACGCCAACCGAGGGGACAACGGCGATGTCTGGCCCGGCTTCGCCGAGACTAACGAAGATGCCACAGACTGGATCGGCGATAGATCCCGCGTGTATTTTGGCATCGGTTCCACACCAAACAGCCACAGCTATGAAGGCGCGCCTTCACTGGTTGAAGTCAACAACATCCGGCTCGATGGCGAAAATGTCATCGCGGATCTATCCGTCAACGCACCTGAACGTCCATTGCTTGCGCCGCTGGAAGTTACATTCGATGACAACGCAAACGGCAATGGCAACGGCACTATTGAACCCGGCGAAACGTTTTCACTGTCGATCTCGCTTCAGAATTTCGGCACAGTGGAAGCTGAAAACCCAACAGGAACCATCAGCACACAGATGCCTGATGTCACAATCAATTGGGCTGAATCGGAATACGACAACATTCCGCCACAGGAAAACCGAATAAACGAGTCAGCATTTCTCGTTGAGATTGGCATGGATGTACCCGTGAATAGCGATCTGGCTTTCTTGCTTACAATTGAATTAGAAAACGCTGAAACCGCTGAATATCCTGTTTTCCTCAGCATGAAGCCACCAAACAGTTGGCAGAAATACGCTCAGAATCCTGTATTGGCGGGCGAACGGGATAGCTGGGATCGCGACATTCTTTCACCTGCGATCGTCGTCGATGGTGACACCCTGCGCTGCTGGTATCTCGGCGGTAATGAAGACCTTGAACCACCCATCACCGGCGAAATCGGCTATGCCTGGAGCGTTGACGGCGGCGTGAACTGGGTTCGCAATGGCGATCCAGTCCTGATCCACGAAGGAATCGACTGGGCAGCGGCTGGGCTTGGTGGCTTGGGTATCTACGGCAACTCCCGCATTGGCTACACCATGATGATAGTTGGCTTGCGTTCTGAAGAGGAAGATGATGTCGTCATTGGTCAGGCGACTTCAGACGATGGCTTCGCTTGGGATGTTTCGGCGGATCCAGCCATTGTTCCGAACAATCAGACCTTCGGTGCCTTCATGCCCAGCCAGCTAGTCGTTCAACCCTTCCCACCCTTCCAAATGGCGTGCATGTTCACCGGTTTCCCCGGTGTAAATCAGTACCAATTCACTTCAATTGGCATTGCTCTGACAATGAATGGTCAAGACTGGTCAATCAATCCTGACATAAAGATCGATCCTTCATGGGAGCCGGCAACCTTTGATGCCTTCTCCACGATGGCTCCAGATGCCATTGCCACTCCCGAAGGTGACATGTTGTCGATTGTGTACACTGGCATAGGCAGGGATTTCGGTGGCAGGCTGGGAATGCTCCGCACCAACGGTCAAATGATGGAACGCGTTCCGGGCGAAGCAGATTTTGGAGCAATTCTGGTTCCCGGTGGTGGAGGCTCATGGAATAACGAAGAGTTCATCTTCGGTGGCAGACAGTTTATCTGGCATGATGAAGTCCGTATGCTGTACACCGGCGTTACAAACGCTCAAGATCGCGCCGCCGTTGGCTTGGCATCGAGAAGTGGAATCCGGGCTGTTCCGGATGATGGCTTTGATGTGGTTCATCCTGTGACTATCGTCCTCGATCCCGCCTATCCGAATCCGTTCAACAGCACAACAGTGTTCAGCTATTCACTGCCGCTTAACAGCGAAGTTGAGACCAGCATTTACAGCATCACTGGGCGAAAAGTGAAGACCTTATTCAGCGGATTTCAGGTTGCAGGAACGCATCAGTTGAGCTGGAATGGCGAGAATAACGACGGAAAAATGGTCGCTGCTGGCACATATCTTATAAATGTGAAACTTACAAACGGCAATAACTATTCCAAGCAGGTGATCCTGTTGAAATAAGTGTGAGTTTCATTTGGATTTCATTTGAGTAAATCCTATATTTATCTTTTCATTTGGTGGATTACATGAGCCCGTCCATTCAGACGGGCTTATGGTTTAAGGTTACATTATGAGTAAACAGTCCTTAAGAATTGTCTCGTGGAACATTAACGGCTACCGCGCCGCCTGGAAAAAAGGAATCAAAGATTGGTTAGAGACCGATCAATCCGATATTCTTAGCGTTCAGGAAACCAAAGCTTGGCAAGAACAACTGACAGCCGAGCAGATCAACCCACTTGGCTATTCCAGCGCATTCTCCCAGCCATCGCGCAAAGGATATAGCGGAGTCGCTACGTTCTCCCGTGAAAATCCGGACAGCGTTCAAGTCGGCTTCGGCAAAGAAGCTTTCGACGCTGAAGGCAGAGTGGTCATCACTCGCCAGCATGGTTTCACACTGGCGAACATCTACTTCCCAAACGGCAAGCAGAACAAGCAACGACTCGAATACAAAATGGCGTTCTACGAAGAAACGCTGAATTTCTTCTCGAAATTGCGAGAAAAAGGCGAAAAAATCGTCGTCGTTGGTGACTACAACACAGCTCATAAACCGATTGACCTTGAACACCCTAAATCGAATGAAAAAACATCTGGATTTCTTCCCATCGAGAGGGAATGGATTGACCGATGGATAGAGGCCGGCTTTATTGACATCTTCCGCAACTTCAACGACAACCCGAAGCAATATTCGTGGTGGGATTTGCGGACTAGGGCACGAGAACGCAACGTCGGCTGGCGCATAGACTACTTTTTCGTCAGCGATAACCTTATAGACAGCGTCTCGGATGCCTGGATAATGCCGGAAATTATGGGGTCGGATCATTGCCCGATTGGGCTTGAACTCCGGCTTGATAAAATAGTGTGAGATTTGACACGAGGAAAACATGTCGTTTCAGGAATTGACATTAAAATATGGCTGCAACCCGCATCAGCAACCAGCTCGAATTTGCAGTCGTGATGGCGCTTTCCCAATAAATGTACTGAATGGCAACCCGGGATATATCAATCTGTTAGATGCTGTGAATTCATGGCAGCTTGTGCGTGAACTCAACCGGGCGCTTGATCTTCCCGCCGCCGCATCATTCAAACATGTCAGCCCCGCTGGCGCCGCTGTTGGCGTTCCGCTCAGCGAGACACTTGCCAAAGCCTACTTCGTCGATGATTTGGAACTCTCGCCCCTTGCTACGGCTTACGCCCGTGCGCGCGGAGCTGATCGCATGTCATCTTTCGGCGATTGGGTCGCTTTAAGCCACGAGGTTGATGTTCCGACAGCGTTATTGCTAAAACGGGAAGTTTCAGACGGCATTATTGCACCAGCTTATGAACCGGAAGCATTGGCAATCCTGAAGAAGAAAAAAGGCGGTCAATTTCCGATAATCAAGGCTGATAAAGATTATGTCGCGCCGCTGATGGAAACCCGCGAAGTTTTTGGCATCACATTTGAGCAAAAGCGCAACAACGCCCGAATCACCAAAGACATGTTCGCCGAAATCCCAACGGCAGAAAAAGCCATCCCTGAAGAGAAAATCATCGACATGGTTGTGGCGCAAGTTGCCTTGAAATACACGCAGTCAAACTCAGTGTGCTTTGCGCTTGACGGTCAGGTAATTGGAATGGGCGCGGGTCAACAATCCCGAATCCACTGCACGCGCCTCGCCAGTTCTAAAGCAGACACATGGTGGTTGCGCCAGCACCCCGCCGCGATGAACTTAAAGTTCAAGAAGGGCACAAAACGCCCTGATAAAAACAACGCTGTGGATCAATTCCTTCGCGATGATCTCACCAAAGCCGAGTCGCGCATCTGGGAAGAGTTACTCTCGGAACTTCCAACGCGCTTGACCTTAGAGCAGAAAAACAAATGGCTTGAGGGTTTGACTGGCGTTGTGCTGGCATCCGATGCCTTCTTCCCCTTCCGCGACAACATTGACTGTGCCTCGCGCAGTGGTGTGAAGTATGTGGTTCAGCCGGGCGGATCCATCGCTGATAGTAGCATTATCCAAGCCTGTGATGAGTACGGCATGGTCATGTCGATTACAGGCGTGAGGCTGTTTCATCACTAATCTTCTCTAGCAGATAGCATTTTCAAAGTGGAAGTCGATTTTCGGCTTCCACTTTTTTTGTGACGGTGTCATACCAGCGAAGGCTGGTATCCACCGCATTCATCCCTATCGAGCCGTAGCCCGGAAGCGACTGCATTCCGGGGCAAAGAAATTCCGTTATTGCGAGGCAGCGAAGCAACGAAGCAATCTCAAAAAAGTTCGAGAAACACCTTCACTTATGTCGAGCGCGACAACCGCCCCCAGTCACGTCGTACCGGCGAAAGCCGGTACCCAGATTGAGAGTTTCCACCTTGTTCCCATGCTCCTGCGTGGGAACGAGTGACGGCATGAAGCTTCATCAACGCCGTATAATGAATGATTTCATCTGACCCTTGCTGTAAATCCAGCAGGGTATTTCTGGTTTTTAGGGAGTTGACAAGGTGGGCGATTGTGAGTATATTAGTAATTGTGAACATAGGATTTCAAGAGGGGATTATTGGTCAAATGTTGAAGGTGGTAGATTTAGGAGTAAATACACTTTGAAATTTGAAATTGCGGGATTTAATCTTTCAATTCATGCCCAGCTTGTTATTAATGAACGAGGATTAGAGAATGCATGGATAGAAAGGACGATCTCAAATCCTGAGACTGTTATTTTAGGAGAGGATGACAACATGCACTACATAAAGGCAATTGAAGAACGTGCCTGCAGGAAATTGCGCGTTGTAGTAAATCATCATTCAGATCCACCAAAGATAGTTACCGTTTTTTTTGACCGAAGACTAAAAGGAAAGAAATGAGACTAAGAATAAACAAGGAAGACGACGCTCTCTATCTGCGCCTTGATGAAGCCCCGGTGGTAGATTCGGAGGAGGTCTCGCCGGGAATTATCCTCGACTATGATGCGGATGGCAGGGTTGTCGGAATTGAGATGCTGAATCTAAGCTCTCATACATCTGCGGAGGAGATTAGTCGGTTTCAGTTGGAAACGGCTTAGGAAATAACAAGAATAAAAATTTAACCGGCTTGCGTGACATGCAAGAGGTCGGTGGTTCGACTCCACTATTGCCCACTCAGAATTCAACCCCTTGTCGGAAATCCGGCAGGGGGTTTCTGGATTTTGTGGGAGTTGACAAGGTTGGAAAACGGGAGTATATTTTGTGGTGGGGACTATTAAAGGTAGTCTGGAAGCACATGCCGCAAAGTCTATCTGGTAAGTTCCTTCTGCCAAATGCTGAGATCACAATTAGAAAGTGAGGAGGAGTGTTGCTGAAAAAGT
>CAZAGU010000162.1:0-2282 GCA_964484805.1 uncultured bacterium
CTTGCCAAACAAATAACAAATTGCATGTTTTTTTTTGATGGTGGATATAATATTGATGAAAGAGAAAAACTAATTAATATGCCATCTAAACAACATTATATCTACCCAAAATTCATATCAAAAACATATACCAGATTAGAACCATTAGGTTACTGGTTAAATATCCGCCAAGGAGATTCAAAGAATGTAATTAAACTTCGTCAGGCCAATCAGGGATTCAATTTACTTGACAGCAGATATAAAGTAATTTGGAGTTACGCGAATCCAAAAAGATTCTATTTTAGTGAAGAAAAAGTGATTTGGGCACGAAATCAATACAATGCTATTGGTTCTGACGATAAAGAAGAACTACAGTATTTGTTTGCTCTTCTTAACTCTAAGCTTAATTGGAATATTCTCGTCAGATATGTAAAAAGCGAAAATGAAAAAGACGTGCTGTTCTCAATAAAATCAATAAAGAATCTCATCCGTGTTCCCAAGATCACTAGGCACAATCAACCCATCAAGGACGAAATAATTCACTGGGCGCAAGAGATGATTGATTTGGAAGACAAAGCCCTGTCAGATTTTGTCAACTTTGACTCCATTATGCTCCAAAGGTACGAGACTTTGAAAATTCAGGATGACCAGCTTGTTATCGGCTATCAGGATCAGGTCATGCGCCTTGATATCCAAGGTGACCTTGACTTATTGAGACGCAGCTTGAAGCTTGATTGGACATTACCAGGCAGCATCGGCGATTTGAAAAATCTCCCAATAATAGATTTCGAATACCAAAATGAGATCAAGAATTACATTGACGATTTGGTTTTTTCTCTTTATTTTAACGTGAAGCAACTTGTCATTGGGTTTAAAAACCGAGACCAAGTTCAGAAAAATTGCGAAAAACACAAATTTTACAAACTGGTACAGCAAGATGTTTAACCATAGAAACAGAGATGAGAACTGGGAAAATCTTAAGAAGCGCGAGAACCTTAAAGAGTACATCTTTATGACTCACTCGGGCTATCGGCATTTTTTCGTTTTAGGGAAAGACCTTAAGCAGGCTGAGGAAAAATTTATGCACATTGATGAGATTACTCGTTGTGGCTTTGCTCTGGACGATTTGCCTATTCGTCTTGAATGCACTCCGGATATTAAAAATTTCTCAATGGACGATTTTTGGGCAAAAAATGAGAACATAGCCGCTAAGTCGTCTTATTAGTATTCTGGGCTATTAGGTACGCACAGAAAAATATCAACCGTTAGATGCCTCTTAATCTTCCCTTTACACTCCAAACCCCACAAATTCAAGCTTATCGCAAAAACAACAAAGCCCCTCATCATAGATGAAGGGCTTGAACGATTCGGATGGTGGATTTTGTCCTTGTACAGCCGGGTGGACTTGAACCACCGACCTCCTGATCCACAGTCAGGCGCTCTATCCAACTGAGCTACGGCTGCATCACCAATTTCGAGTTGGAAACCTTAAATATAAGGCGCGCGTCCTGCTCAGTCAATAGATTACAGCTATCGCCATACGGTTTTTGCAATCTTCTGCTATTTAACGCAACCGGGACAGTCTGACCTTGATAATCGTGCAAGCTGGTCGTTTCGCCGGTGATTGTCTGAAAGGAGCAAGATAAAACTATCTCGTAAATTTATCTGCACCCCTTTCGATCTTGGCAGTACCTATGGAAAACGATGTCGCCAAGCCTAGGGCATCCGTCTATGAATGATGAATCAGCAGATCACCCGCGCCCGCATGATTTTAGACAGGCGTGACCTATTCAAAAGACTGAACTCATACCCCTATCAGTTTACCCAGATCAAAGACATTTCGGTTGGTAACCTTGAATGTCCCGGCTTTTTAGATTATTATTAATGAGTACTCAGCACAAATCCTTTTCGAGGAACTTTCGTCTCTCTCGTCAGTACAAGCTCTGTGCCTGAACAAGATGTCAGCTCAGAATTATTCACTGACTTATCCGCTCGACAACACCATGAGTTTAAACATAAAGAATTTGCACAACATGAACAAGATAAGAGATAATCATTCGATTAATAACCACTTACGTAAAATGATTGTGGCAATTGCGATAGCAGTCATTTCCTGTTGCAGTTGTGCTTCACTTTTTGCACAGGAAATTACTCTCCCAACGTATCAAATCACCATTGAGCAACGGTGGCTTAATGCGCTTAACCAAGACCCACGCTCTGACGATACTTATCCTGCAGTATTCTCCGCTGGTGAGGATGAGTACGACGTTCAGGTTCGTTATCGCGGTGGTTCGACACGTGAA
>CAZAGU010000162.1:2292-8247 GCA_964484805.1 uncultured bacterium
CTAAGAAATCATGGAAAATCTATTTTGATGACGGAGCTTTCGAGGAAGAATCCGTGATAAATCTCAATGCGGAATATAATGATTTTTCGTTATCGCGAAATTATCTCTGTTTTGCATTAGCCAGGCGTTTTGATCTGACGGCTCCAGAATCTTCGTTTATTTCTCTTTTTGTCAATGATCAGTACTACGGTGTTTTTCACCGGATTGAAGATATTAACGCGGAGTTCTTCGAGCGACGCGGGCTTGGGGATGGCGATATTTTCAAGCCAGTAAATCATAATGCAAGGTTTTCACCGCCAACAAATTATGAACAACTGCCTGCGCTTTACTCTCCCAAGGACATTGACCATGAAATGAATGCCTTAGACTCTTTAGCCGCAAAAATCAGCCTGCTTCGATACACTTTCCCGATTGGCGCGGATGATCTTTTTGAAAACATGTTCAACACGGAAAATCTCTGCCTATACTACGCCTTAGAGTATGTCATTGGTAACTCGGATGGTTTTACAAAAAACTTCTACCTGCACTTAGATCAAGATGGCAAATACATGCTGGTTCCCTGGGATTGTGATGCAACATTGGGCAACAACTGGCAGGGCACTTATTACGGTGGCGCAAATATTGTCGAGTTTGGGTTCATGGAACAACAAGCGCTTTTCTCGTGGTTGATTTCATCGCCGGAATGCCAGGAGCGGCTTCTTGGCTATATTGAAGAAATGAGCAGCGTGGGATTTGATTATTTGTCAGAATTAAGTGAATCAACATTTAACGCCATTTCCCATGATGTTTTTCTGGATAATTCCAAGCGGTCAACAAATGAACAGTTTGTCGCTGAATTTCCACGTGTGCGCGATCTTCTCAGTTCACGATCAGGATACTTGCATAATCTGGACAGATTTCACTACGTTCCTTTGCTTCGCCATGAGCTAACGCCAGCCTATTTGGAATCCCGCGATGAAACCATCCATTGTGAAGTGGTGCTTCAGGAGGATGTCTATAAACTTTTCATCCATGTTACGGACTCTGTAAACGCACAGATCCAATATCAACTCAACGATAATGGCGCTAATGGCGATGCGAACGCCAATGATGGCATCTATTCCCGCGATTTCAACCTCACGGAATTTGTTCCACCTTTTCAATATTGCTACTGGATTGAACTCGGCGAGAACGAAGGTTATCCATATCCACCTGCTGGCTGGGTCTATGCGCATAATACTCCACTCAGTTTGCCGGTCGTCCTTTGCAATGTGAACCAGCCAAATGATAAGAGCATCGAGATTGGAAACGTCAGAATGGAGCAACGTTCTGAAACATTTGTTATATCACTGACAAATGCGTCGGATTCACCGGTAAATCTTAGCGGGTGTTACCTGCAACTTGGCGAGAGCGCCCAAAGGATTCAGCTCAGAATGATGGCTGATCTTGAGCCTGATTGCACCATATATTTCTCGAACCATGTGGACAGAGCACAGCAAATACTTGATGGAGAAGCCGTTGCCGGTCAATTTTACTTCCTGCCATCGGAATGGGACACACTCATTCTGAAAGATGCCGCTGAAAATACACTGGCGGAGCGTGCGGTCGGCGAATTTGAATCCATTGACGAGATCATTGGTTGCGTAGTCATCAATGAAATCAACTACAACAGCCCCGATGATTACGAATCGGGCGACTGGATTGAGCTGACCCCCTTCACAAATTCGGTTGATATTTCTGGCTGGTCAATTCGCGATGAAAACGATGACCATGTTTACATTTTTCCTGATAATCTTATGCTGGAACAAGGGGAATTGCTCGTTGTTGCTCAATCGCTCGAAGATTTTCACTCACAACATGAAGATGTCCTGAATGTAATTGGGGGGTATGACTTTGGGTTGGGCGGATCGGGTGATGAAGTCCGATTGTATGACCAGAATGACATCCTGGTAGATTGGATCAGTTACTACGACGATGCACCTTGGCCAGATGAAGCAGATGGTAATGGCTCAACGCTGGAATTAGTCCATCCCAGCTTGCTTAATTTCGGACATGAGCATTGGCGGGCATCACTTCAACACTTAGGCACACCTGGTGAGGAAAACTCAGTTTATCAGTTCGAATCCCCTGAACCACCATCGAACTTTGGCGTGATGCATGCTTACCCTAATCCCTTCAACGGGACATTGCGCATTTCTTTCGGTTTGCACATTGCCGAGCAGGTAAATATAGTTGCCTATGATATTTCAGGACGACGGATTGCCGATTTATTTAACGGCTATGGCTCTGTTGGAACGCACGCAATTGTGTGGAATGCCAAGGGCATGTCGTCAGGACTATATTTCATTCGTCTCTCGACTCCCACAAGAACACAGGAAACGAAAATTTTACTGGTGAGATAAGTGGTGGTTGCTGTATGGCAAATCCAGCCTGATGTTGCTTTTAGGAAATACCCCCGCCTGCTCTTGACTTTGTGAAAAAATGAGTTTATCTTATAACAAAGATCATCTAACCCTTATCCCTGTCACCCTATCCGCATAGCAAGAATTTTGTTTGGATTTGTGAGGTTCGGGATGTTATGTACGGCTGAGATAGATTTGTCAAACGGATGTTGCCTTTCGCACGCTGATTTGGTTTCGGTGTGAGAGAGGCGTTTTGGTTTTTTGGAAGGTTCCCTCATTCCCAGGCTCCTGCGTGGGAATGAAGTCATTGTTAAGGTTTATCATGTTTAACATTCGATTTATCTTTGTTTTAGTCTGTCTTTGTGTGCTGATTTCAGCAGGTCATACAATTGCTGACACCGAAGTGTCCGGCGCTGTGTCTGGCGAATGGACGAGCGAAGGAAGCCCGTATATCGTCGTGGACTCGACCTGGGTGCCGCAAAAGGCAACCTCATTTTGAACTCTGGGAAATCCCTGTCCTAAAGCATTGTTTCTATGAGACCGCTTGATGAAGCAGTGCCAATTCCTTGACAATCAATCAAATTCACTATAATATTAAATAACATTCAAAGCTTTTCGTTAAACTGGGGTATCATCATGCGTTTCCTAATCGTTTCACTGCTTATCCTAACCACAAACCTTTTTGCTACCACTCTCAACGTTCCAGACAACTTTGAAACCATTCAAGAAGCTATCGACGAATCTGAAGATGGTGATACTGTTTTGGTAGCTCAGGGGGAGTATATGGAAAATATCAATTTCAATGGGAAAAATATTTCCGTAGTGGGTAATCCCGACAATCCACATGAGGTGATAATTAATGGGGGAGGCGATGGCTCTGTGGTTGTTTTTAGTCATCGAGAGTCCTCCCAAACACTGTTGTCCGGATTTACATTAACGAATGGCAGCACAAGTAGTGGTGGCGGAATTTACTGTACATATTCATCTCCAACTTTACGAAACTTGTATATATCTGATAACGAAGCCACTTCAAGCGGTGGCGGTTTATATTGTACTGGATATCAACTTGTTTTACAAGATGTAGTGTTTCATAATAATTCTGCTCGATCTGGAGGTGGTATTCATTCTACTGTTTCTGTACTTGAACTTCAGAATGTTTCAATCACTCAAAATACAGCAGAATTGGGTGGAGGGGCATATTTCTCTAATGTGAGAGATTCCCGTCTTGATATGAATTATGTATTGATATCCAGAAATAGTGCTGATCATTACGGTGGCATTTTTTTAAGTGGTGTGGAAAGGGCTGACCTGAACAAAGTTACTATTACTGATAATAGTGATGAAAGATTGGGGGTATGGGTAGGCGGTTACCGAATCGAGACTTATATCAGGAACAGTATTGTTACTGATGATGTAGATCTCTATATAGGTGATCATGCCATTATGTGGAACTTACTTACCATCTCATATACGGATTTGTATTCTGTAAGGATTTTTGTAGATGATGATAGGCAGGTGAACTATGGATCCGGTATTATTCGCGAAAATCCCAATTTTGTTGATCCAGAACAAGGTGATTATCGCCTTACTGAGGACTCCCCGTGCATTGACGCAGGAGATCCTAATTCTCCCCGAGATCCCGATGGCACACGAGCAGATATGGGGGCAGACTACTACCATCTGCCAAATGGTATCGCAACGCCAGACGAGGGGCAAATTCCTGACAGCTTTAGTTCAAAGGTTTTTCCCAATCCCTTCAACAACGCCTTTAACATTATGCTTCCTGCAGAAAATCGAGGCTCGGTAATGGTCTCTATTTTCGACATAAACGGAAGGAAGGTTTTCCAGACTAATCATTCATCAAACGTCGGCATCGTCAGCATTGATGCCACCAATTTTCCAACAGGCGAATACATACTACACCTGAAATCTGACCAATACAGCCAGACAATTCCAGTGAGTTGTCTGAAGTAGCAAGGTCGCCCGGGAGCGACTGCATTCCGGGGTAAACCCCAGATGCCAGGTGGCATGTCCGGCTTGCCCTGACAGGTTTCTCCTAACGTATTCAAACAGCGGACAAAGTCTGCTGTCATCCCCGCGAATGCGGGGAACCATATTGAGAGTTTAAAACATTAACCACTAAGCGACTGTGTCATAAGTCAAGTGATTTACGCGTTTTCACATGCGATCAAGTCACTTTTAGTCTTCAAAGTAGCATTCATAATGATGAGCAACTTTCGCATACATGCCACGATGATGACCTTGTTCTTTTTACCTTTTTCAGCCAATCTGTCATGGAGCGCCTTGATTTCCGGGTTAAAACGCATTGCTGATAACGCGGCCATGTAAAGAACCCTTCTGACCTGCGGTCGTCCGCCACGTATTCGTCGTTTGCCTGTTCGTCTGCCGCTGTCATTGTTGAACGGTGCAACCCCTACCAGTGCGGCGATCTGACGACGGTTGACTTTGCCCAATTCCGGCAGGGCGGCAATCGCCATCCGCGCCATCTGCTGTCCGACGCCTTTGATGGACTGCAGCAGTTCATCTTTGACGCGCCAGACCGGGCTGGTTTCAATGAGACCGCTGATATTCCGGTCAATGTCATCCAATTCGGACTGAATGGCTTTCATGATTCGATTGTGGCTCTGACGCACAGATTGATCGAACGCTCGGCTAAGGCGTGACAGTTCCGCCTTGCGCATAGCGATGAGCTGTTCGCGCCGTGCCACCAAGGATTTCAGTTCACTGCGCAACGTATCGGGAATGAACCGCGGTTCCACTTTCATGGCTTCACCGAAACGGGCAATGATTTGGGCATCAATAGCATCGGTTTTAGCGAGCGTTCCGCTGGCTCTGGCGAAATCTCTTACCTGGCGCGGATTTACAATCGCCACTGGCAATCCTGCCTGTGCCATGTAGGTTGCGGCCATGCGCTCGAGACCCCCGGTACCCTCGAGGATGATCACTTTAGGCGCGTAGCTGGTAAGGCTTTGCACCAGTTTCTGAAAGCCTTGTTCGTCATTGGCGACGTGATCCTTAACACCGGCGGGAATGATGTGGATGTCGAGCCAATCTTGGGATACGTCGATTCCGACGATTACCGTGTCTTCAGAGGAGACCATAATAACCCTTTCTTGTAGATGCGGTCGTGGCGTGTCGCCAGACCTTGCGACTGTTCGGGTGAATTATGAGACCGGATGGGGATCACGCTTTGATGACGGGCATTCAAGCCCAGAGCACGGATCGATCACCCATCCGGCGCTTCCCGAAGCCCTTAATCTGCAGATAGTGTTAGTTCGGAAAGCATAGGTATTTCAAACGATGGGTTTTTAAGGCATAGGGAAGTCTATCCGTCGATAGGGTTGTGGTCAAGGGTTGGGGCGCAGGGATTGCGGTCCCCGCGCCCGCCCTATCGCTCGGATGAGCTTCCGCCGGTCTATTCCTCGGCGGGTTGCTCCCCAGCAGAGCCCGCTTCCGCTTCAACCGGCAATAGTAAGTTAAATAAGAAAAGTCTTCTTGTGAAGCGATGTGTTTTACTCGCGCTCGTAAAAACTTGGCAACTGTAACATACAAG
>CAZAGU010000163.1:0-8230 GCA_964484805.1 uncultured bacterium
TTTCAGGTCATTTTCCCTTATGTCATACCTGCGAAGGCAGGTATCCATCGCATTCATCTCCTCTTCTCCTTGTTCCCGACTTGATCGGGAACCCAGATTGAGAGTTTAAAGAATGCATACAGACTTAACACATTCAACATTGTGAAAGTTTTCAAAGATAGGATTTTTAACATGAAACGTTACTTTCTGTTTATACTGATGTTAGCCATGCCTGCAATCGCACAGGATGCCGTTAACGTCGAACAAGTCGGAAGAATTTACAATTTTTGGGAGACAGCGGCGAGTGTCCAGGTTCAGGACGATCTTGCCTATGTATGCACAAAAGGTTCTGGGTTGCAGATTGTTGATATTTCAAATCCTGAACAACCCGAAATCGTCGGATATTGGGATGACAACCCCTATATGGCTGTCGATGTGGCTGTCAGAGGCGATTTCGCCTATGTTGCGGATTTTGGATTGCATTGTATCAACATCAGCGACCCACAACATCCACAAAGTGTCGGCAGCTTTGACCTTCTCCTAACAAGAAAAATATTCCTTGGCCAATATGCTTATTTAATCGCGCAAAACTTCAGAAAAGAATGGGGAGTATTTATCATTGACATCAGCGATCCAACGCAACCTGCTTGTATAGCTGAAATAATCACTCCAGAAACCCCAAAAGAAATATCTGTGGTAAACAATCATGCCTACGTGAAAACTTTTCTGGGTTTATACATCTATGATTTGACTATAATTGATGAACCTGTCCTGATTCATGAACAAGAATACTATGGTACTAGATTGTTATTTGGGAATGGGAAATTTTATATATTTGATTCACGTATTATCTCCGTTCTTGGCATTCAAGATGATTACAGTTTAGAATTAATCGGTCAGATTGAAGTCAATTCAAATTGGGATATTATGACAATTGCCGAAGAGTTTCTGTTCTACAGTGATAGAGAAAATTTCTTACATGCAATCGATGTCAGCAATCCGGAAGAGATGGTTGAGATTGGAGATGTTGATATGTCTATAAACATTACATGCCTAAATGTCTCAGGCGGTTTTCTCTGCGCAAGCTGTCCTGGTTGGAGCGCCGGTCTTCGTATGGTTAACATAGAAGACCCGGAGAATATGCAGGTTGTTGGTGAACTATCCACTCCTTATTTAATAGATGAAATTAAGATTGTCAATAATCTTGCGTTTGCTTCCAATGGCCCGGAAGGATTGCGTGTTTTGGATATAAGTAATCCCGGTGATCCAGAGGAGATTGCTGTCGTGGATGTTTTTAATTGCACCTGTGTGACAGCGGATGAAAGGTATATCTATACCGTGGATTATCCCGCTGGTTTTCACATCTACGATTATAGTGATTTGGATAACATCGATGAAGTTGGCTTTCTGGAGGAAATGTATGGGACAACGATAGAGATCGAGAATGATTTAGTATTCCTCTTTAGGGATTTGGAGGGCATTCAAATAATTGATGTAAGCGATAGAGAAAATCCTCAATTTATTTATTTCCTTTACACGGAGAACCGTAGGGGAAATTTCAAAGTTAAGGAAGGCATCGTTTATGATTGCTGGGGAAGTTGGGGGAGTAATGTGACAATCTATGATGTTCATGATCTGAATAACATTTCTATTAGAGGAGTGTATGTTGGCAATTGTGACCCTATTGGGATTGACGCTATTGATGATATAATTTACGTAACTTGTCGAAATATGTGGATTGATGGCGTTCGTCAGAGTGGGATAGGATTGAAAATATTTGATATTTCTGATCCAGAGCAACCGCAGGAATTGGGCACTTTTATAAGGTATTTGCCTTATGATTATATTGCGGGCGGCATAATTGAGGTGCGAGGCAACTATGCTTATATTGCTTCATTCTATGGTGGTTTGCGGGTTATAGATGTCAGTGATCCTGAGAATCCAGTTGAAGCTGGCTACTATGTTACGCCTGGCGAGGCTCTTGATGTTGATGTAAGAGATGACGGCTTAATTGGCGTGGCGGATAAGACTAATCTTGGTTTTTATACCTTTGAATACATTGTAGGTGTAGATGAAGAATCCCAAGCCTTGTTGCCTGAGTCGCCATTTCTTGCCTCCCCCTTTCCTAACCCTTTTAACAGCACTACCACCATCGGCTACTCGCTTCTTATGGCGGGGAATGTTTCGCTGACGGTGTATGACCTGTCTGGCCGGCTGGTGGCAAACCTCGCTGATGGCGCAAAACCCGCCGGAACGCATGAAGCTGTGTGGACTGCGGATGGGGTAAGTAGTGGGGTGTACATGGTTGCTCTTGATGCCGGCAGTATGGTGCTGCGGGAGAAAGTGGTGCTGGTGAAATAGGGGCATGAGTAGCAGAATCCCGACGTTTTCTGTTAGTTAATAAATGGGAGTTAATTATGCGATTTTTCATTTTCCTTTTGATGGGCTTATTTTCGGTGACTGCCCAAGCGCAGCCTCTTCCTGCCTGGGTACATGAGTATCATCTCAATAATGGCGCCGATGATAGGCTTTATGATGTCTTTCATACCATGGACGATGGTTGGGCTTGTGGTGGAGGTACTGCCACAGCACAAAATCGTGCTGATTTCTGGTTATTGAAGGTTAGTCATGGTGGAGAGGAAGAATTTTCCCGGTCCTACACCAACAACGATGGCGCTGCTGTGTCCGAAACTGTTTACAGTCTCATACAGACTGACGACGGTGGTTATTTACTAGGCGGAGAAGGTCACAGTCAAAGCTCTGATATGATGGTGGTGCTCACGGATGCCGATGGTGAGCAGATATGGCTACGTTTTTATGGGGGAGAACGTCTTGAACGGTGCTTAGCGGTTATTGAACTGAAAGATGGCAATTTTCTTTTAGCGGGTTACACCACATCCTTTGGCGCGGGTCATTACGACGGTTGGTTAGTGAAAATTGACAACGATGGTGAAATTATTTGGGATCATACCTACGGCTCAAATTTACGTGAGGAATTCTACGCCTTGCGAGAAGTTGATGATGGTTTCCTGATTGCAGGACGAAGGCGAACCGAGGGTGACCAGGATTTCTGGTTGGTTCGTACTAATGAGCTAGGCGAACAATTGTGGGAAAGAACATACGGCATTGAAGACTGTGCGGAATATTTAGAATGCATGACCAGTTGCCGGAACGGTGGTTTTATTCTGTCTGGTACAAGTGCACAGCTTGCAAAACCCTATATTGTCAGAATAAACAATCAGGGAAATGTTCTCTGGGAAAGCCACTTTACCGATATCAGGGAGATCATTTGCAATGTAAATGGCGGTTCAATAACCCAGTTACCAGACAACGGCTTTGCGTTTGCAGGACGCAATAACAACGTGACAATGACGCTGAGACTGGACGAGGCGGGTAATTATCAATGGGTGCATTACAATGATTTTGGTGCATCATCACATGCCTATTTCATTTCTGTATTGTGCGATGACGAAGGTGGAATCATCGGTACCGGATATTATGATAGGCGCAATCAAAATGATAACGATGGTTTATTGGTTCAACTTCACCCCGACCGAACCCCGCCTTATTTTGATAGCTATGATCCAGACAGTCTTCAGCTTACTGTTTTACTGAACGACACTATCGCCTTTAATGTCGATGCCCGTGATCTGCAGGCTGACTCCATACTGTATGTATGGACACTAGATGCAGACACAGTAAGCACCGATACAGTGTGGGTCAAAATATTTGATGAAATTGGCGAATGGGACGTGAGTTGCGCAATATCTGATCGAGATCCTGGTGAAGTTATCACTTGGCACGTCACAGTATCCGACTTCTTCATCTCAACGGCTTCTCCTGAAAGTCTGGAGATGACAGTTCGGCGAGGGAGCGTTGTGCCGTTCAAAATTGAGTTGGCTTGCGTTGAGCCTGAAGCGCCCACCATCGAGTGGTCAACTATCAACCGCGACAACGACCGGTTATATCTTGGTGAAGCGGACTCTATTGAAGTCACCTTCGATCTCGCCGGCGATTGGGCTGTCGAGGCTGAAGAAATCTGGAGTGATGAGCGAGAATCGATTCACTGGGTAGTTACTGTCCGTTCAGCAGTCTGGTGGTGGTTGCCGCGTGAAGAAAATCTTGAAGTTATCGAGAATGAGCTCCGCGATTTTACTGTCTTTCCTTTCAACCCGGAATCGGACAGTTTGAACGTTGCTTGGTGGTTTGATAGAGATTCATTGGACTGCGATGATGAGACTTTAACCCTTGACTTTTTTGAGATAAATGAATTGGGCGAACACGTCCTGACAACGATCGTTCATGATGGCATCGAAGCCGATACGATTAGCTGGCAGATCAATGTCATTGAGTTTAGCTCAGTGTCACAAGAAGCCACATACCCTACCGAACTAAGCCTCTCCTCCCCCTTCCCCAACCCCTTCAACTCGACCACCACCATCGGCTACTCCGTTCCAGTGGCGGGCATGGTGTCGCTGGCGGTGTATGATCTATCCGGGCGAGAAGTGGCGCGGCTTGCTAATGGCGTAATGCCCGCTGGAACACATGAAGCTGTGTGGGTGGCGGAAGGGATGAGTAGCGGGGTGTATGTGGTGAAGCTGGTGGCGGGGGAAAAAACCGCGATGAGCAAGGTGGTTTTGGTGAGGTAACGCTGTAATTAAGTACTATTGGATTGAAGTTTTTAATACTATGGAGCTTAGCATGAAAAAGATAATGTTTGTGTTGTGTTTTCCGGCAATTATTTTGTCTATGGCATTCTCAATATCTGCTCAACCAGCAATCCGGTGGAGTAGGATTTGGGAATATGTTGACCGCAATTCGTTTAGCACATACACTGTTGCGGAAGCTAGTGATGGCGGTATCGTCATTGGAGGTTGCTATGTTACTTTCGAGAATGAAGAATATGATTGGCGAGTGCTGATTAAAATGAATGAAGATGGAGAAGATGAATGGAGCTCTGATTTGAGACCTAATAACGATGATAGATGTGCTCTTTGGATTGAAACAAATCCAGAAGGCGGATATTTTGTTGCTGGAGATCGTGTTTCTGCAGGGAGCGAATGGCTGGAAATATACGACGGCGACGGTCGGTTGCTTTGGTCAAATTTATCTTATGTGTCATATGGTGGGACGATAAAGACGGTATCTGGAGACATACTTCACGCCACAAACGATGATATTTCAACAACATTATATCGATACGATGCTCATGGCGAGTTAATCTGGGAAAGGACTTATCAGAATTTTACGAGCTATGAAATACTTGAAACAGAAATGGGGTTTATTTTATTTAATTCCATGTATGCTGAAACGGGTATGATGCACGTCTCTTCTGAGGGAGATTCTCTAGCTTGGTATAGCATACCAAGATGTGATTTTCGAACCATGACAATGCTTGATAGCGGTTTGATTCTCACTTTAATAAATCATTCAAGCTTCATTTTGATGACTACTCAAGGTGAGATTGTCAGAGAATACTCTCTAACATTAGGTGATCGGCAGCTTGTAAACGGGGTTACAGTACTTGATGAAGGCGGTGCAATTCTATTCGGTTCAAGTTACGAAGCCCCAAATAATAAGAGCATGTTGATAAAAATAAATTCCGATGGCGATTCACTATGGAGCGCTTTTTATGATATTCCATCTGGAAGTGGCACAAAGGCAATTGTGGAATCCCGAGATGGTGGACTTATCATCGCTGGAGGAGCACAATATCACTCATCTTGGCTGATAAAAACCGAACCGGTTCCAGAGACAGTTCCTTCAACTGACCAGAATAGGAATCCCAAATCCTTTTCCCTCTCTTCCCCCTTCCCCAACCCCTTCAACTCCACGACAACCATCGGCTACTCCGTTCCAGTGGCGGGAAATGTGTCGCTGGCGGTGTTTGACATCTCCGGGCGGGAAGTGGCTCGGCTTGTAGATGGCGCAAAACCCGCCGGAACGCATGAGGCTGTCTGGACTGCCGATGGCTTGGCGAGTGGCGTGTATGTGGTGAAGCTGGATGCAGGGGGCGTAGTGGCGCGGGAGAAAGTGGTGCTGGTGAGGTAACCTAAATGAAAAACAATCCACTCTTTTCGATCCTTTCAGCTTTGTTTCTGTTAAGCTCAATCCTGAACGCCCAGCCCTTGGACCCAGCCTATCACAACAACGAGGAAATCCTTGCCGAGCTGACCGCCTATGCCGAAGCTTACCCTGAATGGATGACGCTCGATTCCATCGGGCACAGCGCAAATTACGGGATGCCTATCTGGATGGTGAAACTGTCCGACAACCCGGATCAGATCGAGCCTGAAGCCGCGATTCTTCTGGTGGGGCAAGTACATGCCGAAGAAGTGCTTGGGGTCGAGATGGTGCTTGAAATCATGAAGCAGATCCTAGACAATAACGAGGATAACTTGATCCGGCAACGTTTGGAAGGTTTGGAAATCTACTTGATTCCCACCGCCAACCCAGAGGGCTTGGAAATTGTTCATTCCGGTGTGGACGTGACTTACCGCAAGAACTGCCGCGACAACGTCGGCGACGGACAGCTTAGAATCTTCGACGGCACGGGCTGGGACACTTCCGGTGTCGATATCAATCGCAACTTCGGCATGCATTGGGATCGTGGCGATACACTTTTTCGCCCTGAGGCGAGATACCGCTACAATGCCTACCGCGGCGCGGCGCCGTTTTCGGAGCCGGAATCCCAAGCGCTACGGGATTTAGCGCTGTCAAGATCGTTTATTTACTCCCTTGTCTATCATTCCTCACGTTCCGGCGCTAACGCTGAGTATTTAATAGGTCCCTGGTACTGGGAGCAGAACGGCGTGATCAAACGTCCGCCGGATGCGCAGGCCATCAACGCTCTTGGCGAAACCCTCGCTGATTTAATGCCCGTTCAGGACTTTGACTCCACTTACTGGTATGGTCAATCAACCCAACGAAAGGGGCAGTTGCAGGACTGGTTCTATCTCGAAACTGGTTGCATCCAATATATGGCTGAAATCGGCGCCGAAATTCAACCGGACGAAGCCGGGATGAGGCAAGTGGTGTCAGACCAACTCCCATCAGTCTGGTATATGATGGACTTGGCGCTGGGGTTGGACGGGTTGGATGGGTATGGAACGTTGACGGTTATCGCGACCGATGCGGCAACGGGGGAGCCTATCGAAGCAGAAATCTATCTGGATGGAGCGCCTAAGCCATTTTTCGGACATCGAAATACAAATCGCTTAAATGGACGATTTGACTGGTTAATGCCAGAAGGTCATCACACCGTTTACATCGACCGGTGGGATTATCAAGAGCTTGAATCGGTGGGTTTCGATATTACCAGCGGGGAGCGAACCGTGTTGGAAGTTGAATTAGAGCCATCGGAACTCGTGGATTGTACAATTCGAACGCGAAACCAACTGACCAATGAATTAATTCCATCGAGAGCACAGATTAAATGCCCGGGCAGAAGTCGGGTCTATTGGATGAATCCAGACGCGGAAACGGTGTATGATCTTGATTTGACCAATGAGAGGTATAGCTTCGACTTCCCATCTCGTTTCTATTTATTTCAAATCACTTCTGAGGGGTATCTGCCGGCAGTGGATGTAATCCAGATAAATCAGGGCTCGCAAATCGAATATTTAATGCCCTCCGCTGAAATTGCATACTTTGAAGATTTCTCTGAGGATGGCGGCTGGGATCATTCGGGCAATGACTGGGGAATCACCGAGTTTGACGGTCGCTCCTGCCTGACCGAAAGCGTCCGCGGCGACTACCCGACCGATGCCGACATCTGGCTGGAACTGAACAATATTGTTGAACTCGATACACTGCGAGCTTCTATGCGCATCATCCATCGACCTTACTTTGAACCCCCAAATGATTGTGGCACAATTTCATGGTTTACCAATCCTGAAGATATACATTCTTACGACTTCTCAAGACTGCCCGAAGATTGGGATACGCTCTATGTGTCGCTGAACAACCTCGAACCCGGTATGTTCAATGTTCGTTTCAATGTCGTCTCCGACCATGCTATAGGCGAGGACGGCTGGCTGATTGACGAGGTGACGGTGTATATGGAGCAGCCTGGACAGGATGTTTCCGAGTCAGTTCCTGTGCCTTTATCCTATTCCCTTTCCTCCCCCTTTCCAAACCCCTTTAACTCAACCACCACTATCGGCTACTCCCTCCCCATGACCGTGATGACGCGATTGGCGGTGTATGATCTTTCTGGGCGTGAAGTGGCGCGACTTGTTGAGGGCGTAAA
>CAZAGU010000164.1:0-8139 GCA_964484805.1 uncultured bacterium
CCCCAGAGCTTTTCAATGGCGTAAAATCCACGCGCATCAGGCTGGAAAATGCAAACGAGAAAATCAAAGTAATCGAGCAGAATCCAACGGCTCGTTTCCAGTCCTTCGGAGTGGAGCGGTTTTACTCCGATCTTCCGCAACTGCTCATCAATGCCATCGTGAATTGCCTTGACATGCACATCCACAACACCAGTGCAGATTATGAAGTAATCTGTAAAATCTGCGACTTTCCGAAGGTCGAGCACCGTGATATCTAACGCCTGTTTGTCACTTGCGGCGTTTGCCGCGGCAACCACAAGGTCGAAGATCGCTTTATCATTCGTATTGTTATCTGTCAAATGCCATTCCGCCAAAATCTAAACCTATTACTAACGTCAAATTCACCTTTTCCTCTTTTTCTGAACGGTCATCAAATACCCTTGTTCTGTTAATGCCCAGATCATCTGCCAGTTTTACCGCCGCCTCACGGTCTCCTTTGCGCAGTTTGATAAAACTTTCAGGATAATCATGGCGGTCGGCATTAGTGGCATCGTGGATTTTGTAGCCTCGTTTTTTCATCCAGTTGCTTGCCTTGCGAGCGATGCCCTTTTCGCCACAACCATTTAAGACATCAATCTGAATCTTCGACCAATCCAATCGTTTCTCAGGCTCAGGAGCTACGACTTGTTTGGGCTCTTCTTTGCGGACAGGTTCAGTTTTTTTTTCCACTTTAACTGGCGGAACTTCAACCTTTGCCTGCTCTTTGTCTTCTTTAACAATGTTCGGCTTAACGTCGGCGTTTTCTGCCGCTGGACGACTGCATAGCAAGAAAACCGTAAGCACAAGCTGAAGGACTACCAGTACTGTGAGAATATTCAGCCTGAGGCGAACACCACTTCCGTCACTGCTGTCGGAAGTGCGAAATTTCGGGCGAACGAATGGGCTCATGATGTACCGTCTTGTTTGATACTTTTATTGCTGAATGACTTACAGCTTCAGCCCCTTAAAATAAACACAATCCAACGTAACAAAACAAGGTAAAACTATCAAGGGCGAAAATCAACTCAAAGGATATAAATAAAAAAGCCGAGGATGAAGCCTCGGCCCTTTAAGAAAATCCGATAAGTTCAACCAAATCTATGGGTTTGTGTCGTTTTCGTCGCTCCTGGATGTATTCGGGTAGCTGGCGCCAATCTCGTTCATCAGCAAATATCTGTCGCTGTATAGCTGAGAATAGCCAAACGGCGAGAGATACGCCGGGGCGTAGCTTCCCGCTGGAAGATGTTGCATTTCCAAATGAAAAAAGACATTCTTGCTGGGGCGATAGTCCAGTGAAAATCCACCGAAAACAGCATTCTCGGAGTTGAAGCCGGGGATGTTATTCCCGTTCATATTCTGCACGCCCATCATCAGCGACAGTGTAAGCGGATTGGACAGACGATAGTTGAAGCGCGATTGATACAGAGCTTGAGTTAGAGATTGGTCGCCGCTTGAGGTTACGCCAAACGACACCGCATGGTCTATGCTCAGCCGGGAAGGATCGAGCAAACCAGCGGATGATGATCCGTAGGGGCGCAAACCAAAGCCGCTCTGGCTGACAGATCCGCCAATCCAGTCATTGATCGTAGGTTTTGAATAATCGGAAAATGGAGCGGCTTGCACCGCCGAGATTCCAAAGACAAACAAAACCAGAATCACCATGAAGGTCTTTTTCAATTTGATCTTCCCCATTTAAGCTACATTTCACACCACAACCTATACATTAACAATAATTTTCATCATTGTCAACGCCTATTACTTGCGGTGCTCTAAAAAATACTTTTCCAGTTCCGCGAGCTGATCTTTGCTGTTCACGCCAGACATCTCCATCGGGTCTTTCACAAGATACGCCGACACACGGTGTTTTTCGGCACGCATCAAGCCCACAGTGTCCGTAATGTAATACTCTCCAGATGCGTTCTTGTTTGAAACTTTAGCCAACGCTTCCCACAATGGCGCGGATTTGAAGAAGTAAATTCCACCGTTCACTTCGCCGATTTTCTTCTGTTCGTCGGTCGCGTCCTTGTGCTCAACGATGCCCAGCACTTCACCAGCTTCACCGCGCACAATCCGCCCGTAGCCAAAGGGGTCATCCGGCGCAAATGTGAACACGGTCGCTGCGGCGCCAGTGCCTTCATGAACATCCAGCGCTTCGCGAACCGATTTCTCGGTCAGCAATGGCACATCGCCCGAAAGCACCAATACATCGCCGTCGTAGCCTTTCAGCAAATCCTTGCACATACTGACAGCATGTCCAGTGCCGTTTTGCTCGGCTTGTACAGCATATTCAACGTCCAGCAGGCGAGTATGTTCCTGCACCATTTCACGTTCATGGCCGATGATGAGAATTATCCGGTCAGAACCGACTCCACGCGCCAGCTCGATGACGTATTCCACCAGGCTTTTGTGGTCAAGCTGATGCAATACTTTCGGCAAGTTAGATTCCATGCGCTTGCCCATTCCAGCGGCAAGGATGAGAGTTGTAAAGCTTTTATCCATTGATTCAACCTTGAATTTTCTTGTTTAGAGAATGACACTGGCGATTGGCTTTGTTCCTGAGTCTTTGCCAATAGTGATGTTGTCAATCAGGCGCGTCTTGCCCACATACACCGCCAGCACAATTTGCGCCCTGCTGAAGATCGTTTCGACGCTTTTCAGCGTTTCGGCATCCACGCATTCTATGTATTGTATCACAGCATTAGGCGAGCTGGAAATGATGTGGCTCACGCCTGCAACGATCTCTGAGACTTCCACAGCAGAATTTTCCGCCCGTTGTCTTGCCCACTCGAGCGCTCGGGAGAGGCGCAGGGCGGTCTGGCGTTCAGCCAGCGAAAGTCTGGTGTTTCTTGAAGACATCGCCAGCCCATCGGCTTCGCGGACGGTTTCACCGAAGATTAGCTCAACAGGAAGATACAAATCTTTGACCATCCTGTGGATGACCTGCGCCTGCTGGAAATCCTTCAAGCCAAACGCCGCCACAGAACACCTTGTGATGTTGAACAATCTGGCAACAATGGTCGTTACGCCGCGAAAATGACCGGGGCGATACTCCCCGCAAAGCCCCTGTGTAATTCGCTCAACGTCAACATAAGTCTGAAAGTCCGGCGGATATATATCTTCCGGGTCTGGAGCAAAGACGATCTGGCATCCTGCCGCTTGCAGTTGTTCGATGTCGCGCTTTTCATTGCGGGGATAGGCGCTGATATCTTCGTTCTTGCCAAATTGAATCGGATTGACGAAGATGCTGGCGATTTTCACGCCGCACTTACCATTCAGCAACTTCAGCAGGCTCAGGTGTCCCTCATGGAGGAAGCCCATCGTCGGCACAAGCCCGATCTTCCCGCCGTTGTTGACGATTTTGCCGGCAACTTCAGCCATTTCGTCAGGCTTTCTGACAACCTGTATAGTATTGTTTTTCTCTGGCATCGTTAAACAGCTTTTCTCTTTCTCGGTTGCAAACAAAGCTCGATTGCATTACGTTCAGTGAATTAGAACGTAGTAATTTAGAGAATATGCGAAAAGCAACCAAGCCTTAACCATGGTAACAATGGTACGAAGATATTTTTAAATTCTGATAAGAAACTTAAGCTCAAAAGGAGAAAGAAATGGAAAAGATCGGAACTTACTCGTTGACCGTCAACACGACGCTTTCTTTCGATGAAACAATTGAAAAGGTGACCAGCTTCTTGAAAGAGGAAGGTTTCGGGATTCTCACGGAAGTCAATGTGACCAACACTTTCAAGAATAAACTTGACATTGATTTCAAACCCTACCGCATTCTGGGAGCCTGCAACCCCAAGCATGCCCATAGTGTGCTGTCGGCGCAACCCCACGCGGGCGTTTTCCTGCCCTGCAACGTGTTAGTCTGGGATGAAGGCGATCACCGGGTTATTTCCGCCATGAACCCACAGATGATGAGCAATCTGACCGGTAACTCCACCATAGGTGAAGTGGCTGTTGAAGTCAACCGCACGATGGAAAAAGTGCTGAGCAGGTTTGAAAAGTAACCCGCGGTCGTGTTATCTTAATTGATCTTGTTGTTTGTTTTCATTTAAAATGGAGCAGATAATGATTAGGAAACAGATTTTCATCTCGCTGATTGTCGCTATTCTGACAGTTGGCGCGGCGTTCGCTCAGAATTTTGACCAGAAGCGATTGACTGTTACCGGGTCTGTCGAAATGCGAGTTACCGCCGACCATGCCTCATTCTCATTCTCGGTGAAAGGAACAGGGGCAAACCTATCTCAGGCTGTTGCGCGCGCCCGGCAGAAAATTGATCTGATCGCGGCAGTTTTACATGATACAGGTTTGCCGGAAAATAACCTGCGGCTATCTCATTTCTACAGTGGTGAAAATTTCCAGAACCGGGCATTCTTCTCATCATCGCAAGACTACCATGCTAAAATCTCGGCTGTAGTGGAGATTGATAGCTTAGAGCTACTCGAACAGGCAATTATGGCGGTAAGTGAACAAATGCCGGAAAAGCTTTCAGCGGTTAAATTCTCACTCAGGAACTTCGAGCAGTATAAAATCGATGTGCTGACGCAAGCCGCCGCTAAAGCCCGCGAGAAAGCAGAAATTCTCGCTAAAGAATTGAAGGCTACATTGGGGGAAGTGCTATTCATTGAGGAGAGACCGGTTTCACGAGGATATCACCCCAATCCTTTCAATTCGGTCTCTAGACCTGAAACACCCATTGACAGCGGAAGTTCGGGCAGCAGTTTTTTCCCTCAGGACATCTCGCTTAGCGCATCGGTGAAGGTCATCATTGCTTTGAAGGAATAGTCGAGTCAGTCGGCAGTTCAGGCTGCCAGTTATTGAGAACCATTGATCCTAACAATTTACAGGAATGTGAGTGAAGGAACAAAACATTCAGGACTCAGCAAATTTCAACGCCTACGCGCTTTGTCTGAGCATTTTTGTCGCGGCGCTGGTTATATCTCAGTTTCTCGCCGCCAAGTTGGTGATGATGACATTCCCTGTGCTAGGGACACTTGTCTTTCCAGCGGGTGTGCTGGCTTACGCGATAACATATCTCTGCACGGATGTAATCTCTGAAATCTGGGGTAAAAAGCGCGCTGCTCAGTCTGTCCTGTTTGGGTTTATCTCGACTGTAATCATTTTTCTGTTGATCTGGATCGCCCGGTTGCTTCCCGCACAGCCAGAATGGCAACAGAACGTGGCGTTCAATGACATTTCCACTGTCATTATGCGGGTAACGGTTGCCGGTCTGGTGGCTTATGTAATCAGCCAGTACCATGATGTATGGTTGTACCATCTGCTTAAGAAAATTACCGGCGGACGTTTTCTCTGGTTGCGCAATACCGTTTCTACTTCCCTCTCACAATTTTTCGACACGGTGATATTTATCACCCTTGCCTTTTATGGGAAGATGGACACTAAAATTCTGGTCAGCATGGTTCTCGGTCAATTTACAGTTAAGGTGTTGCTGGCAATTCTTGACACGCCGTTTGTTTACCTGATTGTGGGATCATTGAAAAAACGCCGGGCTCATTTGTAGCGGCGGCAGATGATGGCGATCTGCTGGTATTTGCCATTAAACTGCAAGCTTTCGATGGTCAGATAGAGATTATTGCTTTTCCAGAGTGCTCCGCCAGTGCGTTCGATGCCATCGCCAAAAGATTTTGCCTCCAGCGTATGCGGTGAACCGAGCCGATTGGAGAGTGAATCCGAGAGCACATTGAACAGGTTCTCAAAATTTAGGCTGTCTGACTTATGGCTGCGGTTGTCTATCAGTCTCTCCCAACCCCAGAGGCCAGTTTCAGGATGGTAGATCAGGTTCACAGCGTCGAAGTCCTGATCCAGCCAATTCTGGAAGCGTGGTGGGAGCAGTTTAATATTATATTTTACTACGCCAGATTTATTTTTGATCTGCCACTCTGGATGTGCCGCCATGAAGTCATCAAGATTCCAGATGCGTAATCTATCCCGCCAGATTGCCGAATCCGCGACGCTTCCCCAGCTCCATGTCCCAAAACCTGATGGACATTGCGATGGGTTAATGTTAATCGAATGTGCTCGGAATTCATCCGGCAGTTTAATCTCGCGGGACTGACAACCGAGCATCATACTCAGGCAGAACATCCCAAGAGTCAAGAATCCGATAAGTTTTTGTTTTTTTGTTTCGCATAACATCTTGTTAATGTACATAATGGAGTGCCTCATTGGAAGTATCGTTTATCAAAGAAAGCTGGTTTGAAATTCTTGCTTCCCGCAAGAGAGAACTTTTAACTACGGTTCATGGTTCCCGAAAACCTCGTTTAATTGCCGTTTTCGGTGGTTCTGCCGTTAAAAAGGGATCGAAAGCATGGCGCTGGTCTTATGACACTGGCGCTGCCCTCGCCAAACGAGGCGCAATCGTCATGAATGGCGCTTATGGCGGCGTGATGGAAGCTTCTGCTGCCGGAGCGCAGGATGCAGGCGGCATCACCGTCGGCATCACCTGCTCAAATTTACCAGTCAATGAACCTAATGAATATATACAACATAGATGGCATGTGCCACGATGGGATCAAAGATTATTAGCACTGGTGTTTCTTGCGGATGGATATGTTGTTATGCCGGGTTCCAGCGGAACGCTTGTCGAGCTTTCGGTTGTCATCGAAACTCAACTGAAGGGATTCATCCCCATCAGGCCAGTTGTGTGCTACGGCCGTTATTGGCAACCAGTTGTCAAGCGGATTATTCAACCTGACGGCATGGTGTATTTCGCTCGCAAGCCTGAGCAGGTTGCGCAAATCGTTATGGATAGTTAAACGTTGGTCTTGACAATTGAGCAGTTTCGGGATAATATATTCACAGCCACTTTCGCTTGTAAATAATTACGGTCGAAAGAAAAATCAGAAAACCGGATTTTTTGGTTGTGAGCTTTGTTATCTTTGTTTAAATTGTTTTTATTTTGCTACCTCGTAAGTTTGGGAAAGCACAACTTCCAAGAATCCCCATCCCTGAACATTCCCTTAGAAAATCATTTTTTCCATACCAACTTGCATTAAGGAGTCGATATGTCAATTCGACGTACTGTTTTACTCGCCTGTGTTGTTTTATTCGCTGTGTTTATCGCACAGCCTGCACAGGCTGAGATTGTGGTTGATCCGCTTGGTGTTGCGGTCAACATTTACGAAGAAGATAACCCTATTCAGGAAATTGTCGTTAATATTGCCAACACCGGCGAGCAAAATGTCAATTTTGACATTGGTTTTAGTTCACCCGAACGCGACGATGAACGTTTATTACCCCGAGGCCCCAGGCGAGATCAACCTGAGTCAAGATATGCTCTCTTCCAAGAAATCAACCCATGGCAAGGGAATATTGAGGAATTGGTTTTCGGCGAAGTGGAAGATCTCGATTATGAGAGATTTGGATCTGCAGACTTTGAAGACATTGATTTAGATGAGTTTGATGTTGTTTGGGTCTGTCATTGTGAGCACGAAGATGCCTATAACCGTGCTTGGAATGAAAACATGGAACGATTTGCCGATTGGGTTGACGGCGGTGGTGTTTATTTCGCCTCGACATCAACTAATAACTACGATGTTGTTCCGATTCACCCTGGTGGTATAGGATATACCAACGGTGACAACAGTAGCAATGGTATAGTTACCGTAAGCGGAGACCCGGACGACGAGGATTACAATTACCTCGCCGACCTGATGGATTGGGAGCTCGATACGCAACTTCAAGGTGGTTCCTTATTCCACGTCTATTATGACCAGAATGATGTTGACGAAATCGAAAACAGCGATTATCAGCAGGTGCTAGTTGTACAGGAAACAAACCGGAACAACCCGGGTATTGTGGTTTACAATTACGGCAGGGGCTGGTGTCTCATCGCCGGTACAACTGACGGTCATCAACACGTTCGGTATCCCGAACCACCGAACTGGGGTTCGGCAGGTGAAGAAGTTATTTACTATCTAGATTACTTGACTACTCCCGCCTGGGTCATTCCAGAACCTGACGAAGGTGTCATCGAAGCCAATGGTGAATTCGACATCACCCTGACCTTCGACGCTACCGACATGGAAGCCAGCGTTTATGATCTACTGATGGAAATCGAAACCGATGACCCAATGCAACCTCTAGTCACAATGGCGACCG
>CAZAGU010000165.1:0-8061 GCA_964484805.1 uncultured bacterium
GTCTGACCCTTGCGCTCACCATTCAGATAAATATCTGCCATCGGCGGTTCGCTTTTGACGCGCAACTTGCCCGTTTTGCGCTTGAGATTCGGCTCAAGTCTTCGCTCCCCGCCAATCATCAAGCTGACCGGCATCTCGTAGGATTCGTAAAGGTCTTTTTCGACTTTGATTGTGTAAGTGCCGGCAGGCAGCTTCACATCTCTAAGCGGCGTTTCGCCCAGTTTGCGGTTTTCACCGGTGATGATCACATCCGCTCCCGATGGATTTGAAACGACCGAAAGTAAACCGAAATTGGCTTTCAATTGATAAGTCTCGCTGAAATTCTGCCCGTCCGCAATGTTGATTGTCGTCTCATAATCGAAGTAGTTTTCTTTGGTCAAGCGAATGATGTGTTTGCCGGATGCTAACTGATCTCTACTTACCGGCGTTGTTCCTGCTGGTTGACCATCAATGTTGAGCTGTGCGCCAGTTGGTTCACTGCTGATTCTGATCCCGCCAAATTGCGGTTTAAGGTTGTAGGTCTGGATAAAATCACCGCCGGGTTCAATCTTGAAGGTATCGGTATCTTCGTAATACATTTCATGGATCATGCGCAATGAATAGATTCCGGCGTTGTATTGCCCAATATCGTAAGGAGTTCTTCCTACGTTTTTGTCATTAATCCACAGCATCGCGCCCGAGGGATTACTGGAGATGCTCAGCCTGCCAAAATTGGGCGTCAGTTCAAAGTTCTCCTTGGCGTACGAATTGGACTCGACCTTGATAACTTTCGTTTCAGGCAGATACAGCTCACGCACGACTTCAACCTGATAAGTTCCTGGTTGAACATCATCTTTGGTCAGAGGTGTAACACCCTGTTCGACCTTGTTCAAATAGACTGTCGCGCCATTTGGTTCAGATGTGATGAACAGATTGCCGGGATCTTTGATGTCTAATTGTTCTTGTTTTCCACCGGCAAAGGAAACCTGCTCTTCAATCTTTTCTCGCGACTTCAGGTCGTAGCTTTTCTCCCAAATTCTGCCTCCGGCATTGAGCTTGATTTTATGCAAACCAGCCGATGGATTAAAGACAGCATAACCCTTAGAGAAGTCTATTTTCATCACCATGTCATCCAGACCGCCATAGACCGCTTCATCGGGTGTTGCCGGCTGGTATTTCAGTCTGATCTCGGCGCGGTTCTCATCAAAACCTCCATAAGCACCGAGTATTTGTTTAGCCCGCACCCGCACCTCCTTGTAGTCCTTGATCGGAATGTAGAATGTCCGCTTGACGGGCATGTAACCATCCGCCTTGAACGTCACTATTATCGAACCGGGGTGAAGATGCAGGCGATATTCGCCCGGATCAGGATTATCCATACGGGATATGCCCATGTTCGCCTCGAAGGACATCACAGGGATGTTGGAATGCACGACGAGGATGGATTCACTGGCATTGCGAACGATAAGCGGCACGCCTTCGCCTTCGGGAACGGCTTCCACCGTCATCTCGCCTAAGGTTTGCGCCCAGGAAGCCACTGTGTTTAGCGCAAGCAAGATCAGAATGAACAGGCAAATTTTCTTCATCAAAATTCTCTTTGAATAGTTACCCAGATTTCTAATTATAAACTATTATCCCATTACAATCAAGGCAGATAATCGGTTCCTTAATTAACATCAAGAAATTCCCGTGTTGGCGCGCGCCTTCAATGTTTTTTCCTGACAATCGCTCATTCACTCCGTTCAACATTTGCCGATGGGATTTCTTTTTCCTAATATAGAACTTTCAGCAAGTTATTGTGTAAATTGTAGCTTGTGATTTCCATTTTTCACCAGCACGATGCTGGCTTAACCGAGAGAATTATGTCAGAATTCAGCATAGAAGTCGAACACCTCCGCCGTGAGTTCCGCCTCGATCGTATGGCGCGGCGCGATGCCGGGAAAGTGCTCACCGCACTCAGTGATGTCAACTTGAAAGTCAAACGCGGCGAATTGTTCGGGCTGCTTGGGCCCAACGGGGCTGGCAAAACGACGCTCATTCGCATCCTTTGCACCCTGCTCTCACCAACGGGAGGAAGAGCGCTGATTGAAGACTTCGATGTCGTCAGCGATGTCAAGAAAGTGCGGCCAATCATCAACATGGTCTCCGGTGGCGAAACTTGCGGCTACGGCATCCTCACCGCCACCGAAAATTTACGTCTGTTCACCGAGATGTACGGCATCCCTTGGAAGATCGCCCGCCTCAACGTCGAAAAAATGCTACATGTGGTGGGGTTGGATAAATTCAAAGGTGTGCGCGTGAACAAGCTATCGACGGGAATGCGCCAGCGGGTGAATTTCGCGCGCGGGTTCACTACCAACCCGAAAGTCATCTTCCTCGACGAGCCGACCGTGGGCATGGATATCAATTCAGCGCGGGATATTCGCAATTTCGTGCGCGGTTGGATGATTGAAAATCCAGCGAGCACAATGCTTCTGACGACGCATTACATGGCTGAAGCAGATGAGATGTGCGACCGCATTGCTATTGTCGATCAGGGTGTCATTCAGGTCTGCGACACGCCGGAAAACCTCAAGAAGCTGGTTCATAAGGAAACTGCGCTGGAGCTGACTATTGACGGCGACACACCACCCCCCGACCATTGGCAAGCCTTACCGGGCGTAGTGAAGCTGATGGTGACTGTCAATTCCATCGACAAAGTTACATCATTGCGAGCATTACTAGCAGATGCCGATGCTGGCGGGGCGTTCATAGCTTCGGTTACGGCAAACGGCAGGCGGTTGCTGGGGTTGAAAACGCTTCAGCCGACGCTTGAGGATGTGTTCATCAAACTGACTGGCAGGCGCTTGGCTGAAGCCGCTCCCAAGCCCGAAGCAGATGCCGTATGATGGCAAGTATTTTCTATTTCATTCGCGTAACTGTTGCCCGAGCTTATGTGCGAGTAATCGGCGCACAGCGCGAGCTATCTTGGATTATCGGCGACACGCTGATGCCGTTTCTATCGGTTGCCGCCTATGTTTACGTTTACAAAGCGATGGGCGCGCCGCCGGAATACACAGGGTTTGTCGTCTTGGGGGGGATAGTCGTCGCCTTCTGGATGCACATGCTGTGGAGCATGGGGATGCAGTTGTTCTGGGAAAAGGAGATGGGCAATCTGGCGTTGTATCTGATGGCGCCGATCCCGCGTCCTGCCTTGCTACTGGGGATGGCGCTGGGCGGAATGATAATGACTTCAACCCGCGCCGCGATCATATATCTTGCGAGCTGGCTGGTGTTTGATGTGCAGTTTAACATCACTCAGCCTTGGATGGCGGTTGGCGTCAGTTTGGCGACGCTGGTTGCGTTGGCGGGGCTGGGAATGGCGATCAGTTCGTTGTTCTTCCTGGCAGGGCGCGGGGTGATGAACGGGATGCAGGTGATGGTTGAGCCCGTGTTTTTTCTGGGCGGGTTTTACTTCCCGATCCGCCAGCTTGGGATGATCGTCGCCACGGCGGCGGCTGGGTTTATTCCGGTGGCGCTGGGGCTTGACGCACTTCGCCAGACGATGTTCGCGGGGCATTCCTACGGCTTATATCCGCCGCTGTATGAATTGATTACATTGCTGGTGTTAAGTGTAGTGTTTCTGGTCATTTCTATCTGGCTTCTTGAGCATCTGGAAAACCTTGGTCGCCAGCAGGGCAAGCTGATTTTGAAGAATCAGTAAGGGGGAAGGCTGGAATATATTTAAACACTGTCGTCATTTTTGTCATTTTAGTTGGTTTCTGCCCAATCTTCTGATATAATAGCTTTTCAACGAACGAATTAAGTGTTTTACAAAACCGTTCATCGATGTGGGCTCCCTTCCGCCAGCTCAGTAAATATTTGAGCAGGAAATGAAATACCCTGCTTCCCTACTCCAGTATTTTACGGATAAGTTAATATCACGAGTAGGATTAGGTAATATCAGGTTAAATTTAGCAAGGAAGATAGAAAAATGATCGAACCTGTCATAGTTGCACTGTCCATTCTGATTTCAGCGGCAGGTCTGTTTTATGCCATTAACGGACTTATTGCATCGTTGAAGTCAGCTATGGTGAAGTCAGAAGAATCTTCAGGGCAAACCAGTCAAGCCGCCAAAAGCTTAATAGAAGCCGCAGATTCAATTACAGTTGCGGTACATTCAATCGACGAGCGAATTGGTAGCCTTGTTGAGAGCCAGAACAGAATTTCAACCGAATCTCGACAAAACGCAAGGGAAGTCATTGGAAGTCTCAACGAGAGAATTGAGTCAATACGTGAACGTTTTACTACAATAATCCAGACTTTACAAGACACTAGTAAAGAAGCACGTGAGACTTCTGGGAGAAATACGGAGAAACTCTCTACGGATTTGATCGCAGGGCAAAAATCGATTTCGCGCGATTCCAACAAAGAGAATACATTGAATCTTGAGAACTTACTCGAAAAACACCTAAGTACTCAAGAGAAAGTAATGGAGGATCTTTGCAATAAAATTGACGGAGCAAGCAGGCTCCTACAGCGCAGTCTTGAAGAACGTTCAAAAGAAATGGTCGAAGCACTTCAGGTAATGCCAGATGTTGCAGGAGAGATTGAAGAGCTTAATAAAACTCTTGTTGCTTTGAAGAAGACTATCGAGGCAGATGTTATGCCGCTTGGGAATAGTTAAAATGGCAGACTTCCTCTCCAATTATCTTGGATATCTCAGGGATTGCGCCAGACTCGCTGCAAGGCAATCTTCTGTCGATTTTCTCAAATCAAAAGGCTCTGAATTGCATTGTCTCGACGGGGGGGACATTAGAGCCTTGTCCACAACTCAAGCCATTGAGAGTAACGACGAACTTCTACAACGATGGAGACGCCAACATGCGATGAGTGCAGAGGATGAATGTAATATACTTCTTGGGTTTGGCGTTGTTTCGGGTGTTCACCACAAGGAGAAAATCTGTTGTCCATTGATTATCTGTGATGTCGATGTCAGTTCAGGTTCAGATAACACTGCACGCTTCGCAATTCGACAAGGCTCCTTTCGCACCTATACGCCACTGCTTTATAAACTAATAAATACAGGCACTAACGATAGTCTGGATTTTGTAACGTCCGAGCTCGATAGACTTTCTGAAGATTGCCCAATGAGGTTTCCATTTGACAAAGATGGCGATTACGACAAACTGATCGAATCTATCCGGAACACTGTCCCAGCATCTCTAAGAATTCTATTTTCTGAACTTAATCGTAAATTCACAGAGTCCTTTGAACATGTACTTAATGCGAATATTAAGAATTCAATACTTGTTTTTGAGAGCACAATAATAGCGATTAAGGCTGATTCTCTTGCAAGTTTCACCGTTGAGAAAGAGATTAGCGAAATACTTAAGAGGTCTGATAAATCAGATACAGCTCTCGCTTTCTTACAACCACAGAAAGAAAAAGAAATCAACCAGAAGTCGAATAATCAGAGTTCGGCGAATATTAAAAAGTCTTTAACACCAGATTTTAACGTTCTCGAGGTTTTAACTTTATCAGAACGACAAAGAAAGTGCATTCAACAAGCTTTAGCTAATGATCTCACCGTAATTGAGGGTCCCCCTGGAACCGGGAAATCGCACACGATTGCCTCGCTTGCGATGAATCTGGCATACAACGATAAAACTGTTCTCGTAACCTCAAAAACCCCAGAAGCTGTTTCTGTGGTGGTAGAAAAACTAAGAAAACTTGGTGGCGAGTACGTAGTTGCTCATGTAGGTGATGGACCTCAAAAGAAAGAGTTCTCTCGTCTTCTTTACGGGATTACGGGGCAAAATACGCTTAATCCGGTAAAGACTAAGACTGAATTATCGAATTTGAAATCTCAACTAAGATTGATAAAAAGGGAAAAGGAAGAACTTAAGCATGAAATTAACCGACAATACAATGTATATAAGCGTTTCCATGAAGCACTTACTAATCTGGATAAACTATCGGGAATTGATGATCCACCACCAACGATGTCGAAAGATACCGCCAAAAGATTATTCGATAACATGGGTTGGTGCGCAAGAATAATTGATCGTCCTCGCACCAGATTTCTTGACAAAATTAGGATAAGAACCTTAGCTTCGGATGCTATACAAAGTTTCGGTGGCAGTATTAAAATGGATTTTTGCACTTTAGCCCAAAGAAGTGAGAAAGCATTCCATTTGCGATCCAAAGAAGACCTTGTACCCGTTTTAAACTCAATGAAGAATTTACGAATACTGTGGGAAAGACATACTGAAAAAGTTATATCCGAGGAATCGACAAGCCAAGAGGTGTTTAATTGCTGGCGAAGGAAACAAATGGCGGAACTCCTATTCTCTGAATATGGGCATCGTCAAAAGATTATTCAGTATGCAAAAGCACTGGAAACTCCTATAACAAATGCCAAGAAAAAAGAGATCGTTCAGAAGCTCCTCGATGGTATCGAACCGACTCTTCTGTTAAGCTGTTTTCCTATCTGGGCATGCACAAGCGCACACTTAAGTCAAGCATTAAGGCTTGAGAGTTTCTTGTTTGATTACGTTATCATTGATGAGGCATCGCTATGCGATCCTGCGACAGCTATCCCTGCGCTATATAGAGCGAAACGCGCAGTTATCGTGGGTGATAGAAAACAGCTCACCCACAGAGTACCCAGGAACATTAGCGAGGATAAACTTAATGAAAAAGCCGCCGCAAATACACTTTCAAGTGTTGATATTCAGACATACGGATACAGGCAGAGTGTTTTAATGATTGCAGATGCCCTGGCTCCGCAGAAAAGTTTTCAAATGCTTGACGAGCATTTTCGGTCTCTTCCCCATATTATCTCATTCTCAAACTGCAAGTTCTATGGTAACCAATTAAAAGTAATGCGACGCTCACCTTTAAATGACGCATCTGGTGAGATAGTATTTCGGCATGTCATTGGAAGGCGTAACTCTGATGGTGCTATTAAGGCGGAATACGATCTCGCGCTTGAGTATGTCATGAACGAATTTAAAGACAATATTAGGAGAACTGTTGGCATCTTGACTATGACTGAGGCACAAGCTACCTACATGACTATCAAATTTTCCCAGGACTTGTATAATGCCGGATTAGACAGTTCGGAAATTAATCTAAAGGTGGGTACTCCTCATGCATTTCAAGGAGATCAAAGAAAGCTAATTATTCTATGCCTAGGATTGGAGTCAGAGTCACACTGGATGTCTGAACGATTTGCGATGGATGACAATCGATTTAATGTTGCTGTGACAAGAGCGGAAGATGATATGATTATTATTACTGCGCTTGATAAATCGGAATTCAGAAAAATACTGCGAGAATACCACGATCACAAGCATGGCGTTGTTGATGATGTTGCAGCTTGTGATTCTGGTTTGGAAAGAGAAGTGTATGAAGAGCTGATCAGTGCTGGGTACAAAGTCATACCACAGTTTAAAACTTGCGGTTACAGGTTGGACTTCGCTGTATCTAAAGGTGATCGATTCATTGCAGTTGAGGTGGACGGTCCACACCATTTCGATGATCATGGGCAATTAAGTGAAGGGGACATCGAACGTGCTCTACGGTTAATGAGGGCTGGATGGAAAATTGAAAGGATTTCATTCTATGATTGGGAAAAAGGCATTGATGCCCAGATCGCGTTCCTTGATAGAGTTGAGGTAGCACTAAAGGAATAATATAAATTTCTGAGTGTGATTTTTTATTGACAAAACCATGATACCGTCTAAATACAATATCTTTCGGATTCTCAGGGCTATTCAAAACGCTTTCGGAAAAGCTGGTTGAGGCGACGATAGCTCAACGCCTGTGGGGTTTATTCCATCGTTTGCAGGTGATAGTCGCCGAGAAATTGGGCGTTGATCCGGAGGAACTATTTGAAATTCTATTTGAATCTGAAGAGGCTATTATACTTATTCAAACGCTAATTGATGATTTTTGGGGTGGAAAGCCAAACCAATGGCTAAGCGATGCCTAAAATATGCGTGGTAATTAACTGCGAAACTTCAGTAACTTATACTGACTCATCAAAGAGTCAATCATTCCTTGCTAAACAACACACAATATTAAAATAAGAGATTT
>CAZAGU010000166.1:0-8023 GCA_964484805.1 uncultured bacterium
AAAAGAGTAATATCGCTGCCAAGAATGACAGCGATATTACAAAGCTGATGAGAATTATAAGGTTCGCAGATAGGCTATACGGAAGCCGGAGCGGTCGCCTTATTAACAAACAGCGTTAGCTGTGACTTACGTCGAGCGGCTGTGTTGCGGTGAATGATGCCTTTAGTAGCGAGCCGGTCGAGCAAGATGCAACAAGAATGAAGATGGGTCTGACGCAATGTCACATCTTCTGTGTCCTGAACCCGTTTCACGAGGGTTTTCATCTGGGCACGATAATGCCTGTTACGTTGGTTCGCTTTCAGGCTCGTTTTGATTCTTTTCAGCGCTGACTTGTGATGAGCCATGACTTATGCCTTTAGATTTATGGTGAAGAAAAAATTTTCAGTTTAACGAGTAGCTCAGAGTAACTCGTTTGATTTCCAAACCTTCAATTTATTTTTAAAAACGTTTCAAGTCAAGAGGTAGCGTCATTTTACACCTTGCTGAACATTATAATTGCAAAATTCCTGCATATATGATACGAGGAATTGCAATTATTATAGTCGGATTAGTCCTGATCACCCTCTCCGGATGCGCCTACTACAACTTTTTCTACAATGCTCAGAAATCTTTTGAGGTTGGTGAGGAAAAGCGGAAGGATGTTACCGAGAGCCAGAATTCCCGTTCCAAACCCGGTCAGAACGAATATCAGAAGGCAATTGAGTCGGCAGGACGGATGCTGGAATACTACCCAGACAGCCGCTGGGAAGATGATGCTCTGCTATTACTCGCTAAAGCGTATTATCATGTTGGCAAATTCAGGAACGCAATTGGTAAGGTTGATGAGCTAACTGCGAAATATCCAACTTCAGAGCTGTTGCCTGAGGGAATGCTTTGGAAGGGTATATCATTATTAAAAGTGAACCAGCCGGATTCTGCAAGGGCAGTTCTATTGACGTTATATGCCCCGGAAATAGATCAGTACCTTGGCGCACAGGCACACTTTGCCCTCGCGGAATATTATTATGACGATGAGAGATGGGTTGCGGCATTAGAGGAATACCGTCAGATTCTTAAGATACAATACAAAGACGACTGGATGCATGCGCAAGTGTTGGTGAAAGTCGGCGATTGTCTCAAATATCTTGGGCAGAATGAAGATGCGCTGTCGTTATATGAGGATGTGTTGGCATCCAAACCGAGTCGTGCTTTAAGGTTCACTTCAAAGCTTCAGCAGGCGATTGTCCTGCGGGAACTAGGCAGATATGATGATGCAATGGATTTGTTCCGCAAGCTGTTGCGAGATGGAGCCTTCATAGAACAATTTCCTCGTGTTGAGCTGGAAACTGCCCGATGTGAGAGAAAAATGGGTGAATATGAGAAGGCGATGGAGCGTTTGGATAAGCTTGTCGAGTCTGAAAAGCGAGGCGCAATCGTCGCGGAAGCACAGTGGGAACGAGGACTCATTTTCTGGCAGGTACGCAACGAGTTAATGCCTTCCGTTGAAGCTTTACGTGAAGTGAAATCCGCCGATAGAAATTCAGAATGGGTTGTGCATTCAGATTCCTTGTTAAGCCGAATTGAAACGCTGAGCAAGTACTGGCAGAGAATTGAATATCTGCAGAATCAGCGAGAGCTATTAAGCAGTGCATTGCGGCTGGAGTTTGAGATGTTTCCGTCTGATACGATCTTTGTTGATTCCATTTCGATAAAATTAAATACCAAACCTCAGCGCGAAAGGGCAAATAAACGTCGCGGGCGAAATGAACCGCTGATGAGGATGATTGAGGATGCCCGAAATGCTGAAGAAGACGAGTTTTCAGATTCTCTGGATGCCAGCGCAGAAGACACCATTGCGCCATTTGATTCCACTGCATTAGAGATTCTCCTGTTCGAAAGGCACAAAGACCTTATCTCGGAATATTCCAAACTTGCGGGCTATTACCTGTTCAATGGCACAGAGAAAGACAGTTCTGTCTATTTTTTCAAAAAGGTAATGGATTACGATTCGCTTGCGACTGACCTGAAAATTAGAACTTTAGGCTCATTAAGCTATCTTGCTATGTCTGATGGTGACACTGCCGCCCACGATTCACTGCTGAATATTGTGCTGGGTTTAAATCCTGATGAAGTCACCACAAATCGGATCTATAAGAGACTCGGCATGGAAATGACGACCAGCGCTAAGGATCCGCTGATTATTTTGATAGATGAAGCTGAAAAACTATGGATCCACCAGAAGCAACCCGCAACTGCGCGAGATTATTACCTGCAGATCGCCGCGAAAGCCGACTCTACATCGGATTTGCGGGCAAGAGTACTGTTGGCGGCTGCGTTTATCAGCATGAAAGCGCTGGGTGAGGATTCCACGGCGCGAGTTCTTTACGAGCAGGTGAAGGAGGAGTTTTCAGGCTCTGAATATGCCAGAGTGGCACGAGATAAAGTGGCAAGGATAAATAAACATAAGCCACCACCAGAACCAGAACCTGAGCCGGAACCAGAACCAGATCCGGAGAAGCCGATGGTAGAAGATGCCCTGGCTGAAGGAATGCCCCATGGTTTGCCTGAGGATTTTCCTTTTGAGGATTTCATGGGAGACGAGCCTGAAGCTGTCGAACGAAGGGTGTATAACCCTGAAGATGCTGACGATTTGCCGGAAATGGCGATTCCAATTAAGGTATTCAACGAACTTATCAACAATACCTATCCATTCGAGTTTTTAGGACAGGATCTCGAGGTGGAAGTGTGGGTGGAGTTTGTCGTTGAACCCAGTGGCAATATTAGCGACCTGCAAATCACTTCGATGAACCCGGATGAGCCGGAATTTGAAGATGCCACTCGCAAGGTGATGGAAATCGTTCGCTATAAACCCGGCAGGGTAAAAGGTAAGATTTCGTCCATCCGCATGAAACAAAAAATACTGTTTAAGGAATCATAGATCATTGCCTGAAAAAGACACAAAGATTGAAAATACGCCCATCGCCGAAGTGGGCAAGGTGGTTTCACTGGAGGCTGTGTCCCATGATAACTGGGATATGTCAGTCTATGCGCCGGGTATTTTGGAACGAACGGTCGCGGGGCAGTTTGTTCACGTCCGGGTTGGTGATGGCTACCTGCCGTTGTTGCGGCGACCATTGAGCATAGGCCCAAGTACCGGCGATGTCATGCGGTTGATTTTCACTGTGCGCGGTGAAGGAACAAAACTGCTGGCAAAAAAACAACCGGGTGAGGCGATTGATTTAATTGGGCCGCTGGGAAACGGGTTTAAACTTCCTCCCAAGGGTGAAGCTGTCGTGCTTGTGGGTGGCGGAATTGGAATTGTGCCGTTATTATCCCTCTCAGAATTGATTAAAGAAGATTGGGATGTTAAGTTTCTTCTGGGCATCCGTTCCCGTGATTTTTTACCCATCTCGGTCGAGGAAATCGAACATCGCGGCATCATCGTGTCTAGCGACGACGGTTCGCTAGGGCGGAAGGGCTTCGTGACAGACATGTTCAAAGATACTCTGGATGAGCTTGAAGGTCAGAAAATCGCGGCTTACGCCTGCGGACCTGAGCCGATGGCGCGGGTGTTTAAATCAATCTGCCTTGATCGGAAGATTCCGGCGCAGGTGTCGCTGGAGGTGTCGATGGGCTGTGGAGTCGGTGCTTGCCAGAGTTGCGCCGTGAAACGGGCTGACAATAATGGCTACCTTTTGGTCTGTAAAGATGGTCCTGTGTTTGATGCTAATGATGTCGATCTGTCGGCGGGGAAGGACTGATGAGCGTTAATTTCAAAGTTGAAATGGGCGGGATGGAATTCCGCACGCCGCTTTTGACCGGATCTGGCACTTTCGGCTACGGCAATGAATTCATTGGTCTTGTGGATTATCAAGCTTTGGGTGGCATTGTCGCCAAATCGGTTTCACCTGAACCCCGCCCTGGCAACATTCCGCCGCGCATTTGCGAGGCATCGGGCGGTGTAATTAATTCGATTGGGCTTGCAAACCCCGGTGTCGAGCGGTTTATGAAAGAGAAGATCGCCACGCTTCCATTTGACAAGACCCGGGTGTTTCTCAGCGTCGTTGGCAACACGGTTGAAGACTTCGTTGAGGTCGTAGAAAATTTTGAGACTGTGCCCGAAGTATCTGGTTATGAGTTGAATGTATCTTGCCCAAATGTCAAGCGTGGCGGGCTTGATCTTGGCGGCGATCAAACCGCAGTGAGCGAGATTGTTAAAGCGGTGCGGGCGACCACCAAACGATTTATCTCGGTGAAACTTACGCCCAACCAACCTGCCATCGCGCCCATGGCGGAAGCCGCTGTGAAAGCTGGCGCAGATGCGTTGACGCTGGTAAACACGTTAATTGGCATGGCTATTGACGCGGAACGCCGCAAGCCACTGCTGGGTAACATCACCGGCGGCTATAGCGGGCCACCACTGAAACCTGTCGCTCTTGCAAAAGTCTGGCAGGCATCTCGCGCCGTTGATGTGCCGATCTGGGCATCCGGCGGGATGGTGACAGGGCTCGACTGCATAGAATTTCTGCTGGCGGGAGCTACCGGATTGCAGCTTGGCACGATTCTCTTTGCTGATCCTTATTCACCGCAACGAGTGCTTTCCGAAATGGCGAGCTATTGTGATCGCCACGGGATAAGCGACTTAAATGAACTGATCGGCGCCCTGGAAATTTAAGGACGAATTTTGGTTGTATTTTCCCGAAAATATTTACTAATGTGTTGTGCGTTGTTTATGGTGGCAGGTTGTGCTCCAATTCCACGCATGACCGATCAGCCTTCCGCAAGGCGCGAAAAACAGAGCGAACGTCGCCGCAAAACCGCGAAATATGCAGAGGGTTACTCTTGGGAAACTCGAGCCTCGTTTTATGCGGATAAATTTCACGGTCGCCAGACAGCCAATGGTGAAACTTACGATATGAACGGCATCTCTGTGGCGCATAAGACTTTGTCTTTCGGGACAATGCTTGAAGTCGAGAATCTTAACAACCATCGAAAAGTTATTGTGCGAGTAAACGATAGAGGCCCCTTTGTGAGAGGTCGGGACATAGATTTATCGCTTGGTGCCGCCAAGCAATTAGGAATGGTGCAGGATGGTGTGGTTGATGTGAGAATCACAATTATGAAGCTGGGAGAGTAGTGAAAAAAAGCGAGTTAGGATTGCGGCTATCGGTGGCAGCCATTGGCGTGCCGCTTCTGTTATTTATAACCTGGCTGGGTGGCCCTTACCTCGCCGTGAGTATTGGCTTCATCGCGATTGTTACGATGTGGGAATATTTCCGGCTGGTGAAGGTGTTTGGATTTGAGCCGTTAAGAATTCCTGCCGTGATACTTGGGATGGGAATAATTTTCCTCTGGTCAATTGGCGGGAAATACCTTGGGATCAGTCTGGCGATGTCTTTTGTGTTGATTGCCAGCCTGGGGATAATTCTCCACAGGTCGCATCGAGATGTCATAGCGACGGTTGGGGGAATTCTGTATATACCGCTGCTGATGGGCACTTTCATCATGGTGAGGAACAACAGCTTTATCACCAATGAAGAAGGCCGCTGGCTGGCTTGGTGCATCTGGGGAGCGATCTGGATTGGCGATACCGCCGCTTACGGATTTGGCAAGAATTTCGGGAAGCATAAACTTGCCGTGAAGATCAGCCCCAAGAAGACGATAGAGGGCTTCGTCGCCGGCATTTTCGGCGCGTTGATTTTCACCGTGATCTGGTGGCTTATAGGAAAAGTTTCTCTGGAACATGCGATTGTCGTTGGTATCATTGCCGGAACGTTCGGGCAACTGGGCGACCTGATTGAGTCGCAATTCAAGCGTGAAGTCGGCGTGAAGGACGTTGGGAATTATCTGCCGGGGCACGGTGGATTTCTGGATCGCTTCGACAGCCTGCTGACGACAGCGCCAGTGGTTCTGTTTTATCTGTATTTGAAAGATTTGTTTGTTTAGTTACACAGAACGTGGTTTTTTAACTTAATAACGAGTGGGAACGTGGAAGTTCAGGACAATTCATTTTTTAAGGTTCCGTTACCGGAATTGAAAGAAAAAGCGTACAAGGTGCGCCGCCATCTGGTTGACTTGATCTATTCAGCTGGTTCAGGGCATCTTGACACTTCGCTGAGTCTGGTGGAGATATGGCTGGGTTTAACCTACAGCAAGTTCTTCCACCTTGATGCCCATGACGGAGCATGGGACGGTCGCGACCGCATCTTCCTCTCAGAGGGACATGCCTGCCCCGTTCAGTATGTCATCAATGCCGAACTCGGCTACTATCCTTATGAAGAGCTGGTCAGTGGTTTTCGCCATCCCAAAACGCCTTTCCAAGGGCACACTGACCGCAGTCTGGCTCACGGGTTTGAGAATTCCAACGGCAGTTTGAGCATCGGGATGTGGCAGGCTTATGGTCACGCATTGGAGCTCGATCAGCAAGTATTCTGCATCGCTGGCGATGGCGAATTTCAAGAACCAGCCAGCATAGGATTGCTGGCTGCGCCTCATAACTTAAAACCGCTTGGCAACTTCACTTTGATCGTAAACAATAACCGTCTGGCTCAGGATTCGATGGTTGACATCGGCGCGATTGTCGATGTAGCCACAGCCTACGGCTGGCAGACCTTGAGTGTCAATGGGCATGATCTGAGTGCCTTGGGCGAAGCTTATGTGCAGGCTGTGGAAAACACCACGCAACCGACATTTTTACTCTGCAACACGGTCAAGGGCTACGGTGGCGATCCCTTGCGCGCTGACAAACTGGGTAGCCATGGTGTGCCACCCAAAGACGAAAAAGAGTTGCAGGAATACAAGAATGGCGTTGAGAACTGGTGGAGGAACGCATGAGTCACGAAATGAGAAAAGTATCATTGCGTCAGGCATTTGGCGAAACTCTGGTGAAAGCTGGCGAACGCTGGACAGACCTCCGCGTGTTCGATGCTGGCACGAGCAACTCTACCTATACGCTGAAGTATTCACAAGCCTATCCTGACCGGTTTTACACACCGGGAATCAACGAACCCGGCATGATCGCACTTGCCACAGGCCTTGCCATGGCTGGCAAGCGAGTGGTTGCCGCCGATATGTCGGTGTTCCTGCATCATGCCTACGCTCAGATTCGCGCCGCGGCGCGTCAGGGTAACATCCACCTCATCATCGCTGCGACACACACCGGTGTTGCCGTTGGCCCCGATGGTGGATCTGCTCACGATCTGACCGATATGGCTCGGATGCGGCTGATCCCGAACATGACAGTCGTTACACCGTGGGACGGGCTTCAGGTTGAGCAGGCGCTCGAAGAAATGCTGGAAATCCCGGGCTTATATTACCTGCGCCTCAATCGTCCTGCAGTGCCTGTTTTCACGGAAGAGCTTGCGCCGTTTACGATTGGCCCCGCCTATAACCTTCGGCAGGGCAAGAAGCTGACGATCATCGCCGTCGGTGATAAAGTCTATGACGCCATGCTGGTCGCCGATGAACTGGGCGAAGGTGTTGCCGATGTCATTGGCATTTCCACGCTGGAACCACTTGATGGCGAGACCATCGTCAACTCAGCCCGTCGCACTGGCAAGATCGTCACCATCGAAGATCACATGTCGATTGGCGGCTTGTTTGAAGCGGTGGCAGGTGTTACAGCTCAGAAATATCCGGTGAAAATACGCAGCGTCTCCATTGACCGGATCATCACTACCTCCGGTATGCCAGACGAACTGGCGAAGATGTATAAGATTGATGTGAAGTCAATCGTTGAAACCTGCCGCGAGTTCATTCGGGAATAGGCTGGGTTTCTGAATGCCAGAGGCGATGTTTAGAACTGAGAGCGTGTATCGCCCTGCCGCTGTCATTCCCGCGAAGGCGGATCATTGGCTTGCCACTGTTCACCTTTGGTGAACAGCATCCAGATTGAGAGTTTGCATGTTAACCTAAAATAAGTCATAAAACTTTTTTTTCTGGGCTCCGGCTTTCGCCGGAGCGACGTGGTGTTTACGGATTCGTCATTTTTAGACAGACTCAAAGGCGGATCATTGGCTTGCCACTGTTCACCTTCGGTGAACAG
>CAZAGU010000167.1:0-7996 GCA_964484805.1 uncultured bacterium
TGGCGGTGTATGATCTTTCTGGGCGTGAAGTGGCGCGACTTGTTGAGGGCGTAAAACCAGCCGGAACGCATGAAGCTGTGTGGGTGGCGGAAAACATGGCGAGCGGGGTGTATGTGGTGAGGCTGGTGGCGGGTGAAAAGACAGCGATGAGTAAAGTGGTTTTGATGAGGTGAAAAATCCGGGTGGCATGTCCGGCTTGCCCGGACAGGTTTCTTCTAATTGCATTTTTCCCTAATCGCTTTTCTCTGTTCAATCTGTTGTTAATAAAGGAAATACAAATACCGTCTTTGCGAGGCACGAAGCAATCTCATGAAAGTTCGAGAATCACCCTTGAATGTATCGAGTGCTCCTATGCTGTCGTTCCTGCGAAGGCAGGAACCCAGTACTTTTAAAACGTCCAACCAGTTATTTTCCTTATGTCATACCAGCTCGTGTTGGTGCGACAGCAAGGACATGAGCCCCAAAAAAACAAACATGGGATCAGGTTTTGCGCCTGATCCCATGTTTGTAAATTACCTGATGTTCTGAGATTAGTTTTCAAGTCCCATAAAACCAGTCTGTCCCCATTCAGCATTCTCAAGCCAGCTTTCCGGTTCCTGAATAAAATCAATAATGCCTTCCAGAATCTTGCCATGACGTTTCTCTTCGTCAGCAATGGCATTCAGTAATGCCTTCTCGTGGATGGCTGTGGTTTCGCCAGCTTTTTCGCGGTAAAATGCTTCGCTCGTATTCTCCGTTTCCAAAGCCTTGCGATAATACTCGACTTGCTTGGCTTCAAAATTGTACTTGTCGCCTTTAGCCCTCATCTCGCTGAAAATATTCTTGACCTGTGCTAACAGATTTGAGGGAGGCAGCGAATCGCCTTTGCCGTCTTTCATCATCCTGAAGATGTTGTAATGCTTGACTTCCTCTTCAGCTAAATAGATCACAATAGCCTTCAAGCCTTCATTGCTCGTTGACTCCGCAATTTCGCGGTAATAGGCTTCGCCATCTTTTTCCATCTGCATGGCATAATCAAATACGTTCATGAGTAACTCCAAATTATTAAGGTATTATGGAACTTTTGTAAATCGCTAATTGGCGTGTTTTGAGAGATAATCGGCAACACCTTCTGCTGTCGGTTTCATGGCTTCGTCGCCTTCTTGCCAATTCGCCGGACAAACTTCCCCGTGATCTTCGGTAAATTGAAGCGCTTTAACCATTCGTAGAGCTTCGTCAACGCTTCTGCCGAGATTAAGATCGTTTACTACAGAATGGCGAATTATACCATCTTTGTCAATCAGAAAGAGCCCTCGGAGTGCAACCGATTCATCAACTAAAACACCATAATCGCGTGATATGCTCTTGTTCAAGTCCGCAACAAGTGGGAATTTTACCTGACCTATGCCACCTTCTTTAACTGGTGTGTTTTTCCAAGCCCAGTGCGAAAAATGCGAATCCACAGACACGCCGATAACTTCTGTGTTAAGCGATCTGAACTTTTCCAGTGCTTTATCGAAGGCGATAATCTCCGATGGACATACAAAAGTGAAATCCAAAGGATAAAAGAATAATATAACATGCTTTCCGCGATAATCGGAAAGATTTATTTCCTCGAATGAATTATTTGCCATCACAGCCTGAGCTGTGAAATCTGGAGCTTCTTTGGTTACTAAACTTGACATTTCTTTTGCCTCGAAAAAATTGAAAAACAAAATTGCTTCAGTTAAATAATAATACGAACCGTTACTGTTTATTTTTGAACCTTTACCCAAAAGTCAATGCAAATTGGAATTTCATTTAACATTGTCTTCGAGTAAGTCATTTAACACGTTGACATCGTTCGTCGGAAGCTTGCAGGAGAAATTTACGCAGTAGTAGGCGGAAGATATTCCTTCGACAATGGGACGGTCAGCAAGAAACGCCAAAGAGGAGATTTGCTGTTCTGTTTTCGATGCTATCACCGTGCCCGGCAGGTAATGCCCATTCACCGCCTGTAGCATCTTGTCTTCGCCGATTGTCTTGGTCGGGCGAATGATGGCAATCTGTTTCATTGGCGAGGTCATTTCATCCACAAGGGCGATCAAGCGGAAGAAAGCTGCCGGATGTTGAGTGGCTTGCCCAGCATAATGTCGCACTGTTTCATAAGCAAACTTTCGGAAATTCTCGTCTTCGTTAAGCTGGAAAATTGTAAATAGTACTCTGGCGGCAATCGCATTGGCTGAAGGCGTGGCTGAATCATAGCCTTGCTTAATGCGATATAACAGGTCTTCACGCCCCTCATTGACCTGATAGAAGCCGCCTTGCTCGCTGTCCCAGAAAAGCTCGATCATCCGATTTGCGGTTTTTACGCCCTGAATGAAATATTTCTCGTTGAAACCTGCCTGATATAGTTCAAGTAAAGCTTCAGATAAATAGGCGTAATCATCGAGCATACCAGCAATATCTGCCTCGCCTTCACGATAACTATGGAACAGCTTGCCATCGTGTTGCATGGTTTCCAGAATAAAGTCAGCGCAGTTATTTGCCGCTTCAAGATAGCGATTATCGCCGAGCACTCGATAACCACGCGCAAAGGCGGTTATCATCAGGCTGTTCCAGTCGGTGAGCACTTTGTCATCCTTGCCAGGCCAGATTCGCTCGGAGCGGGATTTCAGCATTTTGGCGCGGTTTTGTTTGATTTTAGCCTGTAACTCTTGAATAGTCAGATTATGCTTTTCAGCAAGCACGGCGAGAGCTTGATGCCTGGTCAGGATGTTGGTTTTATCCTCAAAGTTACCTTGCGGTGTCATGTTGTAAACGTCAGCCATTATTTCAACATCATTGCCGAGTAAATCCGCCAGTTCCTCAGATTTCCAGATGTAAAACAGCCCTTCCTCGCCATCAGAATCGGCATCCATTGACGAATAGAATCCACCACCGCTGTCCTGCATTTCGCGCAATACCCAATCCATTGTGCTTCGAGCGACATCCGCGTAGAATTCGTTCTTGGTGATGAGGTAAAGGTCAAGATAGTTTACAGTCAGGAGCGCATTGTCGTAGAGCATCTTCTCGAAATGCGGCGTAAGCCATTCTTCATCGACCGAGTAGCGATGGAATCCACCGCCGATCTGATCAAAAATTCCGCCCTCAGCCATTTTCGTCAGAGTATGTTCAACCATGTTCAGGAGTTGCGGATCTTGCTTGCGGGAATATGTTCGCATTAAAAGATCGAGTTGCCCTGTTGGAGGAAATTTCGGCGCGCTACCAAATCCACCATAATTGGTCTCATAACTTTGGCTAAGATATATTATTGCATTCGCGATCATTGCCCGATCATAAGCTCCCGAACCAGAATCAGACGAACTGACTGTTTTAAGCTGAGATGTGATCTGCTCTGCGCTGTTTTCAATTCTGTCGCGTTGGGTCTGGAAAGCTTTGCTAACTTCCTGAATTAATTCTAAAAAACCGGGGCGCCCATATCGTTTTACAGGAGGGAAGTATGTGCCACCATAGAACGGTTTAAGATCAGTTGTCAGGAAAACAGTAAGTGGCCAACCGCCTGATCCGGTAAACATCTGCACGGCGCTCATATATATGTCGTCCACGTCAGGGCGTTCCTCACGGTCAACCTTGATGCTGACAAAATTATCGTTCAAGAATGCCGCAATGGAATCATTTTCAAAAGATTCATGCGCCATTACATGACACCAGTGGCAGGCGGAGTATCCGATTGACAGAAAGATGGGCTTGTCTTCGCTCCTTGCTTTCTGAAATGCCTCTTCGCCCCAGGGATACCAATCAACAGGGTTTTCCGCATGTTGCAACAAGTAAGGCGAGAGCGAACCGGCGAGATGATTTTTCACGCTTACGACTTCCTCCTTATCTAAAGAATCAGAACTACAGTTTGCCAATAAGGCAAAGGCGAGCGCAAAAAGAATGATGTGAATGAATCTTCGTTTTACGCTCACCATGTTAATATTCCTAATAGCCTTCGTGGTCTGAGCTGACTTTACCACCGAAAATCTTATATGCCCAAGCTTGATAGATTGCCACCAGCGGAATGAAAATCAGGGTGACGACCAACATGATTAGGAGTGTCTTCGGACTGGAGACACTGTTGGCAATCGTCCGGCTGAAGGACGGATCAAGGCTGGAGATTACCATGCCTGGGTACATTCCCACGACACCAAACAGGGTCGCGAAGAAAATGAATCCACTGCCAGCAAACCAAGCCTTCTTCCATTCTGTCTTTCTGATGAATACTCCGGAGAGCAAGAGGCAGATAACCGTAACTACCGGCAGTACAAACAGAACCGGCGTTTTGAGATAGTTTAAGTAGAGGTCGGTTAAGATGGCGGTCATGCCGAGAAAACCTACTGCTAATATCGCTAAAACAACCCACAACTTCGGGAGCATCTTCATCGCGTTGTCATGTAGCTCGTCCTCAGTCTTGAAAGCCAGCCATACTGCGCCATGAAGGATGAAGAAGGTCAGGAACATCAAGCCTCCCACCAAGCCGTATGGATTCAGCAGGGTGAAGAGATTCCCTTGAAAAACGCCTTCCGCGTCGATAGGGATGCCTTGGAACAGATTTGCAAAGGTGACACCAAACAACAGCGCCGCGACGAAACTGCCAGCGAAGAACATCCGATCCCAGAATGCACGCTGTGGTTTGCTCTCCATCTCCTCACGCATCGCCAGACCTGCGCCACGCAGAATGAGAGCGAACAGGATCAGCATCAGCGGCGAGTACAAAGCGCTGAACATTGTTGCATACGCGCCGGGGAATGCCGCGAAGGTTACACCGCCAGCGGTAACAAGCCAGACTTCATTGCCATCCCAGAAAGGACCAATGGCTTTTGCCATTTTCTTTCTGTCGGATTCCTTTTTACCCAGAAAAGGAAATAGAATACCGACACCCAGATCGAAGCCATCAAGCATGAAATATGCTGCCCAGAGAATGCCCCAAAGTAAGAACCAAATCGTTTCCATTATGATCCTTTCCGCTTTTTATTGACATGAGCAATGGGTGATATTGGCCCCGCTTTGGCAATTCTTGCCAAAAGTATGAAATTCGCAAATCCCAACACCGAATACAGCACTAGAAAGCCTATGAATGATGTCAATACTTGGGATTTGGCGACTGGTGAAACGGCATCGGCAGTTTTCATTATGCCATAGACTATCCACGGTTGTCTGCCAACTTCAGCGACCATCCAGCCAAGTTCGATAGCTAAATAGGGGAGAGGCAGGGCGAACATCATCACCTTCAGGAACAGGGGGTAGTCCTGCAAACGTTTGCGAATCAACCAGCCAATTATCATCAGCAACGGAAAGAGGAATCCCAGACCAACCATAGTGCGGAAGGAAATGAAAGTCAACAGCACAGGAGGTCGCTCGTCTTTGGGGAAGTCCAGCAAGCCTTTCACTTCAGCGTTAGGATCATTGAAAGCCAGTATGCTGAGCATTCCGGGAATCTTGAACAGTTCAAGGCTGTTGCGTTCATTTTTCTCATCAGGGATTGCTATCAAAGCCTGCGGCGCGTTGGTCATGGTCTCCCAGTGCGCATCAGCCGCGGCTAACTTAGCAGGTTGATTTTTAGCGATCATATTGCCGTTAAAATGTCCCTGAATTACTTCAACCACCGAGAACACCAGCGCAAAGGTCAAGGCGATCTGGAATGAGCGGATGAACAACGAAAGATTTTGCTTCTTCAAAATATGATAAGAACTGACAGCCATGACGAAAAAACCACCAAGGATATAGGAGGCTGAGACTGTGTGAACATACATCATAAAAGCGCCGGGTTGGGTGATAATCGCCATGAAATCATCCAGCTCGGCTCTGCCATTGCGGATGACATAGCCAACGGGATGTTGCATCCAGGCGTTCGCCGCTAAAATCCAGAAAGCTGATATATTTGATGCCAGCGCCACCAAAGTGATGCACCAGGCATGGAATTTTTTCGAGACCTTCTTCCAGCCGAAAATCCAGATGCCGATGAAGGTTGATTCAAGAAAGAATGCGACGGTTGCTTCAATGGCGAGCAAAGAACCAAAAATGTCGCCAACGTACTCGGAATACTTAGACCAATTTGTTCCGAACTGAAATTCAAGAGTCAATCCTGTTACGACACCGATGGCAAAATTAACAACGAAGAGTTTACCCCAGAATTTCACCATTCTCAGGTATTCCTCATCGTTGGTCTTGACATATTTCCATTCCATATATGCCACCAGGACAGAGAGACCTAGCGTGAGAGGCACAAAGAGGAAATGGAAAAAGGTTGCAACAGCAAATTGAAGTCTTGATAGCATCAAAACATCCATAAACCAAACTCCATAAAGGTTATTGAGTCAGCTCCCTGGCGAGAGAGGCGATGGTAACCGGCTTAAGCTGGTTATCGGTAAAAACAGTAATCTCGGTTGTATCATCTGAAAGTGTGGCGATTTTCTCGTTGCAAAAGTCGTTGTTATGCGGGATTTTTAATAACGTCCAGCAGGTCAAACCGCGGACTGCGGCATCGTCGCTTTCTAATAGATCGCTAAGATAGAGGAGAGCGTCATCGCATAGGTCTGGATGTTTCTCCGCGAGTCTTGCGATTCCCCAGAGAACGCCGGCTTGCAGTGGTTCGTGCTCGAGGAAGTTGCCATCGGGCATAATGTATGATATGAGGATAGGGGCGTAAATTTCAGCCAGAGCACGGCTGTTTGCCAATGATTCGCCGATGAGTTCAGGTGAACCATAGGGACAACCGCCGGATTCTTCGGTTAGATTCCAGATTAGCCTCCGGATAAATATCTTGGCAGATTCAAAATCGCTTTCTGTCAAAGAAGCTATCAAGTATCCGCCCAAAGTTACCGCTTGCCATTTGACAGTCTGATTGGCATTGAAGACGTTGGGCATAATCAGATTTATAGCCGTCTTCAAAGAAATTTGTGATAGCTCTTTCAAGGAATCTGCCACATCAGGGATTGACAAAGCATTTCGGACGATGATTTTCTTCGATTGGCGAATGGGAGACTCCGTAATTTCTGCTTCTGATAGTATCAGATTCAGGGGTTACTGGTTGATAATTTGGGAAAAGGCTGCACAAAACAACATTGTTGATTGTTGCACAGCCTTTTGCACTTCGTTTCAGGCGTTTTACGCGCCAGCAGGGGCTGGAGGTGTAAAGACCCTCGTTGCCAATTGCTGATCGAGCATAAAAATGCCAGGACCTTGTTCACCCAGAAGATGGAGTTTTTTCAAGACTTCATCCACATTGGATTCTTCTTCAACTTGTTCGTTGACGTACCACTGGAGAAAATTGTACGTTGCGGTGTCATTTTCTTTATGAGCCAATGCAACCAGATTGTTGATGAGGCTAGTCACATGTTCTTCATGCTTTAGTGTCACTTCAAAAACATGCTTGATGGAGTCCCAATTTGATTCCGGTTTGGCGATTGCTTCAAGAATGACTCTCCCGCCGCGAGCATAAACATAGTCAAAGAACTTCTGTGCGTGGAATTGTTCTTCCTGGAATTGGGTTTTCATCCAGTTCGAGAATCCGCTGAGGTTTAGGTCATCAAAGTACGCTGCCATTGACAAATACAGATATGCAGAATACATTTCGGCGTTAATCTGCTCGTTAATCGCCTTTTCCATTGTCTTAGACAGCATTACAGTTCTCCCTTCCAAACGCCGTGCAGGTTGCACAATTCGCGTGCTGTCACATTCTTTGCATCGGTTAAGAAGGTGGCAACTGGTTTGTCACCGGGATGCAAGAATTTACGGTATGCGATGTTATCAGCAAGCAGTTCGATCCACTCGATGTAATGTGCTTCAAGCATCGGGTGTTCAACGTCGCCCACGCTGACTTCATAGCCACCGGCAATTGGTTTAATCACTGGCACGTGCTTTTCGGTTGCGGCATCAACAGAGCCTTCAGCGAGGTGTGTCATTTTCTGCCCACAACAGACAAGCTGGCCGGCAGCTTCGTGAACCACTTCGACGATATTGCCGCAGAGTTCACATTTGTAAACTTCGAGTTGTT
>CAZAGU010000168.1:0-7985 GCA_964484805.1 uncultured bacterium
TGCGGATCATACACATACTCTGACGCCAACCATCAAGATTAGATTTTGAGCGCAGTAGGGCAATTAAATGTGTTGGAATCCTAAAAGAAGTTTAGTTCAATTTCATCTCGTGAACGAACATCAATTTTAATTGATCCGATATCCGTTTCACCCATTTTTAACTGGTCATGTATGAAAGTTCGCACGTTTATGTATGCTCCATAATTGTTGAAGATTGAATGTATATTTAACTAACAATATAAGTTTATATAATTATATATACAAGACTTAACGTATTTTCTTTGACTGGCTTATAAAACATTTACGATTTCTTCACAATGAAGAAACAGTTGCAAAGACTCAGTATGCGCAACTTGAGACTTTTCGGTCTGGCACTAAGTACTTCGGGCACTTTTGGAAATTTATCAGCCATGTAAAATTGCACAGGCTGATATAATGACTCAACCAAAGCAAAAAGTTGCTTAAGCGTTGGCTTCCGTGCGCCATCCTCCCAAGCTTGCACAACTTTAGGACTAGCGCCCACCTTTCTCGCCAAAGATTCAACACTATGACGCGCTCTTTTCCTTGCCCAAGTGAGTGCGTCAGGGTTGATATTTATGTGCGTGTAGTTCATTTTAGTAAGAAATCTTCCCCTACTTTTTCCATTCCAGACCGACGGGTTTGAAAATCTCCGGCAGGGATTCCTTCTCCCAGTCCTCGCCGACCTCCATAATAACCTTCGCCGCGGCGTTCATTTGCTCGATGCCTTCGGCTTTGCGCTCTGGCATGAGCTTCACCTTGGTCTTGCCGATAAACAGGTTGCACCACGCTTCGCCGTCGCGGTCTTCCATCTTGCACCCCAGTTCCGCGCCTTCAGACAGGAATAATATCGCCTGCTCCGCGTCTTTGTTCGCCAGATGCGCCAAGCCTTCATCCCACAGCGCCCACATCAGCGGCGATTCCTGCTTGATCTGCCGGCGCAGGATCGTCTGCCGTTTGGCGGCTTCGAGAATGGTCGGCACATCGGCAGGGGCGACATTCTCATCGAAATCGGTCATGAAGAACGACGCGATATTGTGCAACATCATCGCCGCTGGCACAAGGTAATTCTTTTCGAGGCAATAGTCAACGCCCACTTGCCCAATCTGGGCTGATGCGCGCGGGTCTTTCTTGACGTTGTTTATATCGCACTGGACGTTCATCCAAGTCGTAATGACGGCTTGATCTGCGCCGAGCGCTTTGAAAAAGTCCGCGGCTTCGTCGATCTTGCCGGCTGTAACCAGCGCATAGACGCTATCGACGGTCTGCGCGTCGGACAGATATTCAGTGTCATGTTCGTGGGACATGGCAATCTCCAATGGAATAACTATCATGCTGACGAACAGCATGATAGTGAAAAGTTCTCGAAACGGTTTTAATCTCATCTATTCCTCAAAGGGTGTTTCGCTAGAGTTGTGGATTTCCTCAGCAAGAGCAATAATTTTCAGAGCGTTCTCGGAAGCGTTGACTCGCGTGGCACCCATAATTGAATTGTAGCAGAAGTCTTCCCAGCGTTGTCCTTTTGCCCATGCTGCAATACTGATCTTGAACTTATCCTCAAAGGAAAATGGCAGTAAAATCGGGTCGTCAACTTTGTCATACCGAATGCCGATGAGGGTCTCAAGCACTTCCCTGACAGACCGATTGTGTTTTACCACAACATCGACTACTTCCTTGACATCCTTGCTGGAAAGTTTTTTACTAAATGCACTGAATGCAAGTAGTTCCTTATCGACAGTATCGCTTAGTCTGGCGATCTGCGATATGGTTGATAATGGAAAAACATTCTGATCGGTTAACCACTGTAGATTCTTCGGGAATGAAGCGACCTTGTGATAGGCGCTGATTCGCCCTTCAGATCGTCCGCTTGTTTTAGCTATCTCTTTATAGCTTTTCCCATCATCGAAGAGAGTGCTAACTGCAACACCCAACTGTGAGAGCGTTTGGTCATCTGCGAGCTTCAGTATTTCCCAAGCTTCTTTCGGGTTCATTAGCTTAGTATTTCTTAAGGGTTTCGGTTATCATGTGCTGGATCAGAACTGCTTCGCTCACTCCTTCCAAACCACGCTCTTCCCCCCATACAATCAACTTGTCGTGGAGAGCCTGCGGCACTGCAATCTCAACCTTTGCCCATTCTTTATCGAGAATCTTTTCTTTTTCAGCTTCAATTTGATCAATCGTCGCCGCTGATCCAAGTTTACTCATTGCCTTTTTAGCTGCCTTTTTCCCTTCAGTATCCTGCGTCATCAGCCAGTCAACCCGCTCTTCAATTAATTTCTCAGAATCAGCCGGATGTTTCGGATCATAAGATTTCTTTGCAATCAACTCAGCATCAGAAAGCAACAATTTGCCTTCATCAAGAAGTTTTTTTGACTTTGCGGGCAAACCAACCAAAGGAATATAGTTGATGACAGTTGGCACCGAGATATTAAAGAAATCTGCTGTTTTTATTCGCGATTCAGGGATGCCATACCCCTTGTCGGAATATCCCTGCATGATCTTATGAATCCAATATGCCTTGTCTGTTGGTGACAATTCCGTGCTGAATTCATTTTCCGACCAGGAAAATTTAATTGCTAATTCATTGTTGAAACTCTCAATTGTTGACGGAATATCCGTTAAATCGAGTTCCAACGAGGACTTAAACCGACATTGCCCAGCAACAATTTCATACTTATACTGAGAAGATTCATCGGGATGAGGTCTAAGTGTGATTGGGCTACTTTCCCAAAATCCATTCTTTTCTATGGATGCTTTGACTCTTTCGACAGCTTCAGCGACATTGGTCCGTCTAACGTTGGTTGTACTATTTGGATCAATTTCGCTCAGCGGAATTCTGATGATCTGGTTCATTTTTAACTCCTTCTGAATTGGTGTTTTGGTACGCTACCTTTTTCTTTCAAAACTCTTCCATTGACTTCTTTGAGAAAATGGGCAAAAACTTCGTCTTGGCAGATTTTTTATCTTGCATAATGGATCTGCCGTTACTAGGCACAATCTTTGTATTATCGATCCTTTGAATCGGCGCGGGTATGATAAAATGCTCTGACAGCTCTGCCCAATCCAAATCTCTAATAGTTATAAGTTCCTTTAAGTATAAGCTAACCCATGCATTACCGATCTTTGAGTTTGCTTCCTCATTTTCCAATTTATCGCGAGATATATGCACATACTCCTCGTCAAGCTCCAAGCCAATATAGTTCCGACCTAGACGTTTAGATGCTAATGCTGTGGAGCCCGTGCCTGAGAATGGATCTAATACAATATCACCCTCATCACTTGACATTAATATAATTCGCTCAAGTAAATGAATAGGCAACTGGCATGGATGAACGTCTCTGTATTTATTGTGCCTAATTCTGTGAATGTCTGTCCAGACATCCGTAACCAAGGGTCCAAATGGATGCAACAATCCCTTCTTCCCGCCGTAATCCTTGAGCAAATAATCACACTTACGACATCTTCTATGTGGATATCGTATCTCATAGAATTTTTTCTTTTTAAGGTCTTTGACATAATACAAAATTCCGTAGTGGGCCGGTTGTAAAGATTTTCCCATTGGTGATGTGGAAGCATCCCAAGAAATCCAGTGTTTGAAGTGCGCGATCCTATTTAGAATTTCTGTGTAAAATGTGAGCCACTTGGGAATATTATGTATGAAGATGGAGCCTGTTGGCTTGGTGATCCTTACCATTTCTGTGATCCAACGCTCGCACCAATCCAAATATTCAATCAGCTTAAGATTATCTTTGTTGCTGTTGTACTTTTTGTTCAGGTTGAAGGGAGGATCTGCAAAAGTCACATCCACACTGTTATCTGGTATATGACCAAGCAATTCAATGCAGTCGCCTTGAGTAACTGTATTTATAAATTTATTTGGCATCTGCTAAGAGCTCCTTGCGTAAAAACTGTTCAAAACGATCTAACTCACTCTTTTGAAAAGTAAATACTTCTTCGTATGCTTCAACCATTCGTTTTAAATCTTCCTTTCGAACATACCAACCAATACCATCTACAAAACCTATGAATTTTGCTTTGGGATAATGATCTTTAATGAGCTTTTCCATTGAAATTTCAGTTTTTGATTTATCGCCTTGCCCTGATGAGGTAGTGACTAAAAAAGAACTTTCAATGATTATGCGAGGATTCTCTTGATTGGGGATAATAAAATCCATAGTTCTTTTTTTACTTGACTCTAGCTTTTTAAGAATAGGCAGATCACCGCTAAAATACTTTATGTCCAATTTGTCCAATATACTTGAGATTACTAGCTCTGGATTATTATTCATTTTTCCTGAATATGAACCCTTTTCTTTGTATCGGACTAACGTGTCGATCATTGACGACACATTGAAATTTAGCTTTGAAATGCTCAATTTTTTAAGCTCAAATAGTGGAAGCGTTTCCGCAAGAAAAGGTAATGTTGCCCCTTCAAAAAAAAGATTGACAACTCCTTTCCTGAAGTATGCGTTTGTTCTTAAGCAATTTAATAATCGACTTTTCCCCCATTCTTTTTTCTCGGTTGATTCTTCCTCGTCATCCCACTTTTTCCTGAAGGTCAATTTTTCCAATCGCTTATTATCAACTATCCGAACTAAGGTAATAAGCCGCAGAAAAGACTCCTTTGAAAATCCTGTCAAGGCAAGAATTACATCTAATCCATTTTCATTGTTTTCTAGCAATGTCTCAAATGTTTTTTTACGAAGTCCGTTCATTTCGAGATCATTTTTTAAAACAAGGAGGCTTTCATTGAGAGAATTAATATGACCTTCATATCTTTCTTCAAACTCGCGATTGAAAAAATAAAATGTGTTTCTTTCAATAACAGTGTTGAATTTCTCTTTGACAGTCTTTTTCTTTAACACGAGGCAACCTAAAGAATATATCAAATGATTTAAACAAGAGGGTCCCCGATGAGGTTTCGGGAACCCTATGCTTTACCTTCCCCCTAGTTCCCCACGCCCACTGTCAACCCGCGGAAGCGCGTTGGAGCGGCGCCGTGAGACATCTCCGCCGTCTGTCCCGGCTGTCCCTTGCCGCAGTTCGACACGCCCCAGAGCGTCCAGTGGTCTTCGTTGCAGATCGCGTCAACGCTCTTCCAGAACTCAGGCGTAATCCCCTGATAGTTGGCGTTCTTGTACATCTGCCCCTTCTTGCCACCCTTGATCTCCCAAGCGGCTTCCACACCAAACTGGAAGTTCAAACGCCACTGGTCAATCGACCAGCTACGGTTCGTTTCCATATAAATGCCGCCGTCTGTGTCCGCCATCAGGTCGTCAAATTTCCAACTGCCCGGCAGTAGCGAGATGTTTCCGTTGCGGACGATGGGAATGTTGTTCCAGCCTTCCGCCCTGTTCCCGCTGACCGCCCGTTCCGCGCCAATGACATGAGCAAGCTCACGGTTGAACTGATAGCCCACAAACTGACCCTTCTTGACCAGATACCAGCGTTGCGCCCTCACAGCGTCGTCATCCCAGCCGAAGGTCGCCAATCCGCCCGGAACCGTCGCATCGCAAACGAGGTTCACAATGTCCGAGCCGTAGCGGAAGTTGTTCAGCTTTTCTGTCGTCGCGAAGCTCATACCCGCGTAGTTTGCTTCCTGACCGAGCACGCGGTCGAGTTCCGTCGCGTGTCCCACAGACTCGTGAATCTGCAAGCCGAGCTGAGAACCGTCAATGATGGTGTCGCGCTTGCCCGATGGACAGGTCGGCGCGGTCAGAAGCTCAATCGCCTCTTCGCGCACGCGCTCGGCGTTGTCGAGCAGTTTCATGCCGCGAATCAGCTCATAGCCGAGCGTCATGTATTGCCCGCGGAATGAATTCGGGTAGCTCCGAACTTGAATCTCCGCGCCATCAACCGCCGTGGCGGAATAGCCGCCGCCACTGCGATAGAGCAACTGATTGATAAACGATCCTTCGCTGGTCGCCATCCACTGATGTTCGCGCTTGAATGACATAGAAGACTCGGCGCTCATGATGCGCTTGTCTTTGCGCAGAACACCGTCGATTTCCATCAACACCCCAATTTTGTCTTCTAGGGGAATCGAGAACGGGTCTTCCGCGATGGGCGTTTGCCATGATTCATCCACCACCGGCTCTGGAGCCAGCCGGATGTCAGCTTCCTTGGCGCGCGCCGATGCCTTGGCGATCTGCACTGCCAACGCTGCTGTTTTATCAATGTTTTCGGGCGTTAAATCCGGGCTTGAAGCGAAGCCCCACGCGCCGTCAGCGATAACTCGCACGCCGAATCCGATGTCTTCAGATATGTCTAGTTCGCCGACCTTGCCATTCTTGATGACAATGTCTTCGTTCTTCGTGAAAATGATGCGGCAATCCGCATAGCTTGCGCCGCGAGTCTTTGCCGTTTCAATCGCTCTTTGGGCTAAATTTCGCATAGTTTTTCCTCCCGCGGCTTAATTTTCGGTTTTACTTGTGAAATGGAAATCTTTGACTTTAATCGCCGGCACAACAGTTCCACCCCCACCCCAGAAGGTTTCGGTTTTGTAGAGCTGTTTCGACAAAGCTTCGACATTGGACAGAACTCTGAGCACAGAATCCGTGAAGCGCATGTTTTTCAAACCCTTGGTAACCTTGCCGTCTTCGATGAGGAAGAAGCCGTCGCGAGTCATTCCCGTCAACATTAGCGTCTTGGGGTTGAGAATGTTGGTGTAATGCAGCTTGCGCACCAGCACGCCATTTTTCGTCGAAGCGATCATTTCTTCGAGCGATGAATCCCCCGATGACATGACTAGATTCAGCGGCGTGGGTCCGTTTGTGTCTGGCTGTGGCAAAGCGTGCCCTGTCTGCTCCACGCCGGCAATCGCTGCCGTGCGGCGGTCGTGAACAGCCTGCTTAAACACGCCGTTTTCGATCATTGTGACTTTCTGGCGAGCCGCGCCTTCAAAGTCAAACGGTGTTCCCGGTGTCAACGGATGTGTAAAATCATCGGTGATAGTAATGTTATCGCCAACGACTTTCTCGCCGACCTTGCCACTGAAACAGCTTCGACCTTCGACAAATGAAAGGCCATTCAACCCTTCCCAACCGAGGAACAGCATGAAATCTGCAACGGCAGTAGGCTCGAATATCACCGTGTATTTGCCGGGTTCGAGTGAAGCGGGTTCGCGCGAATCCATTGCAACTTTCACGGCTGTGACAATCGCTTTGTCAACGTCAATCTTGTCAACGTTGGCATCGGAATCTTCCGCCCAGCCCGATGAATCATCGCTCATGGCAGAAATCGAGAAGGTGGCGCGAGAAGTATCGTGATACGCCCAGAGTCCTTCGGAGTTCGCCAGCGCGGAGGCTGATCCCGAATTTGAGAATATCCCCGCCGCGATTAAACCACTCTCTTTGCAGGCATTGACACCACGAACAACCCCATCGGCTTTGAACTCAGGCGAAAGCTGGTGTGAATTTTTAAAAAAGGTGCTTTTTTCGATGTAGTCCTGCTGGGGGAGAAGTGGCAGGAGACTTGAGTCTGGCTCGGAAACCTCGAGAGCTTTCACCGCGACTTCAACACAGCGGTGCAATCCCTCGTCAGAAATGTTACCGGTTGATGCTTTGCCCATCCTGCCGTCTTTCATCAGGCGGATGGACAGACCAACGCTGCTCTTGGAGACGTTCTGAGTGATAACGTTGTCTCCAAAGCGGGTCAGCGCGCTGTCGGATGATGACAGCAGAATTTCGGCATCGTAGCCCTTGGAAAATTCCAGAGCTTTCCGGGCGATTTCTCTCAATACAGCTTCATTGTGCATGATATCCCTCAAAAATCTGATCTAAATGGGGACTTTCCCTAAAGTAAAACAATTTAAGCAAAAATAATTTGTTATACAACCACAGTTAAGAGACTTAGCTCCAATATCCATTGAAAGTTTGAATGGAGCCTGTCTTGAATTTTTTGTAACTAGTGTCAGACCGAAAAGTCTCAAGTTGCGCATACTTAGTCTTTGCAACTGTTTCTTCATT
>CAZAGU010000169.1:0-7969 GCA_964484805.1 uncultured bacterium
CGTCGTAAGAAAATTCATTAATTAAAATGGAATGATTGACATCTGTCTGTGTCCATTGAAAATGAGGTCCTTCCTCGTTTTCAAATTCAGCTTCGAAATTCTCGTTATCCGAGAGCATTGCTTGAACAATCAGATTTTCCTCACCATCATTATTGATGGTAAGCGTAAGGTTGCCTGTAGCACCAACAGAAACCTCACCAAATTGAAGTTGTTCAGGGTCTAATCCGATCTCCTGCGCTTGCGTCGCACTGAACGCAAACAGCAATGAGAAGATTACAAAGAAATGGAGGCTAACACGGTTCATGATCGCACCTGTTTTATATAAACTACGAATTATCAAAAAGTGGAATAGCATCGAACAACAACTCGTTCAAGATGCTAAATAGGTAGGGTCAAGTGAAAGGAAAATCAAGGAAGCAAATCATTGCCACAATAGCTTTCTTAAACGGTTGAAAAAAAATTACACTTACCAAAATACCCTTTTATCTACTGACTAATCGTTGACCTTGCTCACAGAAGTCAAAGAAAAGCACTATTATACCTTTGTTTTCAAAACTTTTTTACCCCCGGCATTTTTGCCAAAGTAGCAAAATAGCCTTCAATCATCTCAACAGTAACTTCATTGGCTGAAATTACCTTGCAAATATCTCCGGCAACTTCACCGGCTTCCATATAGCCGGTTTCAGAATCTCCCTCGAACAGCCCTTTTTGGGCTCGACCCCGTCCAAGGTATGTTTCGATCTCTTCGCGGCTGAAACAACCGCCTTCAAATTTTGCTAATTGCTCAGAAACCATTCCCCTCAGCATCCGAGTCGGGCTGATTTTTCGGTTCGTGAGCACCGTTGCTGGTTCGGATGATTCTATGATGAGCCGTTTGTACACATCTGAAGCTGAGCTTTCAGTTGTGCAGGCATAGCGAGTTCCAATTTGCACTCCATCAGCGCCTAAAGCCAGCATCGCGGCAAGACCTGCTCCGTCGTGAATTCCACCAGCGGCAAGTACCGGCACATCAAGGGTTTCGACCAGTCGTCTCACTAGTGGTAATGTTGAAATTTCTTCGAAGCCGTTGTGTCCGCCTGCTTCCACCCCTTCGCCCACGATTACATCGACACCACGAGCTACGGCTTTCAGCCCCAGCTTAAGCGACGGAACGACATGCGCCACGATGGCGTTATGGTTGTGGAAATAATCTGTGAATTTGCCGGGGTTTCCGGCGGAAGTGAATACTACCCGAATGTCGTTACTGACGGTTACTTCAGCGAGGGCATCAGCGTCGTGCCTGAGCAATGGGATATTGACACCAATGGCTCCATCAAAGCTTGCTTTAGCTTTCTTAATGTGGAGATCGAGCAACTCCGGGCTCATTGACCCAGCGCCGATTAGCCCCAAGCCTCCGGATTTGGACACTGCCACAGCGAGCTTCCAGCCAGAAACCCAGATCATCCCGCCTTGAATAATGGGATACCTGATTCCGAAAAGTTCAGTAATTCTGGTGCTGATATTCTTTGGGGGCACTTTTTCTTCTGTATGTTGAAATGTCTTATCCAAGATCAGTAACCATCAAACTTGATGTCGAACTCAAAAAAAGTTGCAAGGGAAATTTGAGCCACGCGGATAAACTGGCAAAAAGAAAGGTTTCAGCATAATCCGTTTGGATACTCAAAAGTTCACTCGCATTGAGTTCGGAACAAACCAATGGCAACCTAAAGCTTAAAACAATTGAACGGGGTTTTCACTTTCGGAACTGTCCATGCCAGCAGAGGTGTGTTTATCGAAGTTAGAATGGCATGAAACCTAAGAATAGCTTGTAATATACAAATAGTTCAGGCTTTTTCCCAAGCTTTACACAGGTTTATCCATTTTTTTAAGCTCCTTGAAAACATTTTCAGCATGACCATCAACCTTCACAGTGTGCCAGGCTTTGGCGACTTTGCCATCAGCGCCTATCAGGAATGTTGAACGGATTACGCCTTCGGATTCTTTGCCAAACATTTTCTTAACACCCCAAGCGCCATACGCTTTCAGCACGTTCTTTTCGGGATCAGAAAGCAACATAAAAGGCAGTTCATGCTTGGATGTGAAAGTCACATGGCTTTTTACGCTATCCGGGCTGATGCCAATCACCACGGCATTCGCTTGTTTGAAGGCGGCGTAGTCATCTCGGAAGGCACAGGCTTCACGCGTGCAGCCGGGTGTGTTGTCTTTGGGGTAAAAGTACAGCACAACAGGCGAGCCCACGAAAGAAGATAGATTGACATCCTGATCGTTCTGATCTTTCAGCGTGAAGTCTGGAGCTTGGTCGCCAGCATTGATTTTATATTCTTTCGGCATTGTATTCTCAAAGTTAAGAAATTGTCAAAAACACCCAACCTCATTGGTTATTTTAGTAGTACGACTTTTTGCGATGACTTTTTGCCATTTTGAGTAAGATTCAGAATGTAAACCGAAGATGGCAGGTGACTGAGATTATAGGTTTCCGCATGACTGCCCTTTTCTGAATGTTCCGACAAGTTCGCCACCAATCTGCCATTCAGGTCGTGCATGGTCAACTGCGCCGCGCCATCTTCCAAGGTGTATCGGACGGTGAGCCGAGCATTGAAAGGATTCGGGTAAGCAACTTGCAAACCAAACTCCGCCGGCACGGTTGCTGAGTCATCAGCGAGAAGTGGTGTGCCATCAATGGATATGCTGTCGATAAACCAGCCATTGCCCTCGACTCCTGAGTCTGACGAGAAGCGGAATCTAATCCGCAACTGACCTGAGACATCGCCCAGCGGCAAGCGCGAGGTTGTCCAGTCCATTGTTCCATTCCAGCAACTGCCGCCCTCGAATGATCCATTCGCAACACCGAAACCATTGTAGCCGTCTTCAGGTGTAACCTTCCGCCAGCCATCGCCGCGATCCACCTCGACAATGCAGGCGTCAAAATTTGGTTCAATGTCGAATTTGTGGTGAATTTCCAGCACTGCACCCGACGCGAACATCAGCACTGGTAGTTCCAGCGCGGCATCGCAATGAGGTGGATGGAGCAATGTGTCAGGGCCTCCAACCGCCAGCGCTCCGCCATTTTCGCCAGCGCCATCAAGCCATCGCCAGGGGTCTTCGAAGCCGTTGGTCAAGGCGTAGTGATTCAACCACACAGGCTCGGAACTGAAGTCATCTTCCATCCTGAAGTCAGGGCTAATCGGCATCGCGATGATGCCCTGACCTCGCTGAATCTCGCCGGAAAATGCCACAGCCGAGAAAAATAGCGCGTCCGTGCCCTGAATATTCTGATCTAACGAAATCATATGCGATATTGTGGATACTGTTTCCCCCACACTCGCTAAAAAATGTATGCGTAACGTATCGCTCTCGATGCGAAATCCATCGCTACGACTTGAGAATATCACAGTGCCAGCATCTCGCATGCCATCACCGCCATCATTACGCAGGAACACCGCAAAATACCCCCTTTCACCCGGTTCAATAAAACTGTTGCCATTGCCTCCGATCTCCGACCAACCTATCCCTACAATCTCCAGACGAGGCGCGCGAACAGTCAGTTCGATCTGATCCTGCCAACTCTCGCCTTCTTCCTGATCCATTTGCACAGCAATCACCGCGATATGATTATCCTGGCAGGAATCAGAGATGGCAAGCTGGAAACCATCTGCAAAAGTCTCATCGTCTGGAGAAATATTGTCAATCATTATCTCGTTGTCAGAAAGTTCAATCCAGGCATCCGCACTGGAAACTGTAACATTGACATTGTTGAAATCGTTATCGCCATGATTTATAATCGGAATCGCCAGAACACCGGACTCACCCGCGTCTGGAACGGTGTCCTCGTCGTTGTCTTCCGATACGACAGGCGCACCTGCGCGCAAGCCAAGGTGCAGTTTTAGGGTAGGGTCGCCGTAGTGAGTCATGCCGTAGAACCATGAGCGCGCCCAATTGGGGCGTTCTTCTTCGGTGATATGTTCGACCATCCACAGCCGGAGGGCTTCACCCATGGATTTGCCTTCGGACAAAGGAATATAATAATCATCCCAGAACAACATCCCACCGGTTTTCGTCGAACCAACCGAACCCAATCCATACGGTTCGCCCATAGCATATAAAACGCCCATGCACAGGTTGCGCCCACCTGCCATGTTCATTATGGAGCAAGCAAAGAGGTTGTAAAACATGGCGTTGGGAACGACATCATCGCGAAGATCGAAGAAGCGGAAGTAGTCGCGGTCATGGTGGTCGTTGATGAAAAAGGAATGGCTGTCAGATGTTGAATGCACTGCAACTTGAACATATTCAAGCCCGTCGCCTTCAAGGTAGCCGACATAGTTCGTCACTGAAGTTCGGTTTGGGTCGTTTTCGGTCTGAATCATTCCATAGCTGAAGCGCATCGAGCGTTCCCATGTGCCAGCGGACAGCGCCCAGTCATCGTCGATAAAATTCAACGCCCTATGAGGCAGGTTCAACTCACCGGAGCGATAGGCATGAACACGAGCCAGATAAGACTCCACAACCTCAACTTCATCCATGTGGCTTAGATTATGGGCTGGCAATCTGCCCAGCCAGATTTCAGGCAGAACATCGCCGTGATGATAGTCATACACGCCGTTGCCGGTTGTGTCTTCCCAAACACCATCCAAGTCCATGAAAAACAGGTCAATCGGGTATTCAATTAAACGACCGTTATCTGGCTCATCTTCGGTGTAAAAATTCTCGGCGTGTTCCATGAACGCCAGCGGTTGTTCGCCAACGAAGATCACACCGACCAGATCGTCGCCAGCGCTCTCCACCATGAAATCCTTAAGCTCCTGAGCAGTGCCGCCTTCGGTTGTTGCCATTGACACGCTGTAACCTTCTTCGAGAATATCAGCCACCCAGTCGTCAAACTCAGTGTCAAGGCTGTCGTAAAGTTTCGAGTTAATAGCAATAAACACAGTGCCTTCCTCGTTTGGATTATCACGAGGTAATGTAAAATGATTTACAGTGTGGACTTGGAAAGGTGTTTCTGGAAAGTACTGCAAATGTTCCGCTCGAGTGGGCAAAACACCATTTTCAAGGTCACGGGTGACTTGAAATTTATGCCAGTCGTTGGAACTAGCTTGAAGCTGTGAGGCGGAGAAAATTACGGCGAAAAACATTGCCAGTAGGTAACAGTGCTTCATGGATTACTCTTGTTTGTGAAGGAAGAACCTGATGTATAAAATATATTACGGATGGCGGAATGTAAATGTAGGGAGGAGTGATAATTGCAAAATACTAGGCAAGCAGGCTATTCATCAAGTTTCCTCATCAATTCCTGCCGACGACGCGACCCGCTGTATAACATGACACCAATCAACAACACCAGCGGAATCCACAGAAAGTTAATTGAAGGATTTGCCGCAGCTTTGGCTGTTACCTCACGTTCGCTCCATGTTGGGGCAGGATAGGTATAATTTCGCTCAGCCATCTCCAGGGGCCAGACACAAGCCCAACGCTTACCATCTTGCTGCACAGCCAGCGTCATCATACGATTCTGGTTCAAGTATTCCTTGAACCGCTCGAAGTGGACATTCCCGACAACAGTTGGCTGGTTTGTCATAGATAATAAACTCTGAAGCAGTTGCCGGTTATGATCTCTGGTTTTACCAAGCGCGCTCGCGAGCACTTGCAGTCCTGCATAGCTTTCCGCGGCGTGATAGTCTGGGTTATGTCCGCGACGATTCTGAAACGCTTCAACAAATTCACCGCTTCCAGGGTAGATACTGCCCGCCCACCAAACAACAGGCGCGAAGGCAAAATCTGCCGCGCCATCCGACAACGAAATGATCCGATTGTTCACAAGGTTGGTCAAGCCAAAAATGAAGCTAACCGGCTGCCAATCTGCCTCGCGGCATTGACGGAGAAAACGAGCGGCATCGGCGGTTGAACCTATGATCCATACCAGAGTTGGCTTGTATCGCTCAAGCGATTGGATAATTTCCGAGAAGTCTTGATTGCCGGGGTTGAACATGTAGTGATTGCTCTCGCCACGCCAGATTGCTTTCAAGTCGTCGCGAATATCTTGTTCGGCGCGGGTATTTCGCGGATGGTTCTCGGAAACAACGGCGATCTTCCGTTCCGAACCGGCGATGGATGCCGCCCAGCCGAGCAAGCCGTCGTTGTAGTCTGAGCTTGGCGGAGCGATGCGAAAGAGGGATTTATTGCCCATCTGGGTTAATGTGTCATCAGATGAGGATAAAACCAGATATGGAATGGCGTATTCGGCGGAGATTTGCGCGATTCGGTAAGCACAGGAGCTTGGGTAACCACCAGCAATGGCGATAAATTCATCGTTCTTGGCGATGCGCAGGGCTATGGTTTCGGCGCTGTCAGGATTTGAATAATGGTCAAAAACGCGAAGGGAGAACGTCGGTTCGCTGAAAGAGGTATAATTTTCGAATGCCATTTCCGCGGCGGACTGCATGTCTTCACCCACCTGCGACAACCTGCCAGTCAACGGCAAGATCAGCGCAATTTTCGATGGATTTACAGCATAAGCAGGAACCATGGACAGCATTAGAAACAACAATCCTGCTAACCTGACACGAAGAGCGCAGGATAATCTATGTTCAGCAGGATTATTATTATTCATGGCTGTCACTTGTTAATCTATTAGAATGAATTAGAGCAACCAGCCCATGTAGGTGGTGAAGAAATGGACAAATACTCCAACGATTCCCCAGTTGCCTATCTTCTGCCATAGTCCGGGAATCTGGCTTAAAATCCAGTAACCAACTATAGCGAGAAACAGCGCGCTGACAATGAGCACACAGGTTTTCCGCAGCACTTTCAGGCTTGTTACGCCGAGCAGTTCCAAATAGCCGCGAAAACGAACATCTTCAATTTGTTTTGGATCAAAGAACAACCCGCCAATTGACCACGCCATCCCTAAAAACACGCTGATCACGAGTATGTATGAGGGAAAGTATGCAAGAAACATCCAGGGACCAAGCCAGAAAATGCTGGTGAGTATTCCGGCGATTGCGGCAATATGCGTGCCTTTGCGGTAGTTCCGAATTGTAGCACGTTCTCTAATAATAAAATTTCCGCCGCCAAAGGGCAAATGCAGTGGCAGGACAATTTTCATGTACATGGTAATTATCATGCCGCCGTAGAAAATCATTATCGCGGCAAAAAGGAAATTGCCCATTATATATTTGAGCAAATAACCATTACCAAAAACCATCTCAGGAATACCGATGAATATGAGAATTATCGCAAAAATTATCCCCCAGAAGATCGCGCCTTTCTCCTGAAGATACTCGGATAAACCATCACTAAATCTCGCCCAGAAACCGAGCTCAGGAAGTTGTTCTCCACAATGAGGACATTTCCAGTTGATGGGAATATTTACAACGTTAGTACCGCAATGCGTGCATTTCATGGATGATCCCTCCGCTTACCTGAATAACACAGACAACGGAATTTACAACTGACAAGGGTTAGATGCAAGTCTCTTTGCACAATAGTTTGATGCGTTCAGGACGATGTGCGGGTTATCACAACAATTAAACCAGCGCAAGGCATTAGTTTTTATTATAGGGCAGGTTTGATCTGCTTGCTTTGATCTCTTACAGTATGACTTTCAGCCCCATGCGATGAACATCTCCTATGCCGGACATGGGAGCGAATGTGTAATCAACGCCAACTTTGCCAACAGTAGTTCCTGCTCCGAATGTTACACCCGAAAGTATGTCAAGTCTCTGCCCAAGATGCAGATTCTGCCCACGGCTATGATAGCCAAGTCGAATGTAAAACGGTTCTTTTATGCCCTCGGGAGCAATCTCAAACTCGCCGCCAACACCAAAGCCCAAGCCCGGACTACCGGGGAACCATTCAAGATCAAGCTCCTGATCGCCAGTTGCCCCAAGCGTCGCCGCCGCGTGGATTGTGAGTGGCAGGTGTTTGAGTCTTTTGCAACCACCGATGACTACCTCAGTAGGCAGTGGGTTTT
>CAZAGU010000170.1:0-7938 GCA_964484805.1 uncultured bacterium
AACCCCACCGAGCATGCGAAATCTGGGTGTGCTGTAACACTGATTCATCATTGCCTTCGGAATCAAAGATCAAGCCTATCCAACTACCGGGCACAGCATTCTCATCTGCAAATTTGAACTTCACCGGTTTCGCCGCACTGCCCTCAGTCATCAAATTACCAATTATTTCAAACTTAAAACGACCTTCAACCAGGATTTCAACGCCCGGTTCGATGGTCAAAGTCTGTCCTTTAGGTAATAGAGCATCGCAACTCATGTAGTAGGGACTTTTAACGGCTTCAAGTCGATCTATGGTAATCCTACGACGTATTTCGCCGGGGCGGTAGTAGTAGTTGTAAATACCTAATTCGATGCGTGTTCCATCTGCGTCACGGGGGCTGACAGCATCCGGGCCAGCATCAATTGCCGCCGAACAGGGATTAAGACGAAAGTCTAAATTCACAGGATCAATAAACGCAGGATTTAGACGAAGATTATAACGATAATCACAACTGTCAAGGTTTTCGTTTTCAAGGATTATCCGGCCAAGTCCTGATGGACTACCCGTGTTAAACTCACCAGAAAAGTTTGACCATACGATGTTGTAATCAAGATTTAAATCAGGTCTTGACCCTTGATTGTTTTCATCAGAACCGCAAAACACACCGTAGTCATCATTTTCAGAAATGATGTTATAGCGCATTTGAGGATCTGCGCTTTCGGCGACATAAATTCCATGACCAGCGTTATCGTAAAATACACTGCTTTCAATTATGGGGTTAGAATTTTCGTCGCAATGTGCGCCATGAAAACCACCCTGGAAGAAAAGGCATTTCTTGATAACAGGAGATGAATTGAACATAGTTACAGAACCATATTCAAAGAGAGTACTGTCCAGTTGACCACCGATGGTGCGATAACGATAATGTCTGCCGTATTTAGCGCTAAAGAAAAATTGGCAGTATTCAAACTCTGTTCCAGCGTCGGCATCCATCAGCCATATACCATCCCAATCACCGCGACTAGGATATTCAAGTCCTGAAGTGAATCTGATGGGTGAACCTTCGGTTCCCCTGGCAATTAATGTTCCTTCTACAATGAAAGGAATCGCAAATGACCTGCCGCCATCAGTAATCAGATCAAACCGGATTTCTACTCCAGCATCAATTGTCAGAGTTTGACCATCTAGAACGCGAAGAGTATCCGTAACAAGATAGGGACTGCCCGCGATATCCAGTACGCCGGTTTTTATACCCGAAATAGGGTTGCCTCTGAAATTTTCCACAATCGGATTGTCATCGTCATTACAACCAATGACAATCAAGAGGACTAAAAACACTAAAAACAATCTAAGAAGCCGCTGCATCGAGGCGCCTCCAAATTCCCGAGTTTCCTTCACTCAGCCTGTAATTCAAACTGACCTGATTAGATCAGATTCATCTTAGTATTCGAGCGCTGAAGTGAATTTATAAGTATTCGGGGATCAATTACTCAATCCCCGAGTCATTAACAAATTTAACTGCCTGCTAGAATGACAATCCGATTCTGAACATGACGTTGCGAGGCGCACCAATATTTCTTGGGTTCGCATCATAGTCGCCGTTATTATTGCCCGGATTGTAAGCAGGGTTCAGTGGGTGAACTGATTCAGTCGGGCTACCTGTCTCACTATATACACCGTATATATTCCGTTTGTTAAACAGGTTGCTCACCGTGACTCCAACGATCAGTTGGTTGCCTGCCTGATTCTTCTTCAGGTCGCCTGCGTTCACGGTGAAGTATTTCTCAAATTTCATAGTCGTCGATTCGTGCCAAGGACGACGAGCTGAGTTGGCAAGGATGAGATTGGAATCCTCAACACCAATTAAGTACTTCGATGGTGTGTAAGGCAGACCTGAACCAAATTGCCACTGAATAGTCATCTGCCAGTCATCAGGGAGCACAAACCCAAAGAATTTTGGATATTCTCCACGACCATAGACAATTGTAAAGTAAAAATTAATCTTATGTGTTTCATCCCAGTTCAGCGGGTGTTCATCATAGTTGTAAGGAACATTTGACAAACGAGCTTCCTGAGCTTCCAACTGAGATGATGCCTTGCCATAAGCATAAGAAAAATCGTAGTTGCATGTAAATGCGTAATGATTGGCTGGTCTCTTTTCGACCGAAATTTCAAAGCCCCGCATACGACCATAGTCAATGTTGGCATAGCGATCCAACGCGATGTTTTTCCATTTCTCATCCTGAGTGGAAATCATGTCGTATTGATCTCGATAGTAGCCAGCAAGATCAAGCACTACATACTCAGAAATTTGATTGTTGACACCAAGCTCATATTGAATCGTTTTTTCGTATTCAAGGTTCGGGTTGCCGATGACCGTGTTCGCTTCAAAGTTTGCTGTGGCAGACTTGTAGAAATACTGGAAGTTCGGCGCCTGATAGAAATGTCCGTAGTTAAAGTACAATTTTGACTTGTTGGTGATTGGATGTGAAATTCCCAAGCGAGGGCTGACACGCCATGTTCCACGGCTTGCATAAATTGCACCCGGTTCGTCGTTTGCGACCCGTTCACGGAATTCATCAACAACCTTCTTGTCATGGAGAATGAAGTCAAAGCGCATACCAGCGTTCACGATCAGTCCTTCAAATTCCATCTTGTCCTGCGCATAAATAGCGCCTTCCCACGGTTTGTATTGGTAGAAGTCACGAACACCACCGCGGTCGGCAGCATAGCTACCTTCAGGCAGAGCGGCTTCACCTGTATAGGGAAGGTCAGGTTGCATAATCGCCTGCATTTCCAGAGAACGGTATCTAAGTTCACATCCAGTCTTTACCTCATGGTATTTTGAAACCTGACTCTGAATGTCAAACTTTACGGTGTATTCTGTGGAAATTCGATCATACCAATATGCGGTGGGATCCCATGTGTCAGAATTCAGGAAATTATCTGCGCTATTCCACTCACCGTTATTGTTGTAGTCAAGGTACCACTCTGAGTCCTCTTCCACCGAAAAATTCCTCATATCGAAGACAGGTGCGTCTGTGTCGTCAAGCGTCCGGTTTACCCAAGTGGATTTACCAGGAATGTATGTGTATATGTCTGCTGGCCAATCTGAACCGCGAGCATCTGGACTAAAGGTATATAAAATTGGATTGGCTGGATCAGCGCTATAGTTCCAATTTACTGGTCGAGTGAACAACTCATATTCATCGAACAGACCGTTTGGTGGATCGTAACTACCATTCAGTGTCATTTCTTCACCAATATGCCAGAGACCAGCACCTATTTGTGCGTTGGAAGATGAGGGAAGGTCAAACCAAATTTCACCCGGATCCCAATATCCGTTGAACTCACCAGTAATGGGGTCAGGCTCATCTATAAAAGGCTCGCCAGTATCCCACCAATAGTCACCATCAATGTATGGTTCGGCTTCGTCAAAGGCGCTACCGCTATTTGTGCGCTGAGCCAAATCGCGTTTGTCCACATCACCGTTGCGATTCATATCGTCATAACCTTCGGAATAGTCAAATTGACCGTTGCCATTTTTATCGACAAACGGTTCACCTTCATCCCAAAGGAAATTATTGTTCAAATCATCCCAGGTCTCCCACGCATCATATCCGCCATTGTTATTAGCATCTATGAAGCGTTCACCGTCCCATTCCCCGTTGCCATTCCAATCTTGTTCGGGCAATTGTGGCTCAGATGGATCCCAGCGTCCGTTTTCGTTAATGTCGGTGTAGGTATCCCAAGGATCAAACACGCCAATGTTGTTTTCACCGGTCAAGGGATTGACGACATCAATCCAGGGTTCAGAAGCATCGTAGATGCCGTTGCTATTCAAGTCAACCCAGTCTTCACCACGATCCCAACGGCCATTCATATTTAAATCTTCATAGCCTTCGCCGCCACCATCAAAGATTCCATTGCCGTTTGCATCCCAGAATCCATCCATGAAGCCGTCACCGTCGCTGTCGAGATATTCATCGGCATCGAGATAACCGTTAAAATTCCTGTCAAAGGCTTGTGCTTGGTCATTTTCGATATCATCAAGCATGGTGAATTCATCTGGGGATTTTCCACGCGGCTGAACTTTGGAGTGCGTTCTGAAACCAATCAATTTAATTTCGTAAAATGTTTCAGGAGAAATCTGACTGGTAAAGGTTAAGTTTGCAGTGGTCTGCTTGTTCCAAGCCCAAGGGCGTTTGTCAAGGTTGTACTTATAACCGTAGCCATAATTACCAGACACACCACCTTCGCCTGTAGGATAAATATCCCACTGGTGATAAGCTTCAGTCATGTATAATGTCAGTTTTTTCTTTTCAGTAACATTATAGGCAAGTTTCATCGAGGTCTGATAGTCATTTTTCTGACGTTCAGGCAGGTCAATCCCTATACCCAGATAATCATTGTTTGGTCTGTCAATATCAAATGGGGTGTAGGTGTTGGTCATTACGCCGATACCTGTAAAATAGAAGGTAATCGGTCGTTTAAACAACTGTTTTGTAAAGGGAACAGGACCACCAAAAGCAAGCTGAAGTCTATCTGTGTCAAAGGAGTAGGTTTCGATCAGGCGGTCAGTTTGGTATTCAACCCGACCAACATATTTGTCAGACTTGCCTTCTGACATTGTCACCTGAATAACAGCGCCCATCACACGACCATATTCAGCGCTGAACCCACCTGTCAGAACGTTGATCTCATCAACGGACTCAGATGACATCTGAAACTGAAATTGAGTATCGACCAATGGGTCACGCAAGTCAACACCTTCAACCACCAGCGCCACGTCACCAGCACGGCCGCCACGGGCGTGAATCTTGCCTTCCTCATCAATCTTGAACCCTTTGGAGATTTGCACCACATCAGCCACATCCTTAGGGCGAAGTGCCTTAATGAGTTCCTTGTCCATGTGTTTCATTGTCACAGTTACGTCCATCTGTACTGGTGCTCTGACATGCGTAACTTTGACCACTTTAAGCTTGTAGCGGCTAGGCGTAAGCTCAATTTTTAAAGGTGTGGTTTGGTTAGAAGCAACATAAACATCTATGACGGCAAAATCATGATAGCCTACGCAACTGAAAATGACTTCAAACAGACCGGGTGAAACATTGGTGATGACGAAGTCACCATCAAGACCAGTCGCGGCACCTAGGTATGTGCCCTTTATGAGCACATTTGCCGAGCTAATAGGCTCACCGGTTTTAATATCGGTGATTATGCCGGAAATTTTACCAGTAGTAGCAGCCTGGGAATCTTGAACTAGCCCAAGGCATAAACCGAGGACAAGGGTGAAAGCCAATAACAGCAGACTGTTGTGATACCGTGTCGGCATTGGCGACATGGTGTACCTCTATTTACGCAGTAATCAAACTCTTCACGGCACGGTTGTTCCCAAAAAATGGTAACACCGCAATAAACGTCCAAACAAGTTAAGCACAAATTAATATTGAGTCAAGCTTTTAACACAACAATCATCTTTACAAATCCGACGCTATGTAACTCAATTTCACAAGATATTCTCAAAGTTAATTAAATATCAGAATGAAAGTAAAGCTTGAAGGGCAAATATTTCAGATCAAATCAATTCTGCAACACATGCAAAAATGAAACAAGGGCAGTAACGAACGCCACTGCCCCTGTAATACAACTGACTAAGCCATGTGCTCAACAATTGCTTCTGCATACGCGGAGCAAGAAACTTTTGTAGCGCCTTCCATCTGACGATGCAGATCGTAGGTTACAATTTTGTCAGTAATGGTCTTGGCGATGGCTTCTTCGACCATCTGACCAGCTTCTCGCCAACCGAGATAATTTAACATCATCACGCCAGAAAGCATCTGCGATCCGGGGTTGACTTTGTCTTGACCGGCATATTTGGGAGCTGTGCCGTGGGTGGCTTCAAATAAACCAACGAAATCACCAATGTTAGCGCCCGGTGCCATTCCCAGACCACCAACCAGAGCGGCGGCGGCATCGGAGATGAAATCACCATTCAGGTTTGGAGTACAAACAACGTCGTACTCATCGGGGCGAGTCTGGATCTGCTGGAACATTGAGTCTGCAATGCGATCTTTTACGATGATTCTGCCGTTCGGATCACCAGCGGGTTTGCCACCGCGCAAAGCTGCGAATTCGCCATCCTTGGTGATTGGCGTAACGCCGTTTTCAGCCATGGTCTGATCCCAGAGTTCAGCTTCAGTGATGATATAATCGCGGAATTCCTGAGTTGCGACCTCATAGCCCCAGTCCTTGAAAGCACCTTCAGTATATTTCATGATGTTGCCCTTGTGCATGAAAGTAACTGACTCGCGCTTCTCATCTATGGCGTACTGAATCGCCTTGCGAACTAATTGTTTGGTGCCGGTGACGGAAATAGGCTTGATCCCTATGCCAGAATCGAGGCGAATGTTCTTGCCCATTACAGTGTTGATAAACTCAATCACCTTCTTGACTTCCGGAGTCCCCTCCTGCCATTCAACACCAGAATAAACATCCTCTGTGTTCTCCCTGTAGATCACAATATCCATTTTCTCGGGATGAATCGAGGGCGAGGGAACACCCTTGAACCATCTAACCGGGCGAACACAAGCATAAAGATTCAGAATCTGGCGCAGTGAAACATTCAAACTGCGTATGCCACCACCCACAGGTGTGGTCAATGGGCCTTTGATTGCAACAATAAATTCTTTGATGGCGGTCAGTGTGTCCTCAGGAAGATAGACACCATCGCCATAAAATGATACGGCTTCGTCGCCGGCATAAATTTTCATCCAGGAAATCTTACGCTCGCCACCATAAGCTTTTTCGACCGCGGCGTCTAAAACTCGTTTCGTTGCTGGCCATAGATCAATGCCGATGCCATCACCCATAATAAAGGGGATAATGGGATCATTTGGAACATTAAGCTTGTCATCAACGATAGTGATTGGACTGCCAATCTCTGGTACTTTTACTTTGTTGTACTGCGTCATTATCATTCGCCTCCAATGCGCTTTAAGTTATTTGGGGGTGAAAATTTTTCCCGGTGTAACTGCGAAACTTTCCCCCATTTGGAATAACCAGATGAATTAAATCCCTGTTGTTAATATACTCCACTTTTAAAGTCTATGTCAATAACATGAAAAACAATGTGCTCAATGAGATTATTTTTTACTAAAGCTAACTCCGACGAATCTAATGGCATTTAATCAATAATTGTTAGATTTTTCGTGAAATCTTGAACTTCAGCTTGCTAATCGAGACACCAGTACTTATATTGCGTTATACGTACCAACAAACACAAGAGTTAGATTTGGATCCGAAGGAAAAGATTATACAAGCTGGGCAAAGTCTCTTCAGCCAATTCGGTTTAAAAAAAGTCACTACCGAAGAGATCGCCCGTGAAGCTAAAGTCTCCAAAACTACCGTTTACAGATTTTACAAAAATAAACAGGAAGTTTTTGAGGATGTAGTCAGGCTTGAAACAGACCTGATGATTAACACCATTCTCATTGCTATAGAGTCAGAGACGACCATAGTTGACAAGTTGAAGACATACATGATCACCAAGCTTGAAACCATCTGTAACCTGATAAACCTCTATCGTGTAAGCCAGGAATCCTGGAATGAACATTGGCCTCACATAGAGGAGGCTAGAAAATACTTCATGGACAAAGAGCGCGAAATCGTATCGAACATTCTGGAAGAGGGTTGTTTGTCCGGTGATCTTAAAATTGCCAATGCCACCTTGCAAGCGCATATCTTTGTTTTGAGTCTGAAGCTGGTTGAATTCCCGTGGGCATTAAAAGATCAATCACTGACAAGAGAGGAGCTTGTGGAAAATATCGTTGACATCTTCATAAATGGAGTTCGAGCTCGATAGTTGTGACTGATTTAAAGTTCTAATGGGTTAAAATTTCTCCTTGACGAGAAAAGAAAGATGAGATTAATGCAAAACTACCCGGCACTCCAAGATA
>CAZAGU010000171.1:0-7820 GCA_964484805.1 uncultured bacterium
TCAAACCATAATATAAAAACATACCGGCGGGTTGTCAAGGGGAATGCGCAAAGCTGTCCTTCATTAGCCAGTGGACAATGACGAAATAGCCTCAACAGATTTTCTTCCAGCTTGCTAAGCGATAACTTTTTGACTAAGTTGCGGGTACAACATGGGATACACACTTTCTTCCCTATCCCTGCGAAATATTTTTCATAAGCTTGAAACCTTTTCGTTGTCTTTCAAGTCTATACTACAGGGAAGAATAAAACTTGGTGAATGAGGTGGGCGAATTCGACGAGAAGGCTTTTCTTCGGAATTTCAAGACGAATCCGGAGCTTGCCTTCCGACAACTAATGAATGAATACCGTGACCGCATGTTTCTTTTCTGCCGCAAGGTATCAAAAGACAATATGGGCGCGGAAGACCTCGCACAGGAGGTCTTCATTCGGACATGGAAAGGTCTTGCGAAATTCCGCGGCGACAGTAGCCTGACGACCTGGATTTATCGCATCGCCTGGAATGTCTGCGCCACCCATCTCAATAAAAAAGGCAAAACGCCGCTAATGGCTTCCTACGCGGAAAACAGTGATGATGAGGTCGGTGTGTTCGATGTGCATCTTGGAGAAGACGATCATCTGGTCTCGAATTTTGAGGACAGACAATTTCTGGAAGTGCTTTTTGAGCGACTTCCCGCTTCACAAAAGATGGTTTTGAGCTTATATTATTTACAGGGACAGACTTACGATGAAATCGCATCAATTGCAAACTTGCCACTCGGCACTGTCAAAGCGACGCTTCACCGCGCCAAAGCTAAGTTGCGCGTTGAAGCTGAAGCCGAGCTGGGCAAGGCTGACAGATTTTGACTTCAAAATGCCCTGGAATCCACATTTTGGAGATGGGCAGTTGAATAGTGGTTGTTGATTGTTTTGTTTAAGCACACGCCGAATGAAAGCTCGGTGTATTGGGGATTAAAATGTGGAAATTATTCCATTTACTATCTGATCTGACTGGGGGAGGCGCGGAGAAAGTCTTTGACTGCAACGACGCGCGATACCTGATGGATCAGAACCGAAAATTGGCTGAAGATGAACAGGTTGAGTTTGACCTGCATCTTGCCAAGTGCGAAAAATGCGCTTCCGATTTTGCTTTCGAGCAGGCTCTGCGAGATGTCATCGCGCCTGAAAAGCTCGAATCGCCGTCTTTTGGCTTCGATATGCGCCTCGCGGCGAAACTGGGGCTTGAGCTGGCGGCAGTGCCAAACTACGTCGAGCCTGAGCCGAAGACCAGCCCCATTTCATGGTTGAACTGGGTTGCCGCCGCGGCGATGGTCGCAGGTTTGCTGGGCTGGAAACTCCCGGAAGTCATCCGCATTTCAACCGGCATCGGCGAATTGGTTTACGCTAAAGCCGCATCACTGCTGGCTGGGAAAGCTTTAATCGCGGCAGATAGCTACTTCGGCACATACTCCGAAATTGGTCTCCTGCAGGGTGGGATTCTGATGCAACTCTGTCTGGGCGCGATTGTTTTAGCCAGCGGAATTGTCGCTGTGAGGTTGAGCGTCGGAGAGTAAACTTATTCTTATGAATATGAAAAACAGCCATGCATGTTAAATGCATGGCTGTTTTGAGTTTTTGACCTGATTATTTTAAAATTCTGATATAGAGACACCGTGCTCGCCTAAACCCGTGTGAGAAAGCTCCCATGCCATACCTGACAGAGGTGAAATAATCTTTAGCCAAATATTTGCCACGCCTGTCTGACCGAGGCATTTCAAATTCACACTAGATCCAAGGACGAACGCGGGATTTGTAATTCAACCAGTCGCTACCAAATTTTTCCGCCAACATAGACTCCTCAACGCTGATGTACAGCCGTTGGATTGCTATTGCGTAAAGGATTACAGCGATTATCGGAGTCACCGACCCAAGCAGGATGTTTAAACCAAGTAAGATTAAAACAAAACCTAAGTACATCGGATTGCGGCTGATTCCGAACGCTCCGGTCGTGATGAGCGCTGTTGATTCCTGAAATGGCTTGACCGTGGTTTTAGCCTTTTTAAATTGATTATCCGCCACGACATTTATCACTGACCCGAGAACAAGTGGCAACAAGCCAAGAATATTGTATGGGAAGACAAATATCTTCACCAATGGCAAGAGATAATGAAATGCCAGCTCGGTTATAATGGCTCCAAAAAGAACCGTTGGTGGTAAAACTTTATTCTGACTCATTTTCGTTCTCGCACGTTTGGTTATTTTTGTATTATAATCTCAACCAATCTGAGCGCCGCGTCTCGGGCGGGAAGATCGCTGTTCACAACGGATGTTAGATCGTCAATGGATAATTTCTCCCACATTGTATCCACCAAAATGCTCTTCGCCAACCGACGAATACGCCTGGCACGTTGCCCAACCCGCCGCTCATACAACGACCCGTCCGCTTTGATGCGAGTGTGAAATTCTTCTACATAATCCTGCGCTTCGGCAATGCCTTTGCCGCCGACGGCTTCAATCGGGAAGGTGCGAATCTTGTGCTCAGGATCGCGCATCGCGATTGCCATTTCGAGATCAGCAAAGAAACGATCCGCGCCGCGCAAATCCATTTTATTCACGAAAAATATGTCTGCGATCTCCATCAGTCCGGCTTTGATCGCCTGCACGCCATCGCCAGATGAAGGCTCAAGGATGACGATTGTGGCATCGCAGGCTTCGACGATGTCCACTTCGGTCTGACCAACGCCGACGGTTTCAATGATGATTCTGTCATAGCCGAACATATCCAGCAGATCCGCGGCATCCTCAGTGCTGGATGCCAACCCGCCGAATATGCCTCGCGTTGCCAGACTGCGGATGAACACCCCTGGGTCTAACACCAGCTCGGTCATGCGGATGCGATCACCGAGCACCGCGCCGCCGGTGAAAGGGCTGCTGGGGTCAACAGCGATGATGCCCACGGTCAAGCCACTATCGCGGAATTCGCGAGTAAGGCGGTTAATCAGTGTGCTCTTGCCAGCGCCAACGGGACCAGTGATGCCAATGCGGAATGCTGTTCCTAGTGGCTTGGCATTTTCTATTTCAGGTAACTTGGAACCGCGTCCCCGTCGGTCAATCTGACTGAGAAGTCGCGAAAGTTGAAGTTTTCTTTTTGAATTCATCAGAAGTTTATTAGTGAAACATTTTTAAAAGGATAACGCGGTATTGCATCCAGAAGTAACGGATATAAAACCGCGTTATAAAACAAGAACCCTGTCATCAGACGGTTTCTTACTATGAGTAAAGTTTTTTGAAATTGTTGAAATTCGTAAATACCAAAGTATTACGAGCGACTTTCAAATGCTCTTCTTCTTCAAATTTTTTCAACACACGTGAAATTGTCTCTCGCGAAGTGCCTGCAATAGAAGCCAAATCTCGTTGCAACGGCAATTCCTCGATTGTGACTTCACCCTGCTTGATTTTGCCAATGTCCTCAGCCAGACGTATCAGCGTCGAAGCGACTCTGCCTTTGGCATCTAACAGAGAGAGGCTTCGGATATGAGTGTCTGATTTTCTGATCCTGCCGGCAAGCTCTTTAAGCAATGACACAGCAATTTTCGGAATTCTCTGGAGTATTTCCAGAAAATCTGCTCGACGCAACATAATGAGCTCTACATCATCAATTGAAGTCACGGACGCGCTACGCCCCAATCCATCAATCACAGAGAGCTCACCGAAGAAATCACCCTGACCGAGGATTGCAAGAATAGCTTCTGCTCCTTCTGAAGAGATGTGCGAGATTTTAACACGCCCCTTTTTAATGATAAAAAGGCTGTTGCCGACATCATCTTCGAAGATAATCAGATTATTTTTCTTAAACTTCCGTTCGACAATTCTCTCACTGACTGTTTCAAGTTCTTCAGGAGAAAGTTCGGCAAACAGAGGGAAATATTTCAGTAAATTACTGTCCATCCCGTCTCCTCAATGGTCCGACAGTTGTTGTGCTGCAGGCGCATATCGCTCTACTTCTGCTCGTATTGCAGGTTTTAGATAAATGCCGTTGATATCACAGCGAGCAATGGCTGAAGCAAGCGCCGCGATTCTCTCATCTGCAGTTTGACTACTATTTATAAAGAGCACGGTGCGCCCGTGAAGCGTACATACCCCACTATGAAACCGTCCGGTTTCACGTCTGACTTCAGGAAACAATTTATCGACAATTGTTTCCAGTTCACGGACAAGCCGCTCTGCTTTTGGGTTAAGCTTCAAAGGTAATCTTTACGTCCTTCTTTACGAAGCTTTTCGACAATTTCTTTCACTTCCTGAGCTTTGTTTAATGGACAAATTAAGGTGGCATCAGGGGTATTTACAACAAGTATATCGCTTAAACCGATTACAGCCGTCAATTTATCCGGTGAAAAGATCAGATTGTTTTTCGTGTCAACCTGAACGGCGTTACCCCGTTCAACATGACCATCGGCATCGTGTGGGAAAACTCGATAGAGTTCATCCCAACTGCCGACATCGCTCCATCCAAAGTTCGCCGCCACCATATATTTATCTGTCTGCGAGACTTCCATCACACCATAGTCAATAGAAATCGGGCGCATTCTGTGGTATCGTTCACGGAGGACTTCGCCATAATCAGCATGTCCGACAGCGCTGTCAATTTTCTTAAGGTGTAGAAACTGGTCAGACAAATGTTCCTCTAATTCAGCGAGAATTCTGGAAGCGCTCCAGATAAAAATACCACTGTTCCAGTAGAAATCGCCAGCTTCAAAAAATCTGACCGCGGTTTCATAGTTCGGTTTTTCGGCAAAGGTTTTTATCGGATGAACCTGATCATTTTTATCCTCGGAGTCAGTTTCAAACTGAATATAGCCATATCCAGTTTCAGCGCGCAACGGAGGAATGCCAATTGCCACAAGTGGGTCTTTTTTCTTGACCACATCAACGCCGATGCGAATGACCGCTTGAAATTGCGCAATATCACTGATTCTGTGATCTGAAGGAAGCACAAGCATAATCGCATCAGGATCAAGTTGCTTGATGTGAAATGCTGCCAGACCAATGCAAGGGGCGGTGTTTTTAGGGATAGGCTCAATCAGGATATTTGATTCGAGTATGCCTTCAGGCAGATGCGGTCGTAAAAGATCAACTTGATTGCCACTAGTGACGATAACAATCCGCTCAACAGGAATGAGCTCTTGCAATCGTTCAATAGTATCGTGTAAAAGGCTATTATCTCCGACTATCGCGAGAATCTGTTTTGGTGACCGCTCACGAGATAGAGGCCAAAACCTGGTGCCTGAACCTCCAGCCATGATAACAGCGTAAACGTGTTTTAAGTAGGTGCTCACTAACTTCTATTAAAAAAATCAACGAAACTAAAAAATCAATCTTTTATGCACTGTCTGACCTCGAAATCATTTTGACTAATACGGGTAAAAAGAGCGCCTGCAATACTCCGGCAAAAAGCCCCGGCAACATTGCCGCTTGAAGATATGCCGGAAAAGTGTCTGCGTAAACATGAGTGAGAGCAGCAGCTCCTATAAAGAAAACTCTGCCCAACAGTGCGGCAATGGCAACGGACAGAATTGGCTTCAATCCAAGTTGCATCAGCCAGCCACTGGCAAATCCGTAGATCGCCAGCTCGACCGTCATCGCGGGCAACATCATTGGCAGAGGGAAGCCGGTCAACAGCCAGTTGGTTGCAGGTGCAAGCAAGCCAATCAGCAAGCCGCTTCGCCAGCCGAGCATCAATCCGGCGAAAATCACAGGCCAGTGCATGGGCAGAAGCCAGCGAACCGGAGCGCCGCTTAAGTGCGCCACAGCAGGTAACAGGATTGCCGCCGCAACCAGCCCGACATGAATCAGGACGGCTTTGGTGATGGTGGTGGTGCGTGTATTGCTTAAAACATGGGTATTCATTACATATCACCTGAGCTTGAAAGCAGAATACTTAACTTTGTAATATAGAACGAAATTTGTGATAAGTCACGTGTTTCACTGAACTTTACCACTTTTTGTAAAAGAAAAATCAATCCCGCCTGTTTCCCAGCGAGATCGCACATTGACCGTATCAGGGCAGATGGTCATTCGTTCTGCATATTTCATCGGTTTGAGTGTGCCGAACGAGTATTTGCCATCCGCGTCTTGATCGGCATAAGCCCACAATGTGTATTTTCCTTCGGGAAGCAGATCAATCCGGTATGATCCATCGGGCGCTGCTATGACAGAATAGCCGTCTGTGCCACGACTTCGCAAGGAATTTGCGATCACTCGGATGCCAGACTTTGGCGCATTGCCGACAACACCGGCTATCTCACCAGTCTTGGTGGGGTCAACAATCGTGAAGGAATTCATCCAGCTTGAATCTGTGAAGGCATTCCCTTCATTATCGAAAATCATCGGGCAGTTTAACTCCAGTCTGCAAGTAACGCCAGCTTCCAGAGTGCTCATCGCTGACCATGACAACCTGTTTGCGGCGGAATGGAAAACCTTCAGCGGCACGCTGATGCTGTCTATTGTCGTCAGTTTCAGGGTGCTGTCCCAGACGGCGCTCGCCAGGGCATCGCTGAAATCCACCCATCCTGTCGGTTGGTTTGGAACATCTCGCACCCGGTCTCGCGGCGAGTAAGCCGTTACTGAAATGCCCAGAGTATCTGGACGTGATACGCCAGAAAGCACGATGTCGGTGGAATCTTTATCAAAAAACAAGCGATACTCATTATCAGGCATCTGAGGCCCTGTCCATAAGACCATTTTGCTTGAATCTGTGTTGTCGATCCATGCACTAATAAGCGGCAGATCGCCGAGTGTGTCGCGGATTGCCAGCTTGCGGAGCAGATAGATCGGTTTGTCATCAAGCTTGCGGTTAAAACGCAGGGTCAAATGGCTGTTGTCGGTAGGGCTCGCCATGAGAGGCTTAAGGTCGCCAGTGTCGCGCTGGGTCGGATATAATATCAGGTGCTCGCTACGGTTTTCTTCCAGTTGAATATTCAGCCAAGGAAGCGCGAGCAGATCTACGCCGGGTTTAAATAAGCGGTCGTTGTCTTTGTCCGTCCATGCCATCAGGAAGTACTCACCAGCGGACAGATATTGAATGTCAAAATGAAAATCCGTGCCCACCTGCGTGATATACGGCGGGTGAACAAGCGACGGGTCTGGCGGAAAAGAGTCGGGGCTTGCGAAATAGCTCATATCCCAGCACCCTACGAGCATATTCTGCGCCAGAAACAAGCCGAAGACCTGACCTGAGATACTTCCATCAGCGATGCTCTCGCCAGTTGAGAAGGCGAAGGTGTAGCTGTCGCCCAGCTTATTATTTTGCAAGTCCTGGACATTGGCGCCGATGGTCACGACGAGGGTTTTATTTTCTGCCAATTCGTCGGCGAACCGTACGTTGACAGTTTTTTCCTTCCAGCGGATTTTCGGCTTTTCTGCTGGTGGTGGGGAAATGAACAACGCTTCCGCGAATGTTGCATGATTGATGTCCTCGCTGAATGTGATCTGCACAGCCGACTTGGGGCTGACGTATATGTCGCCGGAATTGGGTTGAGTCTGCACAATGAACGGGGCTGTTTCGTCAACGGGGCCTCCACCGGGAGATCCCATTGAAGCGCAACTTGCAATCAGCAATACGACGAACAACATCAGTAGAAGTTTTTGCATAAGTCGAGTGATGGTGAAGTCCTTCATAGCTATGGTTGTGTTGTGTTTTATTATAGAATTCACAACAGATATACAAATTACACAAATTGGGTAAAAATTCCAATCTAAAAGCGCTGGATGATAGCCTTCGCGGGAATGACAGCGGAATTCTTCCGCTGTGGATTAGTTCAAGGCTCTCAACAAAACACTCCT
>CAZAGU010000172.1:0-7807 GCA_964484805.1 uncultured bacterium
AGGCAATCAAACATTGGATTATCTCGTACCGGGATCATGCCTATCCGAATGAAGCTAAGATGAAGAAGTTGATCGAGAGGAATGGTATGGGTTTCATATGTTAAATGTAATTATTCTGCACTAGTAAAAACTTGCAACTGAACTTTGATCAGATTAACTTTTTCAACTCTCGAATATTTGATTTCTAATCCTGACCACGTTGTAAAAAGCCATCCTGCTCCTATGTTAAATCCATATCTCCAATCTCCCGCGTCCTCACCTTTAATTTTTGCTGCTTGAACATTAATGCCGATCAATGCTAATAGTCGGGGTGTTTCATGGAAAAAAATCCATAAATCACCATCAAGACCAAAACATTCATAAATGTCTGTTGATGTGTAATTTATTAATCCAACAAGATTGCCAGGATCCTCAAGCGAAAACATAAATCCACTTAATCCACCCGTGAATCCTTGAGATGAGGAACCAGATAATGAAGTGGATGCAACACCAACAGAGAGGCCGTATGCCTTTGGATCTTGACAGCGTCCTTTGCTTGGCAACAATAGTAAGCAAAGTAATGTTGAAATGAGTAAGAAGAAATTAAAAGATTTCATTATCTTGCACTCCTAAAATAAAAATTGTTTTGTCTTTACTCTTTCTTTTCCTGTTCCATGAACAGATATGGGCGTAATACAGAAAGAATATCAAGAAAGCAATAAGAAAACCCATATTTGCAAAAGAATGCAGTTTTAATCATTGGTTTCGTGGATGAATCGGTAAAAATTGGTGCACTGTTAATGATGAGTTACAGGGACAAAGCTTATCCCACCGCAGCTGAGCTGAAGGAGATGTTTGGTGAGAAATACGACACAGTCGATTTCCGTCGTCGTGCGGTCTCTTATGGGATAGCCAGGTATGCCGGTGAAGGATCGGGACGCGACGCTCAGGAATATCTGATCATTGCCTCAAAGCCGAAGAAGCAGAGTTCAACCAAGGCTGAAAACATCGTAGCTCGCAATTGCCATACATCTCTGACTGGTGAGATCATTCCCACTGATGGAATGTCAACCGAGGCTGCGACACAGACTCCCGACGGCGACCAGAGATTCACTTTCATTCTGACTCATGCCGGTACAAACCTTAACGGTGATCATTTCACGATTGATGAGCTGCGCAACAACCATTCGAGCGCCATCAACACCAAGATCGATCTGAAACATTCACAGGACTTGACGGATATTGTGGGCGGTGTGACTGAAGCGCGGTTCAAGGAATCGGAAAATGGTTTTGTCGAATGCGATGGTGAACTCTACACCGAGGATAATCCGTTCGCCCGCCTGGCTCATAAGCTGATCCGCAAAGGGATCGTCAAGCAGGTCTCGATGGAATGCGACTACGAAGAGGGCGAATGTTCGATCTGCAAGAAAGTGATTAAATCGAAGAAGGATTATTGTCTGCACCTGAAAAAATACAAGGGGCGGGAATACCAGGGCAGGCAGGTTTATGAAATCCTGCATAATATCACATTCACTGGCATGGGACTCCTTGACAGAAAAGGAGCTGACCCAGGTGCGAAAATACTAAGTGTGGCAAATTCAAAAATTAACATAGAGGACAGAGCAATGGAGAGTATTGCCGATTTCCAGTCCTATTTGACCGCGAAAAAGATCAACGAAGAAGTCTGGCCTTTGACCAGCGCCTTCGAAGGATACGTGCGGCAACTGCTGACGAAGTTTGGTTCGGAGGAGCTGAGCTCAGACGATCTGAGTTTATCGATTACCGCCGGACTGGATGTTTTCAGCAGCAAGGTCAAGGGGCTGGTTGACGAAGCGAAAAGCGATGCCGCCAATAAAGCTTCGGCTGGCGTTGAGGAAGACCTGAAAAAGGTTCAGCAGGAAAACGAAGACCTGAAGAAACAGGTCGAAGATCTGCAGAAGAAGATCGAGGCGCATGAAGCTGAGAAACGGAACGCGGAACGCAAAGTTCGCGCAGGAAAGCTGGTAGAATTCTGGGAGCAGCGTGGACGTGCATTCAAGGATGAAGCGGAACGCACTGCAGAGGTTGAACGCCTGGCAGGTCTGGACGACGGTGCTTTTGACGCCGCTAAGTCACATCATCAATCCCTTACCAACTAAGCGATTCCGCCAATTATGTGACGATGTGACGATTTTCCCTACTACCACCCCCTTGCCACTGTGTTATCCTGCGCTCTTGCCTCTATCCTATTGTTTATAATACACTAAACCAACTTCTTGTTGTCTTTAGTACAATCCCGCTTTCTTCATGCTGAAAAATGTTTCGCCACCGATGATTAAATGATCGAGAAGCTCCACCCCCAGCAGAGCTCCCGCGTGGGCAATCTGCTCGGTGAAAGCAATGTCAGAAGGCGATGGCGACGGATCGCCCGATGGATGATTATGCGCGACGATAATTGAACTTGCAGCGTATTCCAACGCCGGTGTAAAAATGTCACGCGGTTTCACATTCGCGCTCGACAGCGTGCCGATGGATATAATTTCCTGATGCACGACCTTGTTCTGAATGTTCAGATACAGCCCTTTCAGGTGTTCTTTTTTCAAACTGCCCATTTCCAGCAACAGCCCGTACGCATCCTCAGCATTGCGGATGCGGTTTTCAGCGCCGCCATTGGCTGGAAAACAGCGCCTTGCCAGCGCAAACACCGCGACGATGCGGATGGCATCCTCGATGGTCACTCCAAGGTCTTCCGCCAGCCGACCGGGGTTGCTCTCTGCCGACACAATATTCGCGCCGTAACTGTCAAACAACATCCGCGCGGTTTTCAGGCTGAAATTGTAGCCCCTGCCGGACAGAGCGACCGCCAGCAGTTCATATTCCCGAAGCTTCTCCGCGCCGTCGATCAGCAAAGCCTTCATCAGCTCAGTTTCAACGGCTTTCGGGCTGGGCGTTTCCACCTTTGGACTGGGTTCTGAAGGCGGGAGGACAATCGGATCTGTTTTTTCGGGTTCAACGGCTTTTGGAGGCTGGTAAATCTTCGCTTCAGTCTGAGATGGCGGTTTTGTAGCGCGCCGAGTTGATTTTATTGAGGAAATAAGATAAAATGGGGGAGTGGAGAAATCGTCTTTATGCTGCTTCTTCAGCCGTTTCACCTGCTCTGATATTTCATCAGGAATGTTCGACACGCCAGCTTTATCCTTCTCGACCTTCTGGCTCAGATGCTTCGCGCAAGCCGCCCAGTCATCACCGTCAGCGAGCAAATCAGGCTCGGTGAAATACCTTACCCGCGCCGAGCTGAACCCTGACTCACTCAGCTTTTCCTGCAACCGCTCCGGCATGATATACGGCTGAACCGAAGCGCCCATGTACGCCATCGCCTTGCGCGAACAATCGAGAAGCGTTCGGGTGTTTGCCTGCTGTTCGTTGGTCAGCCGATCCGCTTCATCCACGATAATGAGACTGCCTTTGGGCTTCAGCGCATCATGAGCACTCTGCAGAAAGCCCGCGATCTCGCCCATCTGCGCCAGCGTCCACAAAGCAATCACAACATCGACCTTTTTCTTGGTCGTTGGGAAAGTGCCCTTCTCCAGCGGAAGAATTGTGATCTTGTCGCGAAATTTGGTGGCGAGATATCGAAAGGGCTTATCATCCAAAGGATAATACACCACGCGAGACAGCGTTGAAGCGAGAAACTCCGCCATGCCATCGGATAAATAGCCGAAAACCAGCGCCGAGTCTGCTTCACCTAAGTTCAGGAATGAGTACCGTTCGTCAAACATAATGGATATGGGTAGTTTTTGGATTAATGAAATATCAGAATTGATGTGGGCGATGCGACAATGATTGCCCAGCTCTCTGAATGTAAGGATTACTTACTGTCGCTCCAGCGATTACAGCTCAACTTGATGCCAATAGCCACTTATTAATTTATTCCGTGTATGATTGGCTACCGATACGATCTGCTTATACCATGCCCAATCCCAAGTGTTGAATTTAGCAGTGTCGGAAATTACGGGATCTCCGTAGCGATTTGCAATTGCGAGAACTGAGTCAATCGCGTTGAGTAGGGATAAACTATCAAAGTATTGAGAATAAAAGTGTGTCTTGAGTGAATATCCTGCAAGAGACTTAGGATTCTTCGTCAAAACACTATCAATCCATTTGGCTGACGAAGTTTGGGGGGACTGAGTATCGATACTTCGCCAATAGCAACCTATCCAAGCATTGATTGTATCCGTCATTTGTTGGGGTTGAGTTGCCCAGACATCTCCGCCATAACCAATTAAGACGTTGAGATTGGTGGGTGCGCTTGGTGTTTTCTTGACCAGAAGTCGATAACTTCCTGTATCAAATCCCCAAACATCAAACACCATTTTATATCCAGAATGAGGGGGTATTGAAGTAGGTTGGCTCACAACCTGATTTGATGAATTCACCCATTGCAACAAACGCCACTTTAGCATTGAACTATCAGCAATCGGGCTAAAATAATGCGGGTCAATGTCTTTCTCGAATAAAACAGGCGTGATCCACGTACTCGGTTGCGATCCCGAAAGCGAGATAGGACTATACGTTGCATTGACAAGTGAGACAATCAGAAGTGCAGTATCCGAAAGCCCGACTTGCTGTCCGGAGCACATCGGGTAGCCATAGCCAGGCTCCCCTCCAACAAAAACCAGAGATGTTGTGTAGAATGTCGAATCATGTGGAACATCAGCTTCATAGGGTCCGCCATAAAACGACTCGTCCCATCCTTGAGTTTCATAGTAGGAAGAAATTTGTGCTAATGCCAAGTAGGCAGTAAATAGCGATGGGAGCACAAATGTTGCAAAAAATTTGATAGATTTTCTCATCATCGTGGCATCACTGTTCTTTCTTTCATGCTGGAGTCGGAGAACTCCGGTATCCAGTTTTGATTTTCAGGATTATTCTTCCTTAAAAAGAATTCACAACAGAGAAAACAGATTAGGGAATAATCAACACTGCAAACAATCTGTTAAATCCGTTGTGCGTTCCGAAAAACCTTTTTCAAAGCCCTGGATACCAGCCTTCGCTAGTATGACAGCGGACGTTGTCCGCTGTGGGTCAAGCCGGACATGCCACTCGGCATTTCCACGCAGGAGCCCATTTTTGATTTTCAGGATTATTCTTCCTTATGTCATACCTGCAAAGGCAGGTATCCATCGCTTTCATCCCCTCCTCGTTCCCGGCTTAACCGGGAACCCAGATTGAGAGTATAAAAGTACATCCTTAATTCACAACGGATTAGGTAAAATGTAAATAGTTGAAACATGTCCAGGCAAGCCGGACGTGCCACCCGGCATTTCCACGCAGGAGCGTGGGAACGAGTATAAACGCCATCAATCATGGAGCGCACCAACCGCACCAACACTCTTTCCCCGCTGTCACTCCCGCGAAAGCAGGAGTCCAGTTTTGATTTTTAGGATTATTCTTCCTTAAAAAGAATTCACAACAGATTAAACAGAGAAAACAGATTAGGGAATAATCAACACTGCAAACAATCTGTTAAATCCGTTGTGCGTTCCGAAAAACCTTTTTCAAAGCCCTGGATACCAGCCTTCGCTAGTATGACAGCGGACGTTGTCCGCTGTGGGTCAAGCCGGACATGCCACTCGGCATTTCCACGCAGGAGCCCATTTTTGATTTTCAGGATTATTCTTCCTTATGTCATACCTGCAAAGGCAGGTATCCATCGCTTTCATCCCCTCCTCGTTCCCGGCTTAACCGGGAACCCAGATTGAGAGTATAAAAGTACATCCTTAATTCACAACGGATTAGGTAAAATGTAAATAGTTGAAACATGTCCAGGCAAGCCGGACGTGCCACCCGCACAAAATACTTTCCACTTTGTTCTGAGCGTACTTGATGATTGAAAATTCAAAACTCTCGATCTGGATTCCCGCCTTCGCGGGAATGACAGCGGCGGGGCGGTTATTCCCAGCCTTCGCAGGTATGACAGCGGACGTTGTCCGCTGTGAGTCAAGCCGGACGTGCCACCCGCACAAAATACTTTTCACTTTGTTCTGAGCGTACTTGATGATTGAAAATTCAAAACTCTCAATCTGGATTCCCGCCTTCGCTGGAATCCAAGGCTTTAAAAACGTCCATCAGTCATTCTTCCTTATTTCCCTTATTCCCGGCTTGACCGGGCATGAGGAAAAACGTTTTCAGGTTTTTCTTCCGTACTACAATTCCACCACCCGAAACGCAGATTGCTTCATCGCTTCGCTTCTTGCAAAGAGGGGTGGTGGGGCTGTCATACCCGAAAACCTACTTGACTTTGGAACCTAGCGGAATGATCTCATCCACTGCAACCAGCCGGACATCCTTGCCACTCACAGCCGCAAGGAGCATCCCTTCGCTCATCTCGCCGCGCAATTTCACCGGCTTCAGATTCGAGACCACCACCACGCGCTTGCCCGTCAGCTCTTCAGGCGCATAGCTCTTGGCGATGCCCGCGACTATCGAGCGAGTTTCAGCCCCCAGATCAACCTTCACGGCTAATAGCTTGTCCGCGCCCTCAACCCGTCGCGCTTCCAGTATTTGCCCAACCTTAAGATCCACCTTGGCGAAATCTTCAATGCCGATCAACCCAACTTCAATCGCCGCCAGCTTCTTAGGTGGCTTGATTTCAGCTTTAGGCTCCGATTTACCAACGATCTTCTCCAGATTCAAGCGTGGGAACAATTGCTTGCCGGGAGTAGGATCAATCTCGCCGTTTTCGTTGGTGATCCAACTGCGAAGCTGCGGCATGGTTCGCGGCATCACTGGCTCGAGCAGGCTGGATATTTCATCGAGAGTGTTCAATGCCCAGGCTAGGGTGTCCATGATGCTTGCCGGGTCGGTCTTGACCACCACCCACGGCTTGACATTCTCGATCAACTGATTCAAGCCATGCACCAGCGATTGAATCGCAGCGATGGCAGCCTGCGGATGCATTGCCTCTATCTCCTGTCGCACTATGTCATCAAGCCGCTCTCGAGCCTCCACCAGCTCATCTGGGACTAAATCCGGCGCATCGGCAGGCGGCAATTGCGCGCCAAATTTCCCGGTCTGCCAGACTTTGGCTAATCGGCTGTAGAGATTGCCCACGCCATTAGCCAGATCGGTGTTCACTCTGCCCACCGAAGATGCCACGCTGAAGGATGAATCCTGCCCCATCACCATCTCCGCCATCAGAACATAACGGAATTGATCCGAGCCGAGAATATCGTTCATGTCCAGCGGATTAACGACGTTGCCGATGGATTTCGACATTTTAATGTCATCCTTAGCCAGCCAGTAGCCGTGAGCGAGGATATGGCGTGGTGGTTCAAGACCCGCCGCGTGAAGCATGGTGGGCCAGTAAACAGCGTGAGTGGTCAGAATGTCCTTGGCGATCAAATGATAATCCGCAGGCCAACTGACAACCGAGCCTTCCGGCGCTGCCAAGGTCGCGGAATAATAATTCAGCAGAGCATCAAACCAGACGTAAGTCACATAATCTGTGTCCCAGGGAATGGGAATGCCCCACGATAGCCGACTCTTCGGGCGGCTGATGCAAAGATCACCTAGCGGCTTGCGCAGAAATCCCATCACCTCGTTCAAGCGAAAATCTGGGAAGACCGCGTCAGGATGCTTCTCATAATGGTCAATCAACCAGTCTTGATATTTTGACATGCGGAAGAAGTAGTTCTTCTCTTTCAAACGCTCGACAGGCCGGTTGTTGATCGGGTCTTTGCCGTCAATTAAGTCCTTCTCGGTGAAGAATCGCTCTTCAAATACAGAGTACCAGCCCTCATATTCCTCGTGGTAAATATCGCCCTGATCGTACAGCTTCTGCAGAATG
>CAZAGU010000173.1:0-7735 GCA_964484805.1 uncultured bacterium
GGGGCCCAATATACCGGAATCCCAACCTTTCAAACCACTGCCCAGCTTGAAATATTGCCTTCATGCCTTCATTCATGCCTTTGAAGGCTTTTTTGATCCTTCTTCCCTGAGGTAGCTTATTAACCAACTGCCAAACGCTGTCCTTGACAAGCTCAAAACGTAAATCCGATCGGAATTGGGTGAACATATCGCTAAGAGCGCCGACATTCGGAGATATTGCCATGTTATTGTCATTAAACACGACCTGAATGTCTGTGTTGGATGCACCAGCGTTGTTCAAGCCTTCAAACGCCAATCCGCCGGTCATTCCACCATCTCCAATGACCGCTATGGTTTTAAATGTCTCGCCTTTGACATCTCGGGCGAATGCCATCCCTAAAGCGGATGAGATAGACGTTGAGGAATGCCCAACACCAAACGAATCATAAGGGCTCTCGTCTCGCCTCGGGAAACCGGATATTCCGCCATATTGTCTGTTTGTGTGAAATCTGTCACGCCGACCAGTGATAATCTTATGCGAGTAAGCCTGAGCACCAACATCCCAAACAATTTGATCGCTTGGGGTGTCATAAACGTAGTGCAAAGCCAGAGTTATCTCAACTGATCCAAGATTCGAGCCGAGGTGACCGCCAGTTGTGGATACATTCTGAATGATGAACTCGCGAAGCTCACCAGCCAAAGTTTTTAACTGGTCTATCGAAAGTTTCTTTAAGTCTGCTGGGCTATCAATTGTGTTAAGTATCTCAAATTGTCCTTTTTCACTCAAGTTCAGCCTCCTGGATTTTTATTCCGTCTTCGCTGGCTTGAATTACTTTCAAATGTTTTTCAGCATCATCCAGCATTTCCTGACAGCGTTTCATTAATTTTTGACCCTCTTCAAATAATTGAAACGCTTTCTCTAGGGGAATAGTTTCATCTTCGAGCTGTCTGGCGATTATTTCTATCCTGCTGTAGTAATCCTCAAAGGATAACTCGTTTTTTCCGGCTTCATTGACCATCACTGACCTCAGTTACCTCTGCCAGCGCATCACCCTTGAATAAGGTGATAGATATCCGCTGATTTTTCTCTAATTCACGACTTGACTTTACTATGTCGCCATTGTCATTTCTGACAATGCTATACCCTCGCTTCATTACGGACTTAGGCGACAATGAGCTGAAATGTTGCGAGAGTGCTTGGAAAGACCTGGATTTCGCCTGCAAATTCCGTCCGAGCGAGCGCCGTATCTGCGAGTCATATTCGTCCAGTTGCAACCGCTTGGCGTTCACTCTTCCCCATAGATTCTGAAATCCATAACCTGCCGACATGGATTTTAATCGCTCTCTCCAGAGTTCAATCCGACGGGCGACTAAACGTGCCATGCGGAGTTTGCGATCTGTAAGATTTCGGGATAAATTTCTTTTATCAGGAACTATAAGCGGAGCAACGCCTGTGGGTGTTGGAGCTCGAAGGTCAGCAGCCAAGTCACATAGTGATATATCGACCTCGTGTCCGACCGCCGAAACAATGGGAATCCGCGATGCCACGACTACACGAACCAAAACTTCCTCATTGAAAGCCCAAAGGTCTTCCAATGACCCGCCGCCCCTGCCAATGACGATAACATCGACGTTTTTTAGCTTGTTAAAGGTCTCAATTGCCGTTGCAATTTGATCTGCCGAGCCAACACCTTGTACTGCAACAGGTATTAAAAAAAGTTGGGCTGGTGGGTAAAGATGCTGAAACCCCCAGACAAAGTCTTTGATTGCGGCACCAGTTGGCGAAGTCACAATTCCTATCGCCCGTGGGAAACGGGGAATCTGACGTTTGCGATCAAGATCAAAAATTCCTTCAGAAGCGAGTTTTTCCTTCAAAGCCTCATATTGAGCCTGAAGTGAGCCCACTCCCAACGGCAAAACAGCCTGAACATCCATCTGGTATCGTCCACCCTGTTCCCAGACTGTAACTTTACCATAGCCACGGATGCTCAGGCCATTCTTGAAATCAAAGCCAGCAGAATTTCGAGTGCGCCACATTACACAAGGGATTTGCGCGCCCCGATCTTTTAGTGTGAAATATCTGTGCCCCGAACTGTGAAGCTTGTAATTTGAAATTTCACCCTCTACCCAAACAGAAGGAAGACCGCTCTCTACAAGAGAACGGATATTCTTTGATAATTGGGTAACACTCAGAACATGTTCGGCAGTTTTCACATTTAGCATTCTTCAGCGCTAATGAGCTGGTCTTTCCAATTGATTATCAGTATTTGAAACGGGCATGCAAGTATTATGAAAGCGGTTCGAAGTTACGTCGTTTTTGAGCATACACTTCTCCCGCTAACGAAGATATCTTCACCTTGACTTCAAAGCGATGAATTTCCATCGTTGCATAGCTAGGAAATGGTGCAAACCTTTTATCTGTCGGACTGCCAGGATTTATCATCAGAACACCCCCAAATTCATCTAAAAATGGAAAATGACTATGACCAAAAACGATAACTGAGCAATCATCAAATGACGAACGGGCGCGATTAACAACGTGACCCGCCGCGCCAGCCCCATGCACAATCCCGATCCTAATGTTCTCTATTAATACTTCCCTTTTTGCTGGCAAAACAGATGTGCCAATCGAAACATCCATATTACCTTTGACAGCAACTACTTTTGTGATAGCTCCCAAGCCATCCAGCACATCTTGATGCGCTATGTCGCCAGCATGGAAAATCACATCCGAATCCTTCGCCATTTCAACAATGACGTTTGGAAGATCCGCGAATCGTCGGACGTGAGTATCTGACAGGATGAGAATTCTTGTCATGATGAGGGAAGATTAACTACCGGATCTTCTTTTTATGACGATTTTTCCGGAGTCTTTTTTTTCGTTTGTGAGTCGACATTTTGTGTCGTTTACGCTTTTTACCGCAGGGCAAATTACTCCTCGTAGAGTTAAATTAACTGTTGTGTATTTTGAATCAAATTTTTACATCTTTAACTGCATCGCGCAACTTTGGCGAAGGTTTGAATGTTGGCGCGATTCTGTCGCCAACTTCAACTATTTCGCCCGTTCCGGGATTCATAGCTTTTCTTGCCGCTCGATGAACACATCGAAATGTCCCAAAACGACGTAACTCTACTGTGCCACCTTGTGCCAACTCGTTCTCAATCGAAAGAAGGATGCCCTCAAAAACAGCGCCTACTTCTTTCCTTGTTAATCCTGTCGCTTCCGAAACAGTATCAATTATTTCAGCACGATTCATTTAAGGTCTCCCTTAGGCACAGCCACAATTATTTGCAGATATTCAAGATACAATTATTTCCGTTTACCTGCAACTCTTTTTTAAGCAAAGATACGGCTTCTTAACTATAATTAAACATCCAACCAGCTTAGTCAGAATTGAATTTAAGGTTCTATTTGTGTATCTTCATTACAAGACACTAAATTTCAGGGACAATTTTGGACACAATCAGAATCGGCACACGAGGTAGCGCGTTAGCATTAGCACAAACAAATTTCATCGCCAATCAGATTGAAATCAAGACCGGATTGAATTGTGAAATCATTGTGATTACTACACATGGAGACAGCGATCAGCAAACCGCCCTAAGTTCCGGAAACATCACCGGACTCTTCACCCGCGAGATTGAGCAGAACTTGTTAGGCGAGAGAATTGACCTCGCCGTTCATTCGCTCAAAGATCTGCCATTGTTGCAACCCGCTGGACTCCGAATTGTTGCCTACCCTGAGCGGGAAAATCCTGCCGATGTGCTTGTTTACCAAAATAGTTCACAAGATGCTGGTGAATCTACAATCCGACTGAAGAAAAATGCCGTCGTCGGCACAGGATCACCTCGACGAGCTGCAATTCTGGCAAACATGCGCCCTGATCTGATTATACGCCCCATTCGCGGTAATGTCGATACGCGACTGAACAAGGTAACATCTGGTGAATTTGATGCAACTCTTCTTGCCCGCGCTGGCTTGAACCGCCTGAGAAAAAGCAATGAATATCTTATTTTTGACGATCTTCCGCTGGACGTTTTCCCATCCGCTCCTGGACAAGGATGTCTGGCATTGGAGATTCGTGAGAATTACAACCAAGCCGATAAAATAGCAGAAGCTTTGAATGATCCAATCACAGAGCAATGTGTCGTAGCTGAGCGCAAACTATTGCAGATGTTTGGCGGCGGTTGCGCCTTGCCATTGGGCGTGATGATCAAAAAACTGGGTGAAGAATTTTCAGCCAGCGCATTCTTCGCCAGTCAATCTACGGTGCGATATGCTCAAGTTATTTCGCCAACTCCAGAAGATTGTACAACAGCATTATACAACAAGTTAAATTCCATAAGCTAAAGTTACACTTTAAGGATATATGATGTCTTTTCCCATTGATCGCCCTCGACGACTTCGTAAAACTAAAACACTTCGAAAATTAGTTCGCGAGACATCAGTTCAGGTTGATGATCTCATTCAACCTCTGTTTGTCGTGGAAGGCAAAGGAATACGCAATCCCATTTCATCCCTTGTTGGTCAGTTCCATCTTTCGCCTGATGAATGCGCTCTGGAAGCTCAGAAAATTCATCAACTTGGCATTCCCGGGATTATCCTCTTCGGCATCCCAAACAATAAAGACTTTCAAGGAAGCGGCGCCTGGGACAAAGACGGCGTGGTTCAGCAGGCAGTGCGCGAGATCAAACAGCTTTGCCCTGATCTACTTATTATAACCGATGTCTGCCTCTGCGAATTCACCGATCATGGTCACTGCGGGTTGCTGAAAGGCAAAGAAGTTGACAACGACTCGACGTTGGAGTTACTCGCCAGAACCGCAGTCAGCCAGGCTCAGGCAGGGTCGGACATCATCGCACCCTCCGATATGATGGACGGCAGGATCGCCGCGATCCGCACAGGGCTTGACACGGCAGGATTCCAGGATATTCCCATTCTATCTTACGCGGCAAAGTTCGCCTCAGCTTACTATGGGCCATTTCGCGATGCCGCTCAATCTGCTCCATCCTTCGGTGACCGACGGGGCTATCAGATGGATCCAGCGAATTATCGCGAAGCCCTTCGCGAGGTCGAGCTAGACCTTGACGAGGGCGCAGACATGGTCATGGTCAAACCAGCTCTCCCCTATCTGGACATTCTTCATGAGGTCAAACTTCGCTTCGAACGGGTGACAGCCGCTTATCAGGTCTCAGGAGAATTTGCCATGGTTGAAGCCGCCGCCGAGAAGGGTCTCATAGATCGCAAGCGCGTGATCTGTGAATCTTTGGTTTCCATAAAACGCGCTGGAGCCGACTTCATTCTGACTTATTGGGCGCAGGAAGTCGCAAATTGGATCAACAACGGGGAGTTTGACTGGTAATGGATAAAAGAATTTCTAAAGAATCGCGAAGCCTGTTTACTAAGGCTCAGTATGCAATTCCCGGTGGTGTAAATTCTCCAGTTCGCGCCTTTAAATCTGTCGGCGGCATTCCGCCTTTCATTCGCAGAGGCAGTGGTAGCAAGGTATGGGATATTGATGACAATGAATTTATTGACTATATTGGCTCGTGGGGTCCATTAATCATTGGTCACTCACATCCAAAGGTGGCGCTGGCGCTAATTGATGCCGTTGAAAATGGCACCAGCTTCGGAATGCCTTGCAAGCTTGAGGTTGATTTAGCCGAAGAGGTCAAAGCTCGAGTCCCTTCAATTGATAAAATCCGCTTTGTCAATTCCGGCACAGAAGCATCTATGTCGGCAATCAGATTGGCACGGGCTTTCACAGGACGCAGCAAGATCATAAAATTCAAGGGTTGCTACCTTGGGCTCGCCGATTCCCTGCTCGTGAGCGCGGGTTCAGGCGCAGCGACCTTTGGATTACCTGACAGCCCGGGAGTTACCACTGGAGCAGCAGTTGACACTCTAGTCGCGCGTTTTAATGACCTGTCGTCAGTCCATGATCTTTTTTCTCTTACTGTGAATCGATCAGGCCAACCAGACTCAGGCATTGCCGCCATCATTGTCGAACCCGTCGCAGGAAACATGGGTGTCATACCACCGGAAAAAGGTTTTCTTGAAGGCTTGCGTGTTCTTTGCGACAAGCAAAATTGCCTTCTTATACTTGATGAGGTAATGACTGGATTCCGGGTTGCTCACGGAGGCGCTCAGCAGTTATATGGTGTGAAACCAGACTTGACGATGTTTGGAAAAGTCATCGGTGGCGGGTTGCCAGTTGGAGCCTTCGGCGGGCGAGATGACATTATGAGTATGCTCGCTCCTGAGGGAAATGTTTATCAGGCAGGCACACTCTCCGGAAATCCCCTCGCCATGACTGGCGGTTTAGCAACTCTTGGTGAGCTTAACAAAAATACCTACATTCAGCTTGAAGGAACGGCAGCTACATTGCAGAACGGGCTGGAGTACCTCTTCCGAAAATATTCTCAGCAGGCAATAGTGCAACGGGTCGGATCCATGCTCACTGTATTTTTTACCTCAAAGCCGGTGCGGAACTTTGACGATGCCAAAAAAGCAGATCATAAAAAATTTGCTATTTTCTTCAATGTTATGTTAGATCAAGGCATTCTGCTACCACCGAGCGGTTATGAAGCCTGGTTTATCTCCACGGCGCATAGCAAAAAAGACATCGAACGAACCTTAAAAGCGGTTGCTGTGGCGCTTGCAGCGTGTGAGTGATGATTTCAGATAAATTATGAGACTGTTAAAAAGTAGAATTCTCATTACCCGACTTGATAGGACATCCAGGCCATTTGTCTTTTCCCAAACTGCTGAATATGTTGTGAATTAAGGATGTGCCATCTAAACTCCCGATCTGGATGCCCAATTAAGTTGGGCATGAGGAGAAAAAGTGGGGATGAATGCGATGGATTCCTGCCTTCGCAGGAATGACAATAAGGAAGAATGACCGAAAAAAAAGAAATTCTGGATTCCTGCCTTCGCAGGAATGACAATGAAGGAAGAATGACCGTAAAAAAAGAAATTCTGGATTCCCTATTCTCGGACAGATAGTTTCGCGTGAATGACTGCGGGAGGACATTAATATTTAGCTAATGCCTCTTTTCGACAGTCAGATATATATAATCTAAAGAGGGCTATCACTTAATGTGACAGCCCTCTTTGAGTTTTCAGGATAGCCTACGACTAAGGCTATTTTTCCGAGAAGATGGGATTGGTCGAGAATGGCTGAGGCTCTTGGGCTTTAACTGGCTTGAACTCCATCTCTTCAATCAGAATTGATGGGGTAACAATGGAAGCAGGATATCTGAAATTATCAAATAGCGCTGGTTGCAGAAAATTGTGAACCTGTGGTTCAGCACCCATCGCGCCGATGTCCCTCAATGAACGGATTGTGACCTCATCAAAAATCAAGCCACGCGCGGGTTCAATCCTGCCGTCATCAGCATAGACTTTGAACGCCAGAATGGGCTTGTAGAGCATTGCATCCTGCTGATCGCTCGTTTCAACAGTCTTATAGTCATCTGTTGAATAAGGTTCATCCATCAGTGTGATCATCAAGGCGTATTCGTTGCCATATTCCTTGCACAATTTACGAAGATGCGACATCATTTTCTTTTCTTTCATCGGCTTGTCAGAACTGACGATCAAATTGGAGATCGTCGGCAACGCCATTTGATTGCGCATAACTCGGGCGTGGCCATTGGATTCTTTGACCTTGCGAGTTGGCTTCCGAGTCATGGGAATGGTCTGTAGCCGTCCATCTTTCACCAGGGTAATCGCTTCTGAAGGCACACCCTC
>CAZAGU010000174.1:0-7674 GCA_964484805.1 uncultured bacterium
AGAGTATGAAAACTATCGGTAGGAATATTGCAAATTCTATTGAGTTAAAAAGCACCGTTTTCCTTCAGTGTAACCTGACTCCACTTTTAATGAGGTAAATATAAGTATCGGTACTCATCATGTCAAATCTCCGCTTCCATATTATTCTATTGACAAGAAAATATTCTTCACGATGTTATAACCGATGCGCAGTAGCTCCTGGATAAAGCTTTCGGCTTTCTCGTCGAAAGTTTCGCCAGTGAGGGTGATCGATTCATAGGCAACATCCGTTTGACAAATCTATCGAGGCAGCACAAAGCATCCCGAACCTCACAAAGTCAAGAAGAAGGTCAGTTCTTTGATTTTTCTTAGCGTCCAGAGAATTTGTCATTCCGAAACCGGGCAAAAAAAACAAAAGCCCACGGCTAAATAAATAGCTGGGGGCTTGTCTTGTGGCATAACCATAACTTGCACTTGTACGCCTGTCGCGGCTCGAACGCGAAACCTGCGGCTTAGAAGGCCGCTGCTCTATCCAGTTGAGCTACAGGCGCATTTCAGATCGTTCACCTGATTATTATCAAGTCAACTATTATACAAAAATATTTTGCAATTTCAAAGTCTGATGAAACAGCAAAATATTTTCCTTGACTTATTTTATTTTTTTTTGATATACTGTATATATGTACAGTACTAATGCCCAACTTAAACTCAACCGCGACATTGAAACGTAAAAGAAAAAATAAAAGACAACTGGAACTGGCGCTATTTAAACCAATTGTAGCGCCATTTTTACCCCCAAGCGCACCGGAAAAGATCGCGCAATACACGGAAGCTTGCCGCAACGATTCCGAAGATTCGGCTTCATGTCCCTGTTGTGGCAATCCAGACTTCGTGTTTGGCTGCCATTCGCGGTGCTCGGTGTGCGGCTATATGCCCGGCTGCTCAGGTTGATCACGCCGCAGAATGGAATAGCACTAATAACTTGCGAGGAAAGTCGCCTACTTTGGCTCGGAATCTTATCCGGTCGAACATCACGCGAGCAAAATGACACTGTTCAAGATAATCCAGCACATTTATCAATGCCTCCGACCGCTCCGGCAGTTCAACCAGCGGCGTTTCCAGATTCTCAGGGTCTATGGAGTTCAGAAAATTCACAAGCTGTGGATCAAATCCTTTGCCCGAAGCAAGCGCTTTCTCCACGGCGTTTGTCCAGATGACTTCAGGTTTCACATCAATTCTGCCACCGTCCGATAATGTCGCCGTGCCAGTGCTGGAATTCCATTTCCATTGCTCAATGAAGGGAAGATCGCGCTGGTCAAGGTTCAGCCGTTGAAGCAGGCGCATCCGGTCTTTGTCGCGAATGCGCTGTGAAGCATCGATGCCCAGACTGCCGAGCATTTTCGCTGGAGCGCTGATTTCGGAGGTTTTAGCCGCGGTGATGCTCAGTTTGATCGCAGCCGGTTTTGGCGTAGGTTTTGGCAGAGGCTTTGACTTAATGCCAAGCAGAGGTGAGACTTCTTCCAGCATGTCAGCGATTGAGGGTGTGCTTTTTGCTTGCTTCAGGGTCAATGGCAGTTTGCCGACGCCAGATGCCTCAGCCCGGACAACGCGGGGGTGCGGCAGGGAGATAATCCAGCGGCGGATGTCTGTGCATGTTTCGCTGTGGCTTTCGATTTCCAGAGCGACATGCCGCAAGGATTGCCGCGTGACACTATCGCCGTACCAACCGAAGAGCTCATGCCCCTGCCAGAATTTATTCCAACCGACAGCCCATCCTTGACTCGAGAGGATGCTGAAGGTTTTCCGAAAGGCTTCATTGCCCTGAAAACTGCCGATGAGTTCGAGTAGCTCAGCCTTGTCATTGCTGTTTAGCCTGCCTGATTCGGCGAGGCGGTCAATCACAATTTTCGCGGCGCTATTCCACTTCAAGATATTTTTTCTCCAAATTTCAAAGCCGTAACCACTGCCACCACCATTCCAGCATCGTGGCTGATGCTGACGATCTCGGCGTGCCAACCCTGTTTGTCCGCCTCCGCACGGGCGCTTCGATATAATTTCAGCAACGGCGCGCCTTTTGCGTTTGCCTGGACTTCAACGTCACGCCAGCCGATTGTCTCCGTTTCACCGGTTGCCAGCGCTTTATAGAGGGCTTCCTTAGCCGCGAAACGACCGGCGAGAGACTGAGGGTTATGTTGAAAGCGCTCGATCTCCCAGTCGGTGAAGCATCGTTCAAGAAACCGCCGTCCCCAGCGTTTTAGCGCCTTCTCGATGCGGTCAACAGACACGATGTCAACGCCTAAAGCAATGCTGAAGCCTGTGGCAGGGAAAGGATTCTGCTCTGTCCGAGTGTCATCGCTCATGGCAACCATGTTTCTGTTTTTGATAGAACATCGCCGCGAACCTTGCGTCCTGCGCGTGCTCCAATGTGCGTCTGCCCGTCCATGTCCTTCATCAGTAATGTCCAACCCACCCGCGAAGTGTCCTGCCGGGATGAGTCAATGAAGGGGCGCAGATCAAGGAAATTCTGAGGCTGTTTCTGCCAGACATTCTGGTACTTACGGCAGGCACCATCCCAGTTCTGCAATACCTCCCGGACGGCTTTGATTTCGTCGTAGCGGTTGGCAAGCGTTCGGTTGTAGCCGCGCAATCTGCCCAGAACGTGCCCGTCGTATCTGAAGGAAAAGTCAAACAGCCTGAAGCCTGCATCGCCGGGTTTATCGAGGTATTCTATGCCTCGATACCAGATGTCTTTTAAAATATCCTCAAGTAAACCGGGGTCGCGAGCCAGCGCGCTATCCAGCAAGGCAATTACTTGCTCGACGTTGTTTTTATCCCTGAGAAGAACCACGCTGGCATCATACATGATCTTGGCGGTGTTGTATCTCGGTTTGGCGGGATGATCAATCAATAGCTCGGCACTGTCGATGTCGGCAAAGCCGTCAGCCATTTTGCCTTCGACAAACCGAGCCAGAGCGCGGGTGCGATAAAAACGGCTGGCATCCAGTTCTTTCAGTTCGGGGGCTGTCAGTAATTCCAGAGTTTTGGCATAGTCGTATGTCGCAATGCTGGATTCGACATCAGCATAAGGATCGGTAGAGCAGCCACTGAGGAATGCTCCTGACCAAGCCAGCAGGAATATGAACACCAAGCTAAAGTATGTTTGTTCGGAACGGTTCACGAGATCGGGCATTCCCTGAATTTTACAAAAACACACCACATCTATTATTTAATTCTATTTAATCAATTCAACAAGGCTTACGCTGACAATTTTTAAGATAATATCTTTCCTTAGATCGTCTGTGATGTCTTATGTAACTTGTGAGGCGCGATACTCGATTGAATGTTCCTATTTTGCCAATATCGCCTTCTGTACTATGGTCTGATCCGGCGTTTTCAACCTCATCAAATATACCCCAGCGGGTTGATGTTCAGCATTCCAGACGGCATTGTGAACGCCACGTGTTGTATTTTTATTCAAAATGACATCAACAAGTCGCCCTGAAAGGTTAAAGACTTCAAGCGATACATCGCCAGAAATTTCAGTGGTGAAGGTCAGGGTGGTTGTGCTGTTGAATGGGTTCGGGTGGATTTTCAGCAGAGCGAAACCTTCCGGCGCTGGGTTAGTTTTAGCCATTTTCCCAACTGTCAAACCGTTGCTGGCGAAGCGATCTTGTCCTGCAATCCAGCGAACTTCGGCAGGGAATTCCTCGGCGCCGTCCCATAGTTTTAGCGAGAATGAATCGCCTTCAGAAAGCCGAGCAGAGCCATCGCCAGACCAAACTGCTAGTCCTGCTTTGCCGTTGACGAACGCGGTAGCGCCAACGCAATCGCCAGCATCGTTAAAAACACCAAGTTCGCGAGCGTCCGTCAATGCTGGGTCGTCAGCCATTAACAGCAAGCTCATGTTTGATCCTGTTGGGATGGCGGCGGTGAAATGCTCAAGCATAGGATGCTCGTCAGCGTTGACACCATCCAGCTCACCAGCTTCGCTCCAGATCAGATGGCAATCTGCGTCAACATCAATCAGATATGCCTTGCCTTGCTGGAGTAAACCGAGGTTGGAAAAGTCATATTCAGGCAGATAAAACCTGCCATGGTCGTCTTTAACGAGCGATAAATGTTCACTTATGGAATTGAAGGCATCTTCAGCTGGTTGAGGCTGTTCAGGCAGGTAGGCTGCCACTGTCCAACCATTATCGAGTGGAATGGGCGTTTGCGCTGGCATGGTTGAGCCGCGGAACTCAAGGCTGTCAGCGTCGAACAGATAGACCACATAGCCGTAGCGGTTATCCCAGAATTCTATATCGTTTTCGTCCAGTCGCGGCAGATAGGCGCGCCCCCCGCTATCTTTGGCGATGCGCAAGTTACCACGTTCCACCACCGGTGACCAGAGAGATTCAAAGCCATCATCCAGCGGTATCACTGGCGATGAGATGAAATTCCAGCCGGCAGGAATCGCGAGGATATAGCTGACAATATTTTCCGGCTCGTATTGGATCAACCACACTTGATTTGATTCTCCAAAGTTGGCATCGCCGCAAATTGAAAAGCCATCTGCATTGGTGACAACAGAACTGCCGCTCTCGGCAAGTTCCTCGCCCTGAGTTTTGGTCCAGAGCAATTCACCATCGGCATTGTATCGACCGACAAGAAGATCAAAACTTCTCTGACCTTCCACGAAAGCATAGCCAGTGAGGATGAAGCCGCCGTCATCCGTGAGCGCCACGTCGCGCCATTCTTCCTGAAAATCGCCGCCGTATTCCGCTTCCCATTCCATTTCGCCGTCAGAATTTGTTTTAACCAGCCAGGCGTTTGAGTTGTCTGGGTTTTCAGGATCAGGGCTTCTGTATCCAGCAAGTGCGAAGCCGCCATCGCTGGTTTGAACAATCGAGTAGCAATCTTCATTATCGTCATTGCCGAAGGCGACAGCCCACATTTCTTCGCCATCTGGATCGGCTCGGTACAGCCCCATATTTTTACCCCCCGCGCCAATAGACATGGCGTAACCAACCATTGCGTAGCCGCCGTCGGAGGTTACGATGTGATCGCGACCGAAGTCAAAGTCAGCGCCGCCGTAGGTTTGCTCCCAAATCATTTCGCCTTCGGAATCGGTTCGGACGAGGTAAAAGTCCTTCTCACCCGCACCAAACGACCAGGTATGACCGAAGAGGGTGAAATCGCCATTATCATGGGCTTTAATCGAGTAGCAAGCATCGTAATGCCCGCCACCGAAGGTGCGCGTCCAGAGTTCTTCGCCGTTTGGGTCAATTCTGACGAAATACCAGTCGTCTTCACCAGCGCCAAAGGAGCGTGTATAACCGACGATGGCATATCCGCCGTCGGGTAGTTGCGTGAGAGCGTAGCCAGCCTCGCCCAGGTCGCCACCGTAGTAGGCATCCCATTCGACTTCACCGTGGCGGTCAGCTTTTACGAAATAGACATCGGACTCGCCGTTCTGTGGATTTGCTGAAATGCCGACCATCGCAAAGCCACCATCGGCAGTGCGAACGTGATCGAATCCCATATCCATTCGCTCGTTGCCGTAGTTTTGGTTCAGGTGAAGTTCTGGCTGTGAGAACCCGCTGGTAACAATGAGCAGAATCAGAAAAAATGAAAGCTGTATCTTCAAGGTTTTATCCAAAGTTTTACCGAAGCTATGAATTGATACGAACAATCGCTGAGAAATTTGGTATGTGGCGAAAATGTGGTGCAGGAAAATCTTGGAGGGAAGGACGCGCGGCGTGGACTGGATGGGTTGAGGGTATTTCCTTAATTCACAACAGATGAAACAGAGAAAACAGATTAGCAAAAAATGCCATCTGTTTCCCCTGCCTACCCTTTCTATGGCAAAATTATTTATATATATTTATGGTCAAGGTGAGTTTTGGTTCGCCTTGTGATTGCAGTTTGTTTCTTAAAGCTGTGGCGATGCAATCCCGTCTTGAGTTTCTCTTTTTCTTGCGTCTTTCTATCCTGATTACAGGATCGTGAGATAACTTGACAGCGAAGAAATGAAGTGCTATTTTGTAGCCAGAAGTCACTAATTATCTTTAAAAACTGAGGAAGAGACGATCTACCCACCCAATTCAAATACAAGTCCCCGGCTCTGTTTTCGGCCAGCTCGAAATCGAGATAAGGATGCGCAGTCGTTTGCTCGTATTCCTATACCTGACAATGTACGAGGAGAAGGTTGTCTCTGTTTTTCCGTTCCAGTCTGTTGGGCTACACACCCCTTCAAGAACGGACAGGACAACCCCAATTCAATCAAAAAGTCTGTAACTCAGATTAGCATTGATCCCGGGAATGGCTATGTTTAATCAATCTCTTTATATTCCCAGATACCTCGAGAATGGGGAGCCTAGACGCGGCTTAGTTCGAATTCCTGGAAGGGCTGAAGAGCTTGAAAGCTCGGGTGCTTTCGACCTCTCCGAGAAAACGGCGCTTCTTTCTGCGATGCTTTTCAACCAACCGGATAAAAAGTACCTTGATTATGTCTTTTTTCGTCGTTTCATTGATGGACGCTCTTCTCAGATCGCTGCATACGTCGTTGATAATACTGAAGAGAGACTTAAAAAGAAAGACATTATTGATCTCCACAGACGAGTCTGGTCTCAAGGATATGCGCCTCTTCTCTATATTGCAACTGGAGGTAAGGTAGAACTCTTCTCATGTGCCCGTAAAGCAGACTTTCAGGATGAGAATGGGCAAGATAGGTATCAACCAGCCATTGGCGACATTGAAGATATTTCAAATGAACTAGATTATTTATCTGATGGGCGATATTGGGAGATAGATAAAAAGGATGAACACGGTAAAAGTTTAGTTGATTACAATAATGCAGCTCATCAATCACTGATAAAAGCAGTGAAAAAGCTCGATTTAAAGCTTAAGGGAAATGACCAGCCGATTAAAAGGCATCTTCTTTTGCTATCGTTACTTCTTAAATATTTAGAAGCTCGAAAAGTATTCCCTGTTGACTTTTTTTCCAAGTATCATGATGGTGCAAAGGATTTCCTTGATGTGCTTAAGGGTGAAAACCCTGATGAATTGCGTCGTCTCCTTTCTTATCTGCAAACAGATAAATTCAATGGGGACATTTTCACGCTTCCAATTGATAATCAAGAAATGAGTAGCTCCACCTTGAGGGAATTATCGAGCTTCATAGAAGCAAAGGAAGAAGTATCTGGACAGCGCAACCTCTTTGATCTCTATTCTTTTGAATATCTCCCTGTTGAGGTTATTAGCCATATTTATCAGCATTTTATTCATAATGATGTCAAGAGCGCTATCGGGGCTGTCTATACACCACCGATACTTGTCTCTCTTTTATTAGATCAAGCTATGCCTTACTCTGGAATAAGAGGTGATGAACGTATCCTCGATCCATCCTGCGGATCGGGTATATTTCTTGTCAGTGCGTTTAAGAGACTAATTCATCACTGGCGTTACAGGAATAATTGGAAAAATCCGTCCGTTGAAGTTCTGAAAAACATGTTGCATGAAAATATATTCGGAGTCGAGCTGCATCCTACCGCAATAAAATTAACGGCATTCAGTCTCAGTCTCGCTATTTGCGATGCCTTGGAGCCAAAAGTAATATGGGCAAATTTACGCTTTGATTCATTAATAAACCGCACCCTATATGTAAAGGACTTTTTCGCGGCAATTCTCGCGGATGATTTTAAAGAAAAATTT
>CAZAGU010000175.1:0-7664 GCA_964484805.1 uncultured bacterium
CTTGTGCAATATGCAAGGGATTAGAATGTAAAGCATTTACTGCACTGGTTAATATCAAATCACTGCTCTGGTTAACCTTGACATTTACACTCTTCGCCTGTAATACGAACAGTGACAACAATACTATCAAGCCGCTCGCCGTCGGTAACTACTGGACATATGATGTAGAAAATTATATCGATGGTTCTCCCGATCCTGTTGGCATCAGTGAACACACCATGAAAATAGAGGTAGAGATCGACTGGAACGGGTACACCTGGTACGGAAATAAAAGGGATGGAACTGACGAATATCACCGCAATGCAGAGGAGGGTATATATATTCTTAAGTTCGATGATGATCATTCGGATGGTGAAGCTAAATTACTGTTTGAATATCCCATCAAGGTCGGAACCAGTTGGAAGGTCAGGTCGGGAACCTATATTACGACAACAGTTGTAGAAGCTATCGATGAAACTGTAACCGTTCCGGCGGGAGTATTTTATAAATGTTTACGCTGTGAGGCGAAAATGCCGGATATCCCTGATATGATAATGACTGGTAGAATGACCTCTTGGATCAAACCCGGCGTCGGCACTGTTAAAATGGAAATGACTGGGGACAATTGGCAGTCATTCTTCCTCCTGCGGAAGTATCATTTAAAATAGCAGCGAATAATCTAACATACTGCTTCATTTGCTGTTAATATACTTGCTATTCCGTCATAATATCGCAGATAACAACCACTATGTATTTGTAGAACATCGCTCCTTGGGACGGGCCAGTCAGCAGACTGACCTTCGGCTTGAACCTCCAACCTAGTGGTTAATCTCGCAGCACGAATGGAGTCTAACGCTCCACCAAACCGGATAATGATGCCATTAGGGACGACGCAACGAGCCATCGGGTCTTTCGATTTTGAACCGAGGAAGTCCGATGTAGTCAATGGCAACAACGACAGCCTATTCGGCACCAACAGAATTCACAAACATGAGTATGGCTGCAATAAGAGTAGTGACAGCGAAAAGCGTTTTCAGATATTTTGGCTTTGTCTTGAGAGCAATTTTACCACCCAGAACTCCTCCAAATATCGTCACACACGCAATTGGTAACGCCCAAACAGGATTGAAACTCCCGTACAAGTTCCTCTAAAAATCCCACATCCTAAGTATTTTCTTAAGCTCCCCAAATGATGAGAAGCAATCCTGGGCCCTTGCAATTGCTCCCGGTTGTGTGTATTTTGAAATTGACGAACGTTACTTCCATAGGCTCCCTAAGAATTAAGCTGGTTTTAATAATGACTGACTCGAAATCATCACGATTGGTCACTACTGTGGCAGTCTGTGTCCTTTTCCTTCTGACATCCCCACATGCCCAACACGTGACAGACCCGGCTTGCCAAGCTTCCGATTCGCTTTTAAACGATGAAGAAGCGCTGTCCGACACTGTAATACCCGCCAATATTGACACGCTAATGATGCGTGCTGTGTTCAATAACAATTTTCGTGAAACCGTTTACTACCTTGACCGCGGTGCAGATATTGAATTTCGCTCTTGGTATATGGAAAAGACACCTTTGCTGGCAGTTTCTATGTACCGCAATTGTGACAGCCTGTTCTATGAGCTTCTTCGGCGGGGCGCGAATCCATTTGCTATTGACGACTCAGGAAACAACGCACTTCATCATGTGGCTAAGTATGGGGAGCCAAAATTTATAGGCACACTCCTGAAGCTCGGTCTTGATCCAGATAGCCGAAACTATGCCAGACAGACACCTCTGTGTTTTGCGGCAGAAGCTAACAAATTAGAAGCTGTTGAATTTCTGATTCATGCTGGCGCGGACATCGAAGCCAAAGATCGCACTGGTCATACGGCGCTAGTGTACGCGTGGTATTCATATCCTTTTCAACCGATATTTTTTGAAGGTCCCGATCATTATAACAAGGAGGAATTGAAGTACTGGGGAGCGCCGGAGTGCTTCGAAGCGCTCATCAACCTTGGCGCTGACTTCAGTGTCATCAGTTTTAAAGGATTCTTGCCCATCGTTAAGTTGGCAGAATACGATAATCCAGCTTTCATGGAAATGGCGGTGCTAAATGGAGCTGTATTAACCGATACTACTTCGCGAGATAGCCCATTGCATATATCCGCTAGTTTCAATAATTGTGGGAATATCCAGTTTTTGCTGGATGCAGGACTTGACCCCGATCTACCCAACACGGTTGGCGATACTCCCTTGATCGTTGCAGCCAGGCGAGGGTCTTTTGATGCTGTGAAATTATTAGTTAAAGCCGGGGCTGATATTGATTATTTGCCACCTCCAATACCCCTACCGGATTTTTTCATTGGTGGTCATCGGATAATAAGGCAATCACGCCCGTTGTTCTGGGCATTGAACAATAATCATCGTGAAATTGTCTTTTATTTACTCGATCTAGGTGCAAATCCAAACCATCAATACGTGTACAGCAATCCGCTTCTATTAACGGCTGTTTCTCGGCAAGATACCGCCATGGTTGAAGCGTTAATCGCTCATTCTGCTGATCCGAATGTACAGAATAGTGATGGGCTGTCACCACTCGAAGAAGCGCTCCATATTGGAAACATACACATCGCCAAAATACTGCGTGAAGCTGGAGCGCCATTTGACGTGCATACTACTGTAACGCGTGGTCGAGATCGGATGACTGGACTACCTTTACTCCATCGGGTTGCCGCTCAAAAAGACGCGGAGGCAACGCTTTGGCTGTTGGAAAATGGCGCAAATGTCAACGAGTTGGATTTTCTTAGCCAGACGGCGGCTTTTCATGCTGTCTATCACAACCAGCCAGAAATCTTGGAACATCTCATAGATTTTAATATTGATCTGAATGTGGTTAATCGGCATGGTGAAACTGCCATCCATGTTGCCGCGAGGCAGGGAGCTGAAGAGGCTTTGCAATGCCTATTAGATCATGGGATTGACCCCAATTCTATAACTGCCGGCGGTGCAACGCCGATGCTGATAGTTTACAATAATGCCTACAGAAACAATGACAGCATAGATATTAAGGAGGAGCAGGAAAAACGGAAACGAATGGCATTGGCGCTAATGAGAGCTGACACCAGCTTGCAAAGTAACCTCAAATGGCAAGATTACCTTGTTTTAGCTATCTATAAAAATAATCCAGTCTTGGCAAAATTCGCCATAGATCAGGGAGCAGATACTAAAGTCCTTGACGTAAATAATTCAAACTATCTTCACATCTTTGCACGGAACAACTGTCAGGGGTGGGTTGTTAAACTCTTTGCCGATTATGGAGTCGATCCTAACGCTGTGAACAATGAAAATGAGACACCTTTGAGGCGAGCTATTATCAATCGCTATCCTCCCGACTCAACTTACCAAAATACTCTCTTGGAAGTTGGGGCAGATATTAATTTCACACCCCCAAACACCAGACCATTATTGATCAGTGCCATTGAAGAATTTAGTGCCCTAGAGCACGTCGATTGGTTGCTAAGGCATGGTTCTTCTGTTGAAATGCTGGAAAAAGCGGGGTGGTCAACACTATGGTACACAGTTTCTACTCGTCAGGGTCGTGTTGCTCAATTGCTCTTCAATGCAGGTGCAAATCCAAACATGGGCACATTGCTTCATACTGCCGCGCTTCATAACTACTTCGATATGGTTCGCCTATTATTGGAATTTGGCTCCGATCCAAACAAAACCGACGACAGTGGCAACACTCCCCTGCATGTTGCCGCAAAATCGAAGTACCCCAATGAGGGCGGCTGGTGTGTGGAAGCTCTACTGCAAGCCGGCGCGGATGTGAACGCCAAAAATAACGAAGGATTGACCCCGCTGGATGTTGCTAAGAAGGAAGGCTGTGAGCATGTCAGGGAACTGCTGATAACAGCCGGAGGAAAATAAAAAAGCATGAATTTTCCTTGCTATGCTTGCCGTTCGGCTTGCGGAAACTTTGCCTACTTTCGCTTGCATGGCTAATATCCGTCAATTATTGCTAAACATACCAACAGCGAAATCTTAGCCCATTCACCGTATTTGGAATTTAGTATCAGATTTTTAAAGCGCTATTCTTCAGACGAGTTGGCAGATGGGAACTTGTCCATAGAACAGTTGAAATTGATTGTTTATCGAATTAAAGGTAAATTATCTTAATGAAATCAAGAAAAGTGTTGCATAATTAAGATTAATACTTAAATTTCAAAGAATTAGTTTGTCATGCTCTTACTGGAGTTCCCCATGCGCACCCTCATCATTGCTTTCTCCATTGTCGCTTGCGGATTCCTGCTTCCCGCAGTAGCGCAAGACTTGACCATCACACCCGCACAATTGAACTTCGGCAACACAAAGATCGACAGCTTCGCGACCCTCGAATTCACCCTCGAAAATGTCGGTGTGGATAACTTCCCCACAATCACTCTCACTTCCGATGATAGCGCGCACTTTAAGCTGAACTGGGCTCGTGAACGCGGCGAGGCGATGGCAACCATGGTTTACATCCGAGATATTTACCAGGCAAGCTGGAACTATCGCCAAGATTATGGTGATGATCCAAATTCAGTTAGTGAACTTCTGGAAGATGAATATCTGGAGATCCCAGAACATGTCTTGAGTAAATGGACGTTCGCACTAATTGGTAGCAATCCGATAATTCAGATTGAAGCGATTTCCACTGCCAATATGCCTTTTAGTGCAGGTCATGTATTGCTTTTTGATGTTCAAACGGGCGAGTACAGTGGTTTCGCAACGCCACTCAGCGATACATTTGAACCAATTCTGGTTCAGAGCACCATCGGCGCAATCTACAACGCCGTCAAAATGTTTCGGCAGGATTACGGAGAATATCCATCATCGCTTGAGCAACTAATGGAGTTGGAATATCTGGAACCATACGAATATCTCCTTCGGAATTGGCAATTTTCCCTAATCGGTAACCCAGTTATTCAGATTGAAGCGGTTTCCACCGAAGAGATGATCGATGGCGAAGGGCACAGAATGCTGTTTGGCTTAGAAGAAGGGCTTTTCAGCGGGTACAGGATACTCTGGGTGGAGCATTATGACTGGCTGTGGGGAGGAGAATGGGAGCACGAAAGCATCACCTTTTCAGTAACTTACCGACCCGACCGGGAAGTCCTGGACGAATCTATGATCAGCATTATATTCTCTCCGGCCGAGGGCGAAGAAAGCACTTTCCATCTGTCTTTGACGGGTAAAGGCGTTCTTTCGTCACCAGATGATTCGAGAAAAATACCCAATGAATTCGCGCTTTGCTCAGTCTATCCCAATCCGTTTAACGGCTCGGTGACAGTTGATTATTCCGTTGACCGCGCTGGCTGGACGGAACTTAACGCCTATAACCTCGCAGGCGAACGGGTTGCGACAATATACGCGGGAACACCTGCCCTCGGCGAGAATCGAGCTATCTGGAACGCGGCAGATGTGCCGAGTGGCTGCTATTATATCAGGCTGGATTGCCATGATTACTCAACGCAGTCAAGCGTGACGCTTATCAAGTAACGCGCCTGTGCTTGAAGCGATCCCTCTTGATTGGCTACATCATTCCACTGCTCTACTACATGATTTTGTTCAAAGCGCATTCGATCCTCCCAGCTCAAGAAGCACGATCGTTCAACTGGACATGGTCGCCAATGTTGGCGATCTTCTCGGCGTTGTTCCTCAGACAGTAGCTGACAGCGTACAATTAGCGCGATAGCACTAAGCTTTGTTGGCATCCTGCTGATTGTTACGCGCGTCATGTTTGCCGACTTCCCAAATTCTGTTCAAAAGGTCTGAGCAGGCAAAATTGGAGTAACGGAATAATGAAAAATCTATCCGTGTACATGCTTCTGGTCAGCTTCACCTGTTTCTTTTCTTTGGTCAGTTGTGAAGAGCCAGAAATGCCACCCGCTCCTGTTTATCCCAATGGTGCTATCATTGGAGCAAACGGGCCTGAAGCCATGCGAGGCTGGGATTCCGTAACCATCCCCGGGAGATTTTGTTTTGGCGATTACTACAACACTGGGGGGGCATGGTATGCTTCGCTGGAAATTGACACTCTGCTCTACACCGAATACACACAGCTTTACCTGAATCGCAATGTGCCCGAGCTTGGAAACGCAGGTTGGTACCTCGAAGGAAATTTTTCAGTCAGCGACCGGTTTCTATATCTGCCCGACCCGGAACGTGTGTATTTCGCCTGGGATTACGTGGTAATTATTTATTTGGAATATTGGGAAGAATAAACCTGGGTGCGCTATCATAATTAAAATGTGTCCGTTGTCCGCCGTGTTTCATCTCGCAACTGATAGAGACTGATCACACAGCGGAAAGTAATCAAATAATAGTTAGTTTTTTGACAAATATTTCAGAATTGTTATATCTTGGTGTTCTTTCACCGCTGGAGCCGCTTTTACCATCATTCCGGCTGTTTCCTTCTTTGACCTCAGCCTGATATTTTGTATTTTACAGGATTAGGTTCATCCATCACATAACAGCCGAGCTCCATTTGTCCAAGCAACACCAAGCTTATCTCTTCGCCGGAATGACCGTGCTCCTCTGGTCAACGGTCGCGACAGCCTTCAAGATCGCTCTCAACGGCTTGGACTATGTGCAGTTGTTGTTCATCGCGTCTTGGGCTTCGACGCTATCGCTGGCGGCGACGCTGATCTTCAGCCGCAGAGGCGAAGCCATCGTTCATCCCGCGCCGGGCTTGAAGCGATCCGCGCTGATGGGCTTCATCAATCCCCTGCTCTACTACCTGATTTTATTCAAAGCGTATTCTATTCTCCCTGCTCAGGAAGCGCAATCGCTCAACTGGACATGGCCACTTACGCTGACGATCTTCTCAGCGTTGTTCCTTGGGCAACGGCTGACAGCGCGCGGGGTTGGTGCTATAGGTCTCAGCTTTGTTGGCGTTCTACTGATTGTCACGCGCGGCGATCTGACTTCGTTCACGCTATCCGAACCGCTGGGCGACATTCTGGCGGTGGGGAGTTCGCTGTTATGGGCGGGGTATTGGGTGCTGAATCTTAAGGACAAGCGAGATCCGGTCGAGAAGCTGTTCTGGAATTTCCTGTTCGGCAGTCTATATGCGACGGTGGCGCTGATGGTGCTTTCCGGGCCGCCGGCGTGGGAGCTGAAGTACGTGGCGGCGGGTGTGTATGTGGGATTTTTCGAGATGGGTCTGGCGTTTGTGCTATGGTTGCGGGCGTTGGGTTTGGCGCGGAATACTGCTTCGGTTGGGAGTCTGGCTTATCTGACGCCGTTTTTATCGCTGGTGTTCATCCATTTTATTCTTCGGGAAACGCTGCATCTATCGGCGGTGGCGGGTTTGACGCTGATCGTTTCCGGGATTATTATCCAGCAGGGGAAATCCAAGAAAAAACAGAAAAATCGCTGAAATCGGGAATTTTGTTGTATAATGAAGCTGTGTTTGTAATAATATTTACTAAGGATACTTAAATGCTGTTGTTCCTGTTATTATTGTTTTCTGCCAGCGCCCTTGCCCAACCACCGGATACGCTATGGGTTCGTAATTATCCGGGTTCGGAAGCAAATGACATTGTTACAGATGGAGAAGGTAATTTATATCTTGGTGGTGTCTATCATCCTCCCTACTGTAGCGATGATATGTATGCCATGAAGATTGGCGCTGATTATGAACTTGAATGGCTGACAA
>CAZAGU010000176.1:0-7652 GCA_964484805.1 uncultured bacterium
GACCTTCCTCTGGCGGAAGCTACAACCGTGACCGCAATGACCGACCCTCGAACGACCGACCTGCAAGTGGCAGCTACAACCGCGACCGCAACGACCGACCCTCTGGCGGTGGATACTCACGCGACCGTAACGACCGACCCTCTGGCGGTGGATACTCACGCGACCGTAACGACCGACCCGCAGGCGGAAGCTACAACCGTCCCTCGAATGACCGACCCGCAGGCGGAAGCTACAACCGCGACCGCAATGACCGACCCGCAAGTGGTGGATACTCACAAAATCGAGATGCCAAACCTGTCGATCGGCCGAATCCTGCGCCGATTAACGTCAGCCAAACGGCAGGAACGGATGCTCCGCCCGTATGGTCACACGTCAGGCGTTCACGGAGCGCGAACTTCACGCCTCGTGATGCGGCAGTGCAGGTTTACTCACAATGGTATCGAAACCAACAGCGATTGGATTCTTTAGCAAATAAAACCTTGCGCCGCTCGAACTGGGAAATCCGTGATAAAGCACTGTTTTTTGAAATTATCAATGGTGTAGTTCGTTGGCACGGCAGATTGAAATGGATTCTTGAAGGACTCAGCAACAAAGGCGAATTCCCATCACCTGAAGCATACACAGCCGCGGCGGTTGGCGCATATCAGCTACTATTTCTAGATAGAGTTCCCGATTACGCGGCAGTTGATGCCGCTGTTCAAGCCGCTCGCAAGCAGGGCGGGCCTTCAACTGGCAACATGGTCAATGCTGTCCTGCGAAGGTTGGCGCGTGAAGTTGAAGAATGGAAGGGTGCTGTTCCGATTGGTCAAGACAAAGCGACCACGCTGTCAATTAAATATAGCTACCCGCTCTGGATGGTTAGGCGCTGGGTGAAGCAAACTCCAATAGACAAGCTTGACGATTTCCTCAGTTGGAACAACCGCAGCCCCAAGATCATTCTCCGGGTAAACCGACTTGCTTCCAACATTCCTGAAGTAATCACATTACTCGAAGCTCAGCGAGTAAGTTCAAGATTCTCTGACATTGACGACCGCTTTATCATCGCAGGCCATGCTGGTGATGATCGTGTGCTCTTATCAGTGAAAAAAGGCTTTGCTTCAGTTCAGGATCATGCTCAGGGATTAGTTCCCCGTGTGGTCGCGCCCAAACCCGGTGAAACCATCCTTGATCTGTGCTCGGCTCCGGGCGGGAAAACAGGCTATCTGGCTGAGCTATGCCCCGATTGCAAAATCACCGCCACCGATAAAGATGAAAACAGACTGAAGACCGTGGCAGATTTGATCGTGCGAAACCGCTACAAAAACGTCAAGATTCGCACCTACGATGAAGTCGTGAGCTCCAAAGATAAGTACGATGCAATCCTCATTGACGCTCCTTGCACTGGCACTGGAGTTTTAGCCAGGCGGTCAGACTTGCGTTGGCGGCGGGAATACATTGATGTGAAACGCATGGCATCTGTTCAGGCACAGCTTCTCCGCTACGCTTCAAACCGATTGAATCCGGGCGGCAGGATTATTTATAGCACATGCTCGGTTGAGCCAGAAGAAAATGGTGAAGTTATCGACAATTTCCTCGCTGACACATCTGGTTTACATGAAGTGTCGCTTAAAGGCTTGATTCCTGATCGAGCGCTGTCTGATAAAGGCAGGCTTGACTTGCTGGGACCTGAAGTCAAAGGCGATGGTGTTTTCGCGGTAAGACTTGAGAAGAAATATGTCTGATGGGCTGAAACAACCTGTGGAAAAATCGAGAACCGGGTGGCGACCCTGGGCTGAAGCAATCGCTGGGTTGATTGTTGTGTCCATGGCGGCGTTCTGGCTGGTCGGATTTATCGACAGGATTGTAATGCCCTTGTTTGTGTTTTCCGGTGTTGAAGTCGTAGTGCCTGATCTTCATGGCAATTCCGTTCAGCAGGCTGAGGAGATTTGCAATACTGCCGGCATTGAGCTTGAGCGCGGGAGGGTGCGGATTGATAATAATCACGCTCCGGGCACGGTGCTGGATCAATCTCCGCAGGCTGGCGACCGTGTGAAAGCTGGCAGAAAGATTGATGTGTTGGTCAGCATCAGTGACATGATGGTGCACTGTCCCGATGTCCTCGGCAGATCGCCACGCGAAGCCACTTTGATTGCGGATACTAGCGGATTGACGATTTATTCAGATTCGATAAAATACACATTTTCAATAGATTATCCTGAAGGTGTGGTACTGCGTCAATCTCCAGATCCGCTGAATCAGATGAGCCGCGGTGAGCAACTGAAAATCTGGGTCAGTCTGGGCGATATGCCATCAGAAATTATTGCTCCCGATCTGGTTGGTAAAAACATTCAGGATGTAACTTTAGTACTGGCGAAATACAGACTGTTGCTGGGGAAGGTAACTCGTTATCCACAGCGTGGTGTGGCAGAGGGCACAGTGCTTTCACAAAATCCAGCGCCCGGAACTGCTTTAGATGTTGGAGATAGAGTTCATTTGCGTGTTGCGGTGAGTCCATCAAAACAAAACATTCAGAATTAATAGAGAGCAGAAAAATGATAAAAATCTCTCCGAGTTTATTATCCGCTGATATGGGTAAGTTGGCGGAATCTGTTGACATGGTCAAAGATGTGGCAGATTACATCCATTGTGATGTTATGGATGGCCATTTCGTGCCGAATTTAACCATTGGCATTCCAATTATCAAGGCGCTGAAAAAACATTCCAAACTGCCTCTGGATGTTCATTTAATGATCGAGGATCCGGGGCTGTGGGTTGACCGCTATATTGACACTGGGCTTGACGAAAATGATTTCCTCGTCTTTCATTTTGAAGCAGAAAAAGATTCGCTCAATGTGCTGAAGAGGATACGTGAACGCGGTGTTCGTCCGGGATTGTCCATTAAGCCAGCGACTTCTCTTGAGGCAGTAACCGAGCTTATCCCATATTTGGATCAATTGTTGATTATGACTGTTGAACCCGGATTTGAAAAGCAGAAATTCCTCAGCGGTGTGGTGCCGAAAATCGAAAAAGCCAGAGCGCTCTACAGTGATGGGATTATCATTGCCGTTGATGGCGGAATTAATACCGAGACTGCCGCGATTGTTTGCAAAGCTGGCGCTAGAATGCTGGTAGCAGGCGGTGCAGTGTACGGCATGGATGATCCGGTTCAGGCTATTCGCGATATCCGGCGTGGCGCAGAATTTGCGATACGGTAAAATTTGTCATTCACAACTTGAAAGGAATGCTGAATATCCTCTGTCTTCAGTTGCATTTCAAGGCGAGTTTGACTAACATTATAAGTTATTTTAGAAGGAGATTAACCCCTTAGAATCAGTTGCAGTTTTTTTCTTGAATGAAGGAAATAGACAAGCATATTCCTCGCGGTTGATTCAATCTAATGATTGAGTGAAGCGTATGGATTGGTAGCTCTGGTCACCTAAGGAAATTTTCATATCCTGAAACGCAGTTAAAAAGAAAAGTATTTGATCGAGGTGAATATTTGCCGTAATAACGTCCCAGTAAGGCTGTCATACTGGTTGCAGGCAGTGTCGCTAGTTCTGCTGATGTTTGTGGTTGTACTTCCACAATCAGTTGACGCACGGAACTGGAAGGGATATTGTGCGGTTTCTAAATCTGATCTCCTCGAAGATCGGGGACGATGGTCTGTTGGAAAATATGACCAGGTTTTCGATTTATCCGGGAGTTGGCAGGTGAGCCCCGCAGGTTTGTATGAAAACAACGTCGTTACTATTCCGTTCGTCTGGTCTGACTGGAACGAACAGATTATCCTCTCTCGCTACTTCAAGCTACCGCAAGACCACGCCCAACGCCAATGGAAGATAGTAATTGATGGCGCTTCGCACTACATCCAGCTAAACATCAATGGTCAGAATGTCGAGTCACGAGCTGGTGAAGACCTCTCATTTCAAGTTGACGTAGATTACAGAACCTTCAACTTTGGCGACGATGTAAACCTGATGAAAATCACCATTGGGCATAAGATCGGTGGCAACGAAGATTTCCCATCCCACGCCAGCATATACACTCCCGAACGATACAGCGGAATATCACGAGGCATTTATCTCGTTGCCATGCCTATGCAGGCAATTGAAGATGTGCTGATAGGTGATATTCAGACAACCGGCGACAAAGTTGTCTTCACTGTTGAATCCTCCGTCAAATCAAGAACAATTTCAGAAAGAGCCTTCGACACAGAAGAGTTTAACAAATCAAAGAGCTTCAGCCTTGACTGCAAGCTTTTTGTCGATGGCACAAATACTCCGATAGCCACGCAGAATATCCCCGTTCAATTGCCCACAGATGGCACATTACAGCAGAAGATTACTATTTCCGCCAATCTGGCAGAAACTCAGGCAGATCAAGGCAAAGTTTTACTGACCTTGCTTTCCAATGGAAAACCGATTCACGAGATGCGCGCGCGCTTCAGCCAGGGATATCCAAGCTGGAACGGAAATGGCTGGGTTTCTCAGTCAGGAAAGCTGGTAAAAATCCGTTGTGTTGATTATTATACATCTCAGCCTGAGACGGGTCGTATTATCAGCCATGAACTGGTTGAGCAGGATGTTCAGATGTTGCTGGGACTTGGCGCTGATGCTGTCAGAATCTGCAATGGTTCCGCCAGCATTGATTTTCTGGATTGCTGTGACCGAAACGGGTTGATGGTCTTCGAAGAGCTGCCAGTCTTCCAGACCCCAGATAAGATTCTCGGCGGCGAAGTATTCATCAAACTTGCCGCCAACCAACTGACTGTCATGCTTGAGCGAGATCGAAGATTTTCCTGTATTGCCGGCTGGGGATTGGGCGCTGGGATAAACCCACCCAATTCGATGAATCGCCAGTACTTTGAACAACTGACGACTTTCGTTCGATCACAAGATGACCGACCCCTTTTCGTCGGCGTGCCATTTACAAGCGAAGCAGACCTTAAGCCGTTGGATTTTGCAATTATCGAGCTGACACGATACGACCGTTGGCTTACAGTATCCCTTCCTACCCAAGTGTCTTTCAACCGGCCAGTGCTTGTTGGTGGTATCCGTTCGTTTATATTTTCATTCAACACCCAGCCTGACCAGCAAGATTTTTCTGAACCACAGCAGGCGGCTGAAGTAGTCAGATGGGTCAAAAACGCCGAATCCATGACTTGGGTTTCCGGTGTGGTTGCTGGAGATTACACAGATTGGGAAGGTGCTGTTCCTGCGATTTCAGGGCCTTCACACGGCACAAGTTCCTTATACGCTTCGGGGCTGGTATCGCCAGACCGCAAACCCAGACTTGGATACAGAAAACTTCGAGAACTATGGATACAGAACAGTAGCCAGCCGCTAGCTCATGAAAAAACAACACCTGTTGAGTCGCATTATCTGCTGATTGCTGGATTCCTTCTCATGTTCGTTCTGTTTTATTCAATGCGACAAAACAACATTCTGCGTGTCAACATTAGCAGAAGCCTGATTTCTCCAAAGGGACTGTTTCAGGATATTTTCCATCAGAGATATTTTCAGGTTGGACAGACATGGTTGTTGCTGGTGCTCATCTCAGGCACTTTAGGATTAATCGCGGCAGGATGGCTTTATTCCCAACGAAATGATCCGATGATTGACTGGGTTGTGGGATACATTTTTCATTCAGACGATACAATTCAATGGTTGGCGTCACTTTTCTGGCACCCGATGCGTGGGTTGCTCTTCTTCTGGATGTTATTTTTCGTCATTATCTGGATAAATGTCCTGTATGCGTCCTTCCTATGTACCATTTTTAACGCTAAATATTCTCTGGCACAGAGCCTTGATCTGGTGGTGTGGTCGTGGAATGTAATTATCGGAATATTGCCATTGGCAATATTTGCAGATCGGATCTATGCAGGTAATGCTCATATTTTGTTTACTATTCTGCTGTTAGCATTTTGTGTCTGGGGATGTGTCAGGTTGATTTGGGTTTTTCAGATTCACATCAGGCGATCTTTGACATTGGCGGCAGTGTTGTGGGTGGGACCAGTGGCAGTGCTCTTAGGCTTGAAAATTCTTTTACTTGAGTATAGCTACTCGTTAATTACCTATGGAGATTTTTTCTGGAAAGCAGTGTTTCACTAGTGAGGATATAATGAAAGATAGACAATTTGACAAGTCCGATGATAAAGTCATTCACGGCGGTTTGACGTTCGATGATGTGCTCATCATTCCACGCCGGTCATCGGTATTACCACGCGAGGCATCGCTTAAAACTCGCGTAACCAGAGGAATAGATTTGAATATTCCCTTGGTTAGCGCCGCAATGGATACGGTCACTGAATGTGAGCTCGCAATATCATTGGCTCGCGAAGGAGGAATTGGCGTTATACACAAGAACCTCTCAATAGAAGAACAAGCCGCACAGGTGATGAAAGTTAAGCGCTCTGAGAGTTTCATGATTGTGAACCCTATAACTCTCCCCTCGACGCTGCCGCTTTCACAAGCTGTGGAAGTAATGCGAAAATATAACATTTCGGGTATTCCCGTTGTTGATAATGGCAAACTGGTTGGAATGCTGACGCATAGAGATATTCGCTTCCTTGAAGATTTGACCCCGATGATTGGCGAATTTATGACGACCGAACCATTAATTACTGCGCCATCGGGCACAGATGTTGACGATGCCTGGAAGATATTCCAAAAGCAACGCATAGAAAAACTGCCAGTGGTTGATAAAAACGGCAAGCTCATTGGGCTGATTACTGCCAAGGATATTCAGAAGAAGCGGCTCTTCCCGAATGCCTGTATGGATATCAAGGGGCGGTTGCGTGTTGGAGCGGCAGTTGGCATTGCCAAAGACACCATGGACAGAGTCGAAGCGTTAGTGAAAGCTGAAGCGGACATGATTACCGTTGACACAGCCCACGGACACTCTGTAAATGTGCTGAACATGGTTAAAAACATCCGCCGGGAATTTAAAGACGTTCAAATTCTGGCTGGCAATGTTGCCACAGGATGGGCGGCTCAAGACCTCGTCGAAGCTGGTGTTGATGGGGTTAAAGTTGGAATTGGCGCTGGAGCGATTTGCACCACACGCATTATCGCGGGCATTGGCGTACCGCAACTGAGCGCTGTGTTCGCCTGTGCGGAAGCTTTGAAAGACACGGATATTCCCATCGTTGCTGATGGTGGTATCCGCTATTCTGGAGATATTTCCAAAGCCATTGCCGCTGGCGGGCACTGTGTGATGCTGGGATCATTGTTTGCCGGCACAGAGGAATCGCCCGGCGAGATGGTGCTCTGGGAAGGACGCTCCTACAAGGTGTTCTATGGAATGGGATCGCTCGCCGCAATGAAAAAAGGCTCAGCAGATCGCTACTTCCAGGAAGGCGCCGAGCCGGATAAGCTTGTTCCCGAAGGTATCGAAGGTAGAGTGCCATTCAAGGGTAAACTGACGGATACTATCTTCCAATTGATGGGCGGGTTAAAGTCGTCGATGGGCTATTGCGGTTGCCCCGATATTCCCAGTTTCCAGCGGGACACGCAGTTCATTCAAATCACACCGGCAGGCATCCGCGAAAGCCATCCGCATGACGTGGTGCTCAGTCGCGAAGCGCCGAATTATCAGGTGAATCTTTAGGCGAAGGTTTAAAAGAGTAATATCGCTGCCAAGAATGACAGCGATATTACAAAGCTGATGAGAAT
>CAZAGU010000177.1:0-7629 GCA_964484805.1 uncultured bacterium
CATGAAACGGGCTGAGTCAATTGTCTTTTCACCTGATGCTCAGCAAACGGCATTCTGGTGTTCCGTTTGGGTGGGATGAGAGCATTATTACGATCATTAGGCGAAGAGCGACGATGGGAAGTCTTTTCAAGCAGAAAACGCCTCCAATCCACCAATTTCTCCTCTTGACATTTCGCCAGTATATTTTTATATTAGAGGTCAGCAAATATATTTGACAAGTCCTTGATTTTTTTACATTGCGTTAGTTGATGAAGTTCGGCGTTGATTTATTTCTTTTTTATCCCAAGTTCCAAATACGATAGCCAGGACATTGTTAGATAGATTTTATCAGTAGATGGCACAATGCACCCAGGGATCCCAAACGCGAAAACCAAAAAGTGAGTGGGCGAACCATGAGTAGGAATAAAGCCAGCCTTGACCGGATGGAAGATAAAGCCAGTGAAATTGTCCTCAAGATTGAAGGCGATAGGGTGGACTTAACATCCTTTGCCACTCGTCTGGAAAGTTTCTTTAAGTTGTTGCGAGAGCTTCAACGGGTGAGAAAGCTCAAACAGGAGCAGCTCACGTGGCTTATCTCGGTTGACAAGGGGAGTCGGGTTATTACGGCCACCCCATTAGTCGCTCTATTAATGCAAACGGACGTTGCTAATATCAAGGAAAGTCTGCACAATGGAATCCATTCGCTGGTTGAGAAAGGAGAATACCCACCTGATTTCAGCGATGAGGCTCTGGAAAGCCTGAAGAATCTGGCTTTACCGAATCGGATGACCGATGAAGGCGTGGGGATAACCGGAATTAAAATCAACGCCAATGGAAGCTATCAGGATCTAACTCCTCAAGTTGCCACGGCTGCCATCAAGTTACTAAAGACGCCTAAACCATCCTTTGGTTCCCTTACCGGAAAGCTGGAGGTCATTTCTGCCAAGGATGGATACAAATTTAAAATCCATAATGAGAACCGAAAGATTCGCGTTAAATGCGAGTTCGATGTTTCTTTGCTGGAGCAAGTGCTCGATGCTTTTGGAAAAAGAGTTTCTGTTTATGGAAAGATAACGTATAATCGCAGTCATCAGCCCGAAAGTATAGAGCTTAAGGAACTAAGAATAATTGAAGATGCGGACAAGTTGCCCAAGATGTACGACGTGCTGGGGGTGCTGAATGTCTGAAACAAAGCGAATTTATTGGGATTCTGATTGCCTCATAGCTTGGCTGAATAAAGAAGAAGAAAGAAAATCAATCTGCGAGGGGACTTTGCTCGCAGCAGAACAATGCAAGGTTCTCATTTGCATCTCAGCACTTTCATATACCGAAGTCATCAAGCTTAAAGAACACGAGAACGTTCCAAAGACTGCGGAACAAAAGATCGTGGATTTCTTCGACAATCCTTTCTTTGAAGTGTACGACGTAGATCAATGGGTTGGCACGCGCGCGCGGTTTCTTATCTGGGAGTATGGACTTGACCCCAAAGATTCAATCCATGTCGCCACCGCCCTCCTGAACGACATCCCCGAGCTAAACACCTTCGACAAGCAACTCTTGAAACTCAATAACAAACTAAAGCTAGAAAGTCTGCCAGGCAATTTGCGGATTTGCCAGCCGAGTATCTCGACGCAAGCAGAGTTGTTCAGCAGCCAAAAATTGGAATAACAATATTTCTTTAAGGAGTTTTTAATGAATGAGAGTTTAAACAAAAAAGTGCCAGATCAGAAATCTGGTGTGTTCTTTTATGATACACAACCCGAACCAAAGGCAGGTTTTATCGGTTGGGTCGATCTTATGGGTGCAGCAAACCATATGTTGCTTTCTCTAAGAAAGGCATCCATTTTCATATCAAAGATTCACGCTGCCGGATTGATTGCTCAATGTGTTCATAAAGTAGCCCGGGCTACGGCTACTCCTTGCGCTGTCATCCCCAGCCTTATTTATTTATCCCTAATATCCTCATCAGCTCCCCCGTCCACCACTCAGTCATGCTGTCGTTGCTGAGCGCCATGTCGAGCTGTTTGGTGCGCATCGTCAGCCTGCCAATGGTATAAAGCTTCTGCAATATTTGATCTTTGTCGTCATAGGTCAGCAGAGCATCGAGGAAATCCAACTTGCCGGAAGAACGAAACCCCATCCTGCCCAGAATGGTTTCCAACAGCTTCACGCGGTTTGTTCGCCGTTCCAGTGAAGCGCCGCCGCCCTTGTGCTGCATTCGGATGAAATTCTTGCTGACTTCATTTGTGCACATCGCTTCGATGGCTGTGAAGTGATAGCCAAGTCGAAGGCTTAACACCACATAATCTTCAGCCAGCACCACATAGCTGCTTTCCTCAAACACCCGTTGTTCGTCCTCACCACTTCGCTTGCTTTCGATGGTCGAGAACTTCTTCATCGCTTCCTTCGACGGCGCGCCCGTTGATGGCCAGCCCTCATTCAGGATGCCGTTCCAAAGCGCCTGCATCGGCTGAGATGGAATCTTTTTCTCATCAATTAGAATGTTAGAGTTAAAGGGTGCTGAGTTAAATTCATTGAGACAGACAACTTCAACATTTAAAGGAATGCTCGTGGATAGCTTGTGAGTATTTATTCCGATGGCTTTGGTGTTTTGCGCCGAGTGAAACATTTCCATCATCGCCTGCTGATGGGCAAAGCGCGTGATGTCGTGGATAGTCTTGCAATTTTCCGCTCGAAATTCCACAGAATCTGGATTGATCAGATTCAGTGGTGTAATATACTGGAGCAGATTGTTCAACATCTGATGGGCAAAGCTGACATCGTTCACATCCGATTCGAGCTTTCGTCGCTCAACCAGGTCTTTCCTTGCTCCGCGATATATCTTCAGGTCAGTGGCATCCACTGTAACTTCAGCTTGTGTACTGAGCAGATTGGCGATTTTTCCCAGCCCGGATATAGTCGGCAGACGATATTCCCTCGCCAGCACTGCCATGTGGCTTGCCATTCCGCCGGTTTCGGTCAGCAGTGCGCTGACCCGTTCCATGACCGTGACCAGCCCGGGAAAGGAATGCGGTGCCACTAACACAGCATTTTCAGGAACGTCTATCAGATCGTTCGGCGAGTGAACAAAATATACTTTACCATATCCTGCTCCTGGGCAGACTGTTTCACCGCCTTCAAACAATGGTTCATCATTAATGACAATGGGATCCGGTTCAACGACTTGCTGTTTGAGCAGTTGCAACGGGCGAGTCTGGAGTATTTTCACTTCACCAGATCTATCCACCGCCCATTCAATATCCTGTGGCGTGCCATAGAAATTCTCGATTGTCATGGCATAATCGGCGAGTTCCATGATTTGCGATTCCGTCACCGAAAGCTTTTTTTGTAGGTGTAGAGGAACCGCGGTTTTAATTGTTTCGCCATATTGCCCCAGCCCTAACTGCTTGAGTTTCTTCACGACATGAACCGTATGTATCTGGCGTTCTTCATGGCAATATCTGACTTCATCGGGTGTCAACACACCGTTGACGAGATAGCCACCCAGTCCCCAGATCGAACTGATGACCATGCACTTATCAGCAGGATTGATTGGGTTTTTCGTGTAAATTACACCGCTACAAATCGCATCAACCATCTCCATGCAACCCACGCTCATCGCGAGATCGGATTCGCGCAGAGAATGGCTCAGAAGGTAGTAGATCGCCTTTGGCGCAAATTTCCCAGCCACCACCCGCCGGTATTTTTCCAGCACATCGCCCCGCCTGACGTTCAGGTAAGTCTTATACTGCCCAGCAAAGCTGAAGTGCGAATCTTCGCCGATGGCGCTTGAACGCAGCGAATATCCTTTCACTGGCGCTTCATTCTCGATGCAATCCAGGCAGCGCTCAATGGCTTCGCGCAAATCGCTGGGAATAGACCCCGCCAGAACGATAGATTGAATGCGTTCGCTGAATCTCAGCAAGTCCTCGTAGCTCTGGATGTTCAAGCCGCTGATACGCTTGGAAATACGCTCTTGCATCCCATTATAATCGAGGAATCTCTTGTAAGCCCAGGCGGTGATGGCAAACCCGCGCGGAACGGGCATTCCGATGCCGCCCTTGATCTCGCCTAAATGGGCATTCTTTCCTCCGACGCTCCAAGTGCGGTCTTTCGTGAGATGATTGAAATGAATAGTATATTGGTCTTCCTTGATCTTGGTGTCCGTTGGCAACATGTTTTCAATCTTTTGAAATATACCATTGGCAATTTCCTGAAGTATGCTGTATTTTTCACCGCCAAGTGCATATATGCTCTTCACTATTCCTTCAACACCACGTCGTATTTTTAAAATAGAAGAGAATGCTGCCGAGATGTCAACTGGTTTTTTACTCCGCACCTGAGCTTCGATCTCGCTGATGGCTTTGAGCACTTGATGGTTCAGATCTAACAATGTTTTAAAATGTTGAAATTTTTTTCTGAGGTGTTTTAAGCGGGCTTCTGTCTGTTTTTGAGGAGAAGATGAATCTGGATTCATGTGTTTGAACCTGAATTTTGCGATGTTGGGCGGTGTTGTCGAGGAAACTACAATTTAGTAAATCTTGAAACCACAAAGCGTGATCCTAGATAACGGCTGAACACCTGAAACATATTGTATTAGCAGCGCTTTGTCAAGAGACAATTTTGCTCTGGATAACTGATCGTTTGATAAGCCATGAAACGCTTTCGCAGGTTTGGTCGCCACTGGATATTCGCCGTTGTTTGTGATTGTGCGTTTTGCTTTCCCGTTAATATCGTCGTACTTTTAGATTAACTTTAAAATCAATCAGGTTGCCCGTGGATTTTTCACTTTACATACACTATCCGTTCTGCCTGCGGAAATGCCATTACTGCGCTTTCGCTTCAATTCCGGTTGAAGCTCAGGCGCAAAACGATTTCCATCAAGCCCTGCTCAGAGAGCTAATCCATCGTTCCGCGCAATCCCCATGGGCAGGCGGAACAGTCACCACACTCTACTTTGGCGGTGGAACGCCATCGCTCGCGCCAGTGGATTTTATTGCTGAAGTCATCGCCGAAGTCCGCGCTCGCTGGAATCTTGCCGCGGATGCCGAGATTACCCTTGAAGCGAACCCGACTACTGCCGAGACTAAAAAGTTTCGGGCGTTCCGTGAAGCTGGAATCAATCGGCTCTCGATGGGCGCGCAAAGTTTCGATGATGGTGAATTACAGATGTTAGGACGCACTCACAACAGCACCGCTATTGGCGATGCCGTGCGTTTTGCTCGTGAAGCTGGCTTTGACAATATCTCGCTCGACCTGATCTACGGCGCGCCGGGAATGACGATTGAAAACCTCTCGCGAAGCGTGGATAAATTTCTTGAGCTTAATCTGGAACACCTTTCGACCTATTCACTGTCAATAGAGCCAAATACTCATTTCGCCCGGATTCAGAAGATTGACCCCAAATTTCAGGTTGACCAAGACCGAACCGCTGATCAGTTCGGCTTGATATGCAAAAAGATGAAGCTCGCCGGATATGAGCATTACGAATTGACGAATTTCTCCCGACCGGGCAAACATTCGCGGCATAATTATAACTACTGGTTGCGCACACCATTTTTAGGCTTGGGAGTCAGCGCGCACAGCTTCGACGGTCGGCGAAGGTTCTGGAATAATCCCAATGTGGCAGAATACAATCAAGCCATTCTAAAGAGCCACGATGCCGTGGCAGGATCAGAAGACATCTCGGCGGAATCCGAAAGAGACGAAATCGTTTATCTGGGCTTGCGATGCCGGGAAGGATTGTCGGTTGCTTTCGCCAGTGAGAATTTGCATACAGACATTATGAAAGATTTATTGTCTCAGGGGGTTTTATTCATCCGTGAAGGCAAAATCCATGTTTTGGAGCATGATTGGTTGCTTTTAGATGAGATTGCGCTCCGACTTCTTGATGGCTAGGTGATTTCGCCTTGATTAGGTAAATTAAAAATCATATATTATTAATTGCCATGGTTGAAGGAAGTTAATATCTTTTTGGCTTCCGTTTCAACAGATGGGCATTGTAATCAGGCTGCAAAATTGAGAGGCTTCACATGCGTAATGGCTACACTTTTTTAATTGCTCTCCTGCTAATTATTATCTCCGCGAGTTCTGGTATGGCGGGAAATTGTCTCCGTCTTGACAGCGACCAGCGCGAGTGGGCGACGTTTGAGGATTCAGAATCGTTAGACATTGACGGCTCTGAAATTACGATGGAATGTTGGATAAATTGCGAGAATCCAGCGGAAGATGTCGAACACACCATTTGTAATAAAGAAAACTCCTACGAATTACATGTTCGCAACAGCGAATTTGAGGTTGCCATTATGACCACAACGCAACGCTGGCGATGGATGGGCGATAACACCCGCGTTGAAGCGAATCACTGGTATCACGTCGCGGCAGTGTACGATGGCAGGCAAGTTAGGCTGTATATGGATGGCGAACATCGCTACACTGAAGCTTATGACGGTCGCATCCTTACGGTTAACGACGATTTTTACATCGGTGTTCGTCCCTTAGCAGATTTCATCCACTGTTTCAATGGACAGATTGATGAATTCCGCCTCTGGAATGTCGTCCGCACCGAAGAGGAAATTGCCGATAATGTCAACGTCATGCTGACTGGCAATGAAGAAGGCTTGGTTGGCTATTGGCGCATGGATGAAAGCGAAGGACAAATTGTCTCCGATCGCTCGCCGAACGAGAATCACGGCTATCTTGGCGACTCACCTGAAGAAGATGATCGCGATGCGGAATGGGTCTTTTCCGAAGCTGATATTTTCAGCGGAGAAATTATGCTATCGTGCGAAACGATGCACTTTGTACCCTTGCCAGCCAATGCTGGCGCGGAAATGGCGTTGATGCTCACCAATACTTCTGATGTGGAAGACGATCCCTCCTACAACGTAATTTTCTTTTTTGCAGACATAGAAGATGCGCCGGAATGGCTGACTGTTTCGCCGTCTGATGGTGTGGTTGAGCCTCTCCAGCAGATCGAAGTTACGTTCGCTATCAACGCGGAAGGAGTCGAACTTGGCAATTATGAATATACTGCGATGTTTGAGTCCAATGCCGCAAATATCCAGCGTTTCAACATCCCCGTTACAATAACAGTCGTTGAAGGCGTGGGCAGCCTGAGCGGAACGGTCACAGACGCTTCAGATAATTCACCGATTGAAGGCGCTGTCATTCGCGCTGTGGCGGATTTTGATATGGTCACCACCTCGGATGCCAATGGGGTCTATGATTTCGGCGAAACACCTGCATTCAACTATATACTCAATGTTACGGCTGACGATTTCTTGCCGATTATAAACGCTGAAGTTACAGTTGATCCCGGCGAAGCCACCGAAGAGGACTTCGCTCTGCTGTTTTCATTCTTCTCGCCTGATGCGAATTTCGTTGAGCTGGCAATGCAACCAGACGATGAGCTCTCGCCAGTTATCAACATCACAAACCGCGGCAATGGCAACTTGACCTGGTCGGTCGAGCGAGTCTTTCCCGACGAAGCCAACATCGAGCCGCTGACGCACCGCTGGCATCTTCCTGTCGCCGAAGTCCTTGAAAATGATCGAATTGGCGCGGTGGAATACGTTGATGGATTCTTTTATGTGGCGGGCGGCGCTCGCGGCGAAGACAACATGATTTACGTGCTAAACCGCGATGGTG
>CAZAGU010000178.1:0-7623 GCA_964484805.1 uncultured bacterium
TCTTCTTGGCGCAGGTCGTGCAGTAGTTCAGCTTGTTTATCATGGTGTCAATCATGCGGTTGTACAGCTTCTGGTTTTCGTCGTTGGTGCGGTTTGAGAGCGCACCGACAAGGCTGCCCGCGCCTGCTACATCAGATTTCAAACGCACATCGGTGACAGCACGCACCAGATCGTTGTTGTCCATGAAGTTGTAGTTCGGGTCTTGAACCATCTTCTGACCGTAAATCTTGGTGATGGTCGTGCGGAAGCTCTGCTGTTGCTCGTTGGTTTTCAGTCCCATTCGCGATTCCACGCTGTTGATGAACGACTCGTCAATCTTAATCGGAACGAGCTTGCCGGTCTGAGGATCGCGATAAGTCCAAATCTTGTCTGAACCGAGATTTTTCGCGTCAATGCCGATAATCATGTTGACGTAGTTCATCACGTCTTTCTCGACAGCCTTCGGTTCGTCCATGTAGGCGTTGAAGATTGCCGTCATGACGTTCTTGCGGTGGAGTTGCTTGGCAATTTTAAGATCATTCAGATATTTAGTGCGGTCGGCAGGATCTTGAACGTAGTCCATCAGCACGGTTTCCAGCGCCTTGAAGATGTCGCCAGCGTACATGCACTTGCCTTCGTGCGTTTCCGAACGTTCGAGCAATATCTGAACGGCGCGACCAAGATTTCTGTGCCCCATTCCCTTCTGTCCGAAGCGGCGGGTGATGTCCGGGTCTGTGTTGAGATCATTAATGACCTCGGCAAGTGTCTTGATGCTCTTCTCGCCTGCGACTTCGCCAGCCGCCAGCTTCATCATCTCGACAGGTGAAAGTTTATCCGACGGTGGCATCCGCGTCAGCACAACCGAAACCGATAAGGCATGATTCAGATTCGGGTCAACGTGGAGCTTCTCGTGGTGGAAGGTCGTTTTTTCGTTACTGCCGAGTGAATAATTCGTCAGTTCCTGCTGGAGCAAATAGTTTGTGTTATGCGCCATGTATGTAATGCGGCAACGGTCAACGATCGGAGCCTGCTCTTTTTCTTCGAGGAAGCGGGCGAATTCCGAGTTGTTACTGGTGGCGATAACGAGGGTGTCGAGGGGCCACTTAAAGCCTTCGATGTCGATGGTGCGGTTTTGGATCACGCCGAGATAAATCTGCACGAGGTCACGCTTGTTCTTGAATATCTCATCGGCGAAGTGAATCCCGCCGCCAGCCACGCGCGCCAATGCACCGCGACGAAGGTCGAAACGGTAAGGATTGTTCGTATCGGTGATATGGAGAAGTCGCGTGATGGATTCATCGCCAAGTAGATCAACAGAAGACGATGTGATTTTGTCTTTCGCGGCGTACTTGCCTGTCAATGTCCCGCGTGATTCGCTGATTGGAATTGGGACGACTTCGACATATTCCAACATCTTAGCGATGTCGCCGTCGCATTGTTCGCGGATCTGATTGAAGATAAAATCTGTGCATGCACCGAGTGGACGATAATTCTCGTAAAACTCTTCAATCTGAGCGTCTTTCGCGCCTAGCTCAGCTAAATATTTTTTGTTTTTGCCTTCATCTTCAAAAAGATTGAACGCCAAAATCATCGGGTCTTCAAATGTCTGCGACTCGATATATTTGATCTGACCATAGCCCGTAAGCTTTTCAAGGTTGTTCAATCTGAATGTGTAACGACGGTTTTCCGGGCGCATGATGAAAGCGCGGTACAACGTATTCAGGCTATCGACGAAGAAAGTCTTGCCGTTGCCGGGTTCGCCGATTAACACAAATGCCATTTCTTTCGATGAGCCGCCCTCGGAGGCATCTTTGACAAACGACACGAAGCTGTTGATTTCGTCGTACATTCCGATGATATGCTTTTTGCTCTCTCGGAAAACGAGGAAGTCGTATGTTGATCGTCCGTTGACCGTTGCTTTGCGCATTTTATCGGAGTCACCGAGGATCATTCGAGTTATGGACTGAAAGACGTTCTCAAACCGTCGTTTTCCGGCGATTACAGTCTTGACGTGGGCATCAAGAGACAGAATTGGGCTTTTTCCAGAAGAAGGATTCTGAGCCATTTTTTGAATCTCCATATTTAGTAAAAAAATTGAATGCAAGCCAAAGCCTTATGAGAGCCAAACCACCTTCAGTAGTTGAATATACTAAGAAATCTACATTTTTCAAGGATTGATTGACAGGTGAATATATATTTAAATGTAAAATAAAAAATCAGTATTTCAAAGCGAAACACCAGATTGCCCTATCCTGGCTACACTTCGTTCCGGTCGAACCGATTATACAAATTATACGTGCTTTGAACCACAAAGATCGCAAAGAAACGCCATAAGAAATAGTGTTCAATACTTTACAGCGGAAATCTTCCACTGTAGGCGCTTCTGAGGCAACATAAAAAAAACAGGCAGTTGAGACGAATGTGAGGAGTATCCTCAATTTCCGCTTCAACTGCCTGTTCAAAGTGTCTAACCGTGTGTCTATTTAAGGCATGCGATCTTCACAAGTTGATTCATATCGCCGTAGCCAACCCGCGCAATATACACCCCGGATGGTAGCTCAGAAGCATTAATCTCAAAGGTGTACACTCCGGCAGAGGGCGCTACCTGAGCCTGAGACGCAACTAAACGACCGGCAAGATCAAACACCTTCAAATCGACATTGCCAGCCTGAGGCACTGAATACTTCAGGATGGTCGTCGAGTTGAACGGGTTTGGATAGGCGCCATCCACTGCAAATTCCATCGGAAGTGGAGCATCTTCAGGCGCGCTTGCGCTAGTAACGGTCAGAAGAACATTCAACGAGGCTTCGTGTCCCTGTGCGCTATGAGTGAAGTTAATATTTCCCTCATACACAGACGCGAACAGCCCATTCGAGGTTAGGGAAAGAATGATTTCCTGACTTGACTGTGGGGGAATCTGACCTTCTTCGACGTTCAGCGTCATCCAGCCCTTGTATGACCCAACCTGCCAGACATCAATCCTGTCGCCTTGTCGGTTCAGGTAATCATTCACCAGCACCATGATCACGTTGCCGTATATTCCGTATCCCTGCGTCAGGAACATCCCGCCGGGTTGACCGATGTCTTCGCTTTCCAAGGCTTTGACAAAGTACATATCACCCGTTACAGTATCCATTTTATAAACTTCCTGACCGTTGTTTCCAGCATCGTGCATAATGTATAACGGGCAATTGTCCGCATCATCCTGCCAGTATGCCAGACCGGTGATATTCAACTGCGGCGGCGCAAATTGGGCTATCCGTTGACCATCCAAATCAATCGCCACTATGGCGCTGTTTGAAGCGTGAATCCATAGGTAGTTGTGCTCTGGGTCAAAAGCGATTGACCGGTTGTTTGAGAATGGTCCATATATTTGATGAACTGTTTCACCCTCTGTGGTGAATCCATAAATTGTCCTCTCGCCTGATCCCCAAATCAAACTATCGCCATAAGACAGGTCTTTCATACCGACTCGCGAATCGCCCACTTGCGGGAAGCGGTTCACTTCGTTCATCTCTTCGTCGAGCACATACATCATGTTTGTATTTTGCCCGTTCTGCCCGCATACATAGAACCTGCCATCAACCCACATCGCGCACTCGAGGTCAAGGTCATTCACAACCGGTGCCACAACATGAGACTCGACGCGGTTCCCGATGCCAGACTCGCCTTCAATGAAGGTTCGCGATGACGACCATGTCAGCACACCATTGCCATCATTGGCGATGGTAAACGGTTGCTCGGTTAGCTCATTCTCACCCAGTGAGCTTTCGATGTGATCGGTGGAAATGCTGAATCTGGAGAACAGCAATCCGAAATCAACAGTCAACGTCTCGTCTTCAGCGATGGCGAGATCGGTGAATGTCGAGTCGTTCCAACCATCTATACCGGCGGTAATGGAGTATTCGTCGCCAATCAGAAGGTCTAGAATGTAATATCCTGTGGAATCAGTCTGTACATGGAAGCCTCGCGAAGCAGAGATGTTGGCATGCACCAGCGGATCCCCTGAAGCCGCGTCAACGACTGTGCCGACAACGGTGCCAGTAATAAAGGATGTTGCCGTGGTGAACATGATTGCCATTTCGTTCTCGATGGGTTTAGCGCCAGCTGGATAGGTGTTCCAGTAAGTGTATTCCAAGCCATCGCTGTCTTTGAGATTGCCGATGCCAATCGTGCAAAACGGAGTGTCGTTGCGAGCCTGACGATCCTCGTTGGTCACATTGCGGTATTGATAGGCGATTATGCCGTCGCCGGAGAATGTCGGAAATTCTTCAGGGTTGTAGAGAATAATCTGGAATGTCTCCAGAGCGCCGCCGCCTTGAACTAACCGATGCATGGAGCTCCACTCAATGATGAATTTACCGCCATCAACATCATGATAGGTTAAAATGGCAGATTCATTATTGGTGACAAGATTATCCCACCAGACGGCTAACTGAGCATTAGGACCTAATGCCTGACCGATGCGGCGGTTTCTGAAATCGGCAAGTTCCGACTGATCTCCAAACGCCGCCCAGCCGTTAGTGCAGATGGTGATAATATCAAAGACTTCGCCATAATACTGGAAGTTAAAAGGCATTTCCATGGCGAGGCTCATATCTGCATTATCTGTAGGGTCGTCCATATCAAGGCGTGTTCCGGCAAAATCAAATCCATCCACCTCAGGATTGATTTCAATCCACTCGTAAACCGGCGCCATCTCCCAAAGAGTGTCACCGCTGTCAAAACAATAATAGCCATAATCATCGGGTCCGAACGGATCTCCATCTGCCGGTTCGCCAACGATTACGGTCGCGTTTGTGGAGGCGGTGAAACCACCCTCGGCTTCAACAGTCAGCGCCAGTTCGACGGGCATTCCGGGAATAGCCATGGGGTTGACCTGAAAGCGGAAAACCCTGCCGGCTGCCGCACCGGATTCACCGGAAGCAATCTGGTTATATTCGATATCGTTTTCTCTGAATGCCAGCACATCATTTTCAGTAGAAAGTGTTACGGTGCTAGCTGGTAAAACCCAACGTCCGGCATTGGTGATTGTGATGTCGAAATCATAAGTCTCGCCGGGAACAAGTTGCGCGCCGTTTAAAGGTAGGCTAAGGACAACAGGACACGGTGAATACACTTCCATTGTGACCATCGAAGTCCATTTGTCTTCCCCATGAGTGGCTTCGACTCGGATGGGCACATTGTCCAGATCGGGGCAGGAAGCTTCGAGCCTGAGCGTAAACACCGCTTCGACTTCTTCACCGCCATCGGGTGCGTCTTCGATTACCACTTCTCCGGCAACGATTTCAACAGCGCCGGACAAGTCTTCGATGGAAACGGTCATGTTTCCGTCAAGGGCGTTATCACCGATATTTGTCAGAGCCAGCCGGAGTTCAATCGTTTCGCCGGGGTTGGCTTCGCCGTTGTCGTTGCCTTGGCTGTCGCCTTCGTCGTCATCGTCAATCGTCCAACCGGTAACTGCCACGTGAACGTCCACTGCCGCGACCGTCACTGAGCCCAGATAGGGGTGCATGTTGTGTTTGGTGGCAGTGACCATCAGAACGCCTTCGGCCAGCGCTTCGCGGTCAATGTCAAACTCTGCCACGCCAGCTTCGTTGGTGTACTGTGTCAGATGGATTTCATCGGCTTTGTACAAACAAACAAGTGCTCCGACTTCATCTGCGCCAGTCTCTTCGTCTGTGATGTGAACAGGCAGATAGCTTGCGCCAATTGCCAGGTTTTCAGGATGTTCCACAACCACGCCACGCGGGATGTCAGTCCAAACGTGAGTGGCAGGATCGCCCATGAGGTTGTTCCAGTCCATGAAAAACGGGTAGGTAACATCAAAGCCATCATAAGCCTTCCAAAGCTCATATTTCCCTGAGTTTAAGCCCCAGCCCATGGTGTAGAGCTCGTCTTTGTAGATGCCTTTCCAGACACCGCCAGCCATAATGTTGTTGTACTGCGGGCTGGTTCCGGGAGTGGCTGTGCCGATTGCACCAACACCGCCGCCGCGAGCACGCAGGAAAGCTTCCGTATAGCCGTCAACTGCCACAAAGTCGCCGGTATTGCAGGAGATTGCCAGCACTGCGGGCCAGCGACCGCGCCGATTCGGCAGGTCGTAAAGCTGCTGAATGGGCAGGCTGTTCATGTGCTGATAGGCACGATAATGGAACACCGACACGCCCCAGTCGAAGCAATCTGTAATGAATGGTTGCTGACGACCACGAGGAATTTCGCCGTCCTCGTTGTGATACCAGTGGCGGACTTCGGTGTAGCCAAGTTCTAAAAGTTCTTTGCGGACATATTTTGCCACAAGAACGGAGCCCAGCCCATTCTGCATGTGACCTGCGACTACTGCGCCCTGTTTATACCAATCGGTGCGTTCCATGTAAGGAGCGGCTTCGTAGTTGGTGATCTTGGCGATGATCTGTTCAAGCATTTCAAGGGTTTCGGCGGAAATTCTGCCAATTGCTATGTCCGGCAGGGGGTCGTTGCCGTCAATGGTCGTGTAATCATAATCACCGCTGCCATTTGAAGCCTGCACAACAAAATCTGCCTCTGCGGCATCGCCGATGAGCGTGACAAATTCCACAGGATTTTCGCTCTCATAAGCAGCCCCAATGGCTTCATGAACCAGCTGGCGATTGTTGGCGTTGGGAACATGCACCACGCTGACTTTGTGACCCTGACGGGTTCGCCATTCGACCAGCGGAGCGATGGCTGCGTCAACGCCTTCGACTTCAGGAACGATAAACATATAATTGGCGCTGAGGAGATCGTCGCGATGGGGAGCGACAGGCGGATTCTCTACGAGTGCCTGAACAGCTTTCCACGCCGAGAGTGATTGTTTGGCGCGGGGAACGTTCCAGTTGACATCAATCGGCGCGCCGTCAATTTCGACATGAAATTGAACTTCGTGATTGACAATCGTCTCGCCGGTTTCCTGATTATATTGAACCGGATAGACGCGAAAGTTCAGAATTCTATAACCACGCAGGATTGCTGTTTCGCCTAACTCGACAGGTGTGCTCGGAAACAGACCATTCTCACCAGTCACCGGAGTTTTCAGAGATGCGCCATGCGACAGTATCTCGGCTTTGATGGTGGAGTATTGATCCAAATTGTCCTCAATCCGGGCGAGCACGGGGTCGAGATTGTGAATAATTTCTGTTGTCACGTGATCAACGTGAAGGGTTACTCTGCCCTGAGGAGGGATGAGAATGGAACGGGGAATGAACGGTAGAACGGGCATGCCTTCAATTTCCAGCCCGGGTTCGTTATCGAGAAAGATCAGGTCTTGATCGGTTTCGTCAAGTTCGGTTTGTTCGATGTTAATCTTTTCAACCTGAACCGATACTTGAATTTGATTGCTCTGAGTTGCAGTGCAGTTAACGATCGCTGAACTGCCCGAATCCTCAATGATTTTTGAGTATGCGGGGTTTATCAGCAGAACCACGAGCAGAAAGAGCACGATGAATACCGAGCGAAGACGAAAACAATGCAGCAATGTAACCTCCAAGTAAACACGTACTTTGCAGAAAAATGCGGGGTGTATATTTTTGCCAGGCCTGCGGGATGTGTGGGCAGCAGGCATCGTTTTTCGCGAACGGATAATTTACCAATTCCAAGTTACAATTTTTCATAACAAACTGCAAGTCT
>CAZAGU010000179.1:0-7438 GCA_964484805.1 uncultured bacterium
GCACCAAGAACACAAAGAAATGTGATGTGAGAAGCGATGAAAATAACACAGCGGAAGGATTCCGCTGGAGCGACAGTCTTACACCACCCGTCGTTGCGAGAAGGGCGTTAGCCCGACGAAGCAATCTCATTAGTGTTAAAAACTAGGGATGAATGCGATGGATACCTGCCTTCGCAGGTATGACATAGGTACGAATGACCTGATTGGACGTTTTAAAAGCACTGAGTTCCCGCTTTCGCAGGAGCGACAGCACAAGGAGTTTTCGATGCGCTCCTCTGTAGTGAGGAATCAGCCTCGGCAGATTCCTTACTCTGGAAAGACAATTCTGAGCCAAAATTGGAAAATTTTGGCTTGGAAGACTGAAATAGGAAATCAAGTAGAGTATATTGAGGAAATAAGATAACCAACAGGAAAGTGCTCTATGCGCTCGCGAACATTAAGATATACGCTTCTGACCATCGTTACTCTGATGGTGATTTATTCAGCTTTAGGTTTCGGCAATCGTTCATTTGAGGCGTTTTGTCCGTTCGGTGGAATGGAAAGCCTCTGGGGCTTATTGACATTCGGCAAATTCAGTTGCGCCACAGGACCCTTGAATCTGGCAATGCTGGTTGCGGTCATCGTCCTGACGATCATTGCCAAGAAGACATTTTGCGGGTGGATCTGCCCGATTGGCTTTATTCAGGAGCTCTTTGGAAAGCTAGGGAAGTTAATCATTCCCAACCGCAAACCAGTGTCGCCTCGATTGAACGGATACTTGAAACTGTTTCGATATTTTGGGCTTGCACTGGCGCTGTATTTTACCTATCATACGGGTGAGTTAGTGTTGCGTGGTTACGATCCTTTCTATATAATATTCTCAGGCTTCGGGCATGGAACATTGGGCTGGATCAGCATTGTGATGCTCGTTCTGATTTTTAGCGGATCATTGCTTATCCCGATGTTTTTCTGCCGTTATCTGTGTCCGCTTGGTGCAACACTTGATCCGTTCAGCAAGATAGGCCTAATTAAGATCGCTCGTGATGAAGACGTTTGCATTGAATGCGGAGACTGTTCATCCGCCTGCCCATACGATTTGAAGCCCAATGAGACACTGCTTCTCACGCATCGCGACTGCACAAACTGCCTTGAGTGCGTGGATGCTTGCCCGATTGAAGATTGTCTGACTCTGAAAATGAGGGTGAAATCATGAGCATTCCCAAGTGGGTTATTCCGTTTCTTGCGGTAGTCATTTTGATTGCTGGCTACCATTCACGGCATTTGTTCACCCAGCCTTCAACGTCAGTCGAGTTCGGTGGAAATGGCGGAAAGACTGTGGTTTGCAAAGTTGATGGCATTAAATGTCAGGGAACAGCGAACTTCTTCACTGGCTTGTATGACGGTGTTGAGGGCATCAATTCCATCGAGACGGTTGCCTCAGAAAAGCAGGCAACGATCACTTTCGATCCGAAAATTATTTCCGCAGAGAAAATACAAGAAGTCATGGAGCAATCCATTCCTCTGCGGGATGGTTCACAGCGTCAGGTTTTCACCTGCCTGGAAATGAAACAAAAATAAAACCCGCTGGCATTTTTAACGGCTGGTCGTTTAAATTCAGGAGACATTAATTTGAAAAAACTTACGCAGATTGGCTTATTAGCCATTGTCTGCTTGATGGTTCTTTCATCATCAGCATTGGCAGACACACCGATTCAGATTTCACTGTTCAATCCAATTCAGATTGCTCCAGAGAGCGAATCTGTCACAGGATTGCGTGTGAATTTCATTTACGGAAAGAACGCTTCACTGACCGGTCTCGACTGGGGATTGGTGAACCATCTGACCGGCAATTCAATGGGAATCCAGACTGGTTTTATCGGTTATAATGAGGCAGATTTCACCGGTTGGCAGGACAGTTGGGTCAGCATCACCAAAGGATCATTCCTTGGACTGCAGACGGGCTTATACACCTCATGCAACGATGGCTCTGGCATTCAGTATGGTTTTGTGAACGTCGCTGGTAGCATGAACGGCTTGCAACTCGGTTTCATTAACAAAGCCAGCACGCTGAATGGAATACAGATTGGCTTGGTCAATATCATCGATCAAGGTGGGGCATTCCCAATTTTCCCAATCGTCAACTGGTCATTCTAAGCTTCAACGAAGCAAATTCAACATCACCCTTGTGAGGCATTGTTTTGAACACCTCACAGGGTTGTTGTTGTTTTGTTCATTTCAAGTGGCGAATTTTTGCCGACTGATGCCATAAAAATTGCTGAAAGATATTCTGACCTTTGTTTTTGCCCTTGCATATCGTATATTTTATTGAAATGGCTGATGAAATGCCCGCGCTGAAAAAAATTAAGCCGTTTATAGTTTGACTTCGTTCCCATGAGCATTGAGGCTACCATGTTCAAGAGATTTCTTTTATCCCTTGTTGCACTTTCCTTCCTCCCTGTATTCGTTTTCGCATCAACCGACGCTCTGCAATCGCTCGGTTGCCAGTTAAGCTCAAAGCAGTTCTCCGCTGCTGGCTACCAACTGGAATTCACATTTTCAATTGATCAGGTTAAGAATTGGGTTGACAGCGACGACATGCCTGCACCAACCCGTTGGATTGCTGTTCCGTCCGGGACTCAACCCAAGGTCAATATTATTGAGAGTGAATTTGTAGCGATCCCTAAATCATCCCAGGATTTCTTCTCAAACCACAAATCCTCATATACTGCACAATCCGTCACCATTGGCAAGTCTGTTGATGTTCGCGGAATATCATTTGTGCCTGTAACCTTTACGCCTGTACTGATCGAGCAGGGTGGAGGGTCATTTATCACTAAGGTCTTGGCAAATATTCAAGTCCCGGCTGGTGATATAGGATGGAGCAATCTATCCAACAACCTGCGTGAAGTCTGGGGTGATTTATTGTTGAACAACCCAGGGCCCAGCCGAGATGACGGTGGGGACGCGGCTGGCATGGTCTATGTTGTTCCGCAGGATGCCCGAGTGCAAGAAGCATTAGAGCCTCTTTATGAATGGCGACGGATGCAAGGCTTTGATATTCGGGAACTATTTGTCAACAATAACGATGATGGCGAGACAATTCAGGCTAGAATTCGCGACATCAATCGTCTGACAATCCCTATAGAATATGTATGCCTGGTGGGAGATGTTGGCGGTGAGTTCAACGTGCCTACAATGTTACGTGGCACGAGCGACTATGGCTTCGGCTTGATGGATCGAGATGATCCTTTGCCGGATGCCGCTGTTGGGCGCATATCCTTCAGCAGTATTCCTCAACTTCAGCGCATGGTTGAAAAGATTGTCTCATACGAACAAAATCCTCAATGGAATGATCCAAGTTGGCTAAGACGTGCGTCAGTTTGCGCCGGAAACGAAATCAGCGGTCTTTCCACAATCCTCGTCAGCCGCTGGGTGCGAGATGAATTGTTAGATTTCGGTTTTGACAGCGTGGATACACTCTGGTATTCGATGAACGGCAGTGTGGAAGATCACATTCGTCGGTCATTTGATCGGGGCTCAGCCTTTGTCAACTATCGTGGCTGGACGGGGATGGAAGATTTTTCAGCACAGGATGCCGCCCGTTTGACCAATGCCTACCTTCCGGTTGCGGTACTGTTAGGATGTAACACTGGTGATTTTGAAGGGCTGGTGTCTGGATATACAGAAGCCCTTTTACGTGCTGATGGCGGCGCAATCGGGGCAATCGGCAGCGCAACTATTCAATCGCGAGTCAACTACAACAACGCTATGATGGCTGGCTTCTATCGTGGTGTTCTCGATGACAATGTTGTTCGGCAGGGCTGGGCTCTGGCACGGGCAAAACTTGAGCTTTTTGCAACTTATGGCTCTGTTGGCAACGAGTGGGTCATCAGTCATGCCTATTGGACGAATCTGATGGGTGATCCTGCCACAACTATCTGGCTTGGTGAAGCACAAGAAGTCGAAATCGAAGCGCCGGATGTCGTTGAAATTTCTTATGACCCAATCGAAGTGGTTGTTACCGCAGATGGTGAGCCTGTAGCAGGTGCCAGAGTTGGTTTATATAAGGAATTTGATCAGACTGTTGTAGCTTGTACGGACGAGAATGGCATTGCGCTAATTGAGTATGATTTTCGTTTGATGAGTGGCGGCATTGGTCAGATCACCGTCACCGGTGATAGAATCATGCCAGAATCTCGCGATATCCGTTTTAACGTGCCGCAAAATCTCCTCAGTATGCAAGGCTTATTTCTAATGGACAATCAGATGGTGCCTAATAATGGAAATGGCGATGGTATTGTCCAGCCAATGGAAGTATTCACTCTTACGGTTATGGTGAGGAACAACGGTCAGGCTGCGATCAGATCGCCCATTGATGCTGTCCTGACAACAGAACACGATGGTATGGACATCGTAAATGGGAATTTCAGACTTAACAATGATATTGGCGCAAACATGGGCGGGCAATTTTCATTCGTCTTGGAAGCTCTTGGAAATTTCCCGGATCGTGAGCCAATCCCCATGCATTTAGTGTTCACAGCGGGTGAAAATGAATGGCAGATAGACTTTGAATTGCAAGGTGAAGCGCCTCGCTGGGAGTTTTTCGCATTTGATCAGGATATAGCTCCTAATCCAGGCGATGATCTGGTATTTGATATTCTCTTAAGGAATACCGGTTCCTTGGATGTCGATCAATCTGAATCCGAACTTGTCAGCCTTAATGAACTTTGCATGATTTTTGAAGGTGTCGGTTTTTACGACGAGATGTTTGTAGATGATACTGCCGGAGCCGGCGAAGGCGTTTACGAACTTAATATTGATGCGGATATACCTCCCGGAATAGACATTGATTTAGTTCTCAATATTTTCTCAAACAACGGTTATGAAGCGAGTATTCCGATTGTCATTCATGTCCGCGAGGGTGGCGAAGTTGCACTATCCACAGGCCCAGACGAATATGGCTACTACGCGATAGACGATAGAGATGATTTTAGCAACATCGCTCCTGATTTTGCTTGGGTGGAGCTTGATCCTGACCAAGGCGGAATTGGCACGAACACAGGGATGCTGGATCAGGGAGAAGATGACGACAAGAGCATTGCCATTGACCTTCCTTTTGAATTTCAGTACTATGGTCAGGAACAGAATCAACTGACAATTTGCACAAACGGCTGGGCGGCATTTGGAAATCAATCGAACTATGTAGATTTTCGCAATATGCCCATTGGTTCGCCCCAGGGACCTTCGGCGCAACTCTGTCCATGGTGGGATGATCTCTTCATGTTCGGCAGAACCGGGGAGGTTTACACAGGCTATGATGAAGAAAATCATCGGTTTATTGTCGAGTGGAGTCGCCTTCGTCGCTGGGTTGGTCCCGACGCGCAGGGAACCACAGAAACATTTGAGCTGATCCTTCTAGATCCCGATTGGCACCCCACTGAAACTGGCGACGGTGATATAATTTTTCAATACCTTACATCTACAGCTGAAGCGCGGGTTGATTTTCATGGAACTCCTTATGCCACAATCGGCATCAATAATCCGAATGATGACGGCGGTTTGCAGTATGCCTATTGGAATACTTACGCCCCGGGCGCGAGTGTTATACGAAATGTGAGCGCAATCCGTTTCGCCACATCTGAATCGCGTGAATTTGGTGTCGCAAATGGCATGGTGTCAGCGTCGAATGGTGCGCCGATACCTGGGGCGATTGTGCGGGCATCAACTGGTGGTTGGGCAGTTTGTGACAACTTTGGCAACTTCGTCAACTTAAATGTGCTTGCTGGAATTCCCTTCACGCTTCATGCCACTAGAGTTGGTTTCAACGAACGAGTCAGCGCTGAACTGAATATGAATGTTGGCGCTCAGCAAGTTGTGAATTTCGAGCTCACTCACCCTGAAATAACTTTAGATGTTGAAGCAGTTAGCGACACCGTTCAAGCAGGCCACCAAAATGACTTCCTGTTTGAAATAGCGAACAATGGCGATGGTGAGCTTGAATACAACATTGAGCTTCTCCCTGAGAATCAGGAAGGACAATTTACATCAAGCAAGACACATCTCAGCACAGTGGCTGATCTGTGGGAGCCATTGGGATCATTTGATATTTCCGAAATTACCGGTGATTCTCGAATCTTAGGCGTTACCTATTTGGATGGAATCTACTGGGTTTCCGGTGGAGCTGATGGTGATGCTGTCAACTACTTCTACCAGATCAACCAGAACGGAAATCAGATAAATCGTTTAGAACAGCCTTGTGAAGATAGCTGGGGAATGCGCGACCTCGCCTTTGATGGAGTGTTTATCTATGGTGGTTGCCGTGAATTAATCTATAAAATGGATAATCGCGGCAGATTGGTCAATACCATCCTGTCGCCCTTGATTCCTGCACGCGCGATCGCGGTGAATCCGACTACCGGCGACATCTGGATAGCCAACGATGGCGAACCCATTCATCAGCTGAATGCACAGGGCGAAGTGCTGAGTCGGTTTAATCACTCTCTGCATCCGTACGGCTTGGCATGGCATCCTGATGATGTTGATGGCTACAGCCTTTACATTTTCTCTGCTGATGGCGACCAGAGCCTGATGCTTTCGAAAATGAATCCAACAACCGGTGACATTGTCACTCTCAATCAATTTGAGCTTCTGAATGGTGACCGCGCTGGTGGTTGCGAACTTTCGGTTGATCTTGACTCTCGGATTTGGACGATGATGGCAATTGTTCAGAATTCTGGTGGCGACCGGCTGGAGCTATTCGATGCTGGCGCAAACTACAGTTGGATCACGGCGACTCCTTCTTCAGGTGTCATCCCGGCAGAACAGTCTCAGGAGATCACTCTGTCCATGTCTGCTCTGCGACTCGACCAGGGAATTTACAGCATAACATTGTCAGTAACCCATAATGCGGCGGGCGATGCGATTGAGATTCCAGTGGAGTTGGTTGTAGAACCTCAGTTGGCAGATGCTCCCGATGACCCACCCAGTGATTTTGTTTTGAACACTGTTTATCCTAACCCAACCAACGGAGCAGGTATGATTTCATTCTATCTGCCTCATGAATCAGACGTGGTTGTCAGCGTATGGGATGCCTTGGGCAGGCAGATGGCTCAATTGGCGAATGGCAGAATGAAAGCAGGTTCGCATCAGGTAGTGTTCACCGCAGACGGTCTGCCTTCGGGAGTGTATTTTGTCCGGCTTCAATCTGATAACGGCGTGCTGACGAAGAAATTTGCCTTGCTCAAGTAACCGTAGTTTTTTGAATCCCACAACCGATATTTTCTAACAATGCCGCAGTTTACAATACTGCGGTATTGTTTTTCACTTGCGAAAGGATAATTATGAAACCTTACGTTACTACCAAAACAATTGCCAACAAAACGGAACGATGGCTGAAGCAAATCGAGCCATATAATCAACACAATCTGGTTTTCCACCATGAAATGTCAGCATTACTGGT
>CAZAGU010000180.1:0-7436 GCA_964484805.1 uncultured bacterium
TCACCTCACCAACACCACCTTCTCCCTCATCATCATACCTCCAGCATCAAGAGCGACCACATACACGCCGCTCGCCACGCCATCCGCCACCCACATAGCTTCATGCGTGCCGGCTGCTTTCACTCCATCAACGAGCCGTGCCACTTCTCGACCAGACAGGTCATACACCGTCAGCGACACAGTTCCCGCCGAGGGGAGGGAGTAGCCGATGGTGGTGGTCGAGTTGAAGGGGTTGGGGTAACATGCGATAATATCAAATTTTACTGGCTGGAGAGACACAACGTCGCCCACCGCCCAATTGAGTCGGTCGCGATATAAAATGCAACTGCCGCGCGCATATTGCAGTCTGGTCAAGGTCTCGTCAGTGAAGCAGATCGAGGGTGTTTTCTGCTCGTATCCTGCGCTGAAACCGAGTGGCGTGGCGAGGAACTCAAAGGAATCGCCCCCGTCATCGGTTACAAGTATGCCATCGGATACAACGACATAACCGCGGGTGTCGCTCCAGAATTTGATGCAGTAAATATTGTCATTGCGGTTGGTGCGGAGCGGTCGCCAGGTGATGCCGCCGTTGCGCGTGCGGAATACCACGCCTTCATTGCCCGCGGCGAACCCAACATCCGCGCTCAGGAAATACAGAGCGTTCACATCCACGCCCGCGACGCTGACATCCTGCCAGTTGAAACCGCCATCTGACGTTTTCAGAACTCGGCCCTGTTTGCCAGCGACGTAACCATCGCGAGGATTGACGAAAAACACAGCCCGCAGCAAATCGTCATCAAGCGAAGCCAGTTCATCCCAGTATAATCCTCCGTCGGTGCTGCGGAAAATCTCGTGGTCGCGGACAAACCAAGCGGTATCGGCATCGACGAACATGAAATCGCGAACGTCGTGGCGAATGAGTTGCGGTACCGAGTAATCCACAATGTTCAGGCGTGAAAAATCGCCATTGCCTTCAATCACATAGAAATAATTATGGTTTGGATGCACCCAGAAGCGGTCAACCTCAACCAGATTTTGCCGGCTGAAGGCGATCTGCTCCCAGGACTCACCGCCATCATGAGTTTCAAATGTGAGGGGATTCTGGCAGTTGCCAGTCTGCATGAAGCCGTGGTCAGAGTTATTAAAGTAAATATTCCTGATACCCGTTGCGTATGAGTTGCTGCGCATCGAGTTGCTCCAGAAATTCCCGCTGTTGATCGTATAGACCGCTCGTGAGAATGCTCCAACCGCAAAGCCGTTTTCTGAATCTAAAAAGTCAATTTTGTTGATGTAATCTCTTAGATTTCCCAGATCATCAAAATTATTCCCACAATCGGTCGAGCGGTAAAGGTGAGTAGTGGAAACATAGACAGTGTTATCGTCGCTGAAGGCGATTTCGTGGATGTTTTGCTCAAATTGCCAGGCTTCCTGGTTTGAATCCCAAAGCAGTGTGCTGTCAAGGGCATAGAAAAACTCGTTGGTATCTGGAATCGGTTCAACATCGAGGATGTGTCCTTCCTCTGTGCTGACGATTTGTTCGTGAAACTGAAAAATCTGGCTTTCATTCCAAGAGTAAGGATAGGAGATTTTCCGCAAGCCGGAGAATCCCTGTTCCTGTGCCAGAACCACGCCCCACTCACCATCTTCGTTGGCTTTAACCGCGACATAATTGTTTTGTTGGTTGTGCCCGGACAGCAAAACGTACATCCTGCCATCGGTGTAGCATAAATCCCAGGCATCGAAACTTAGAATATTGCCTATTGATTCGACGTAATGCCAGTTTAAGCCGCCGTTGTTTGAGGTCATTAGCTTGCCATCGGAAACGGCGAATCCAACCTCACTGTCGTCGAAAAACTTGAGCGCGCTCACGGCAGTGATCAAATTGTCCGGCACTTCGGCTTGCGTCCAGTTTTCGCCGAGATCAGTGGTTTTGGCGATCACACCATAAGAGCCGGCGATGACAACGGATTCCTGATCCAGCATATCCACACAATAGAAATGACCGCCGAAGGGTTGCGGGTTGCGCCAGTGCCAGCCGTCCCCAGTGGAGAATGTTCCAGACCAGGCGAGGGCATCGCTGGAGAAGGCGATTAGGAAGAGAGCGATTGCGAGGAAGCCAAGCGGGATTTTTCCAATGCCGATGGCTCCCGAAGGGAAGGGGTTTGAGGTGAACGAAGCGAATTTGAAACAGTTGGACGACTTGAAAATTTGCGAAAAAAGGGTCAAAGATGCTCTGCTATCATGAGTTCTGTTGCACTTCATGATCTGCTCCTCCAAAAAAATGTAATCTATATCATCTAAAGCATGTTTTCAGGTTAAAGTTACATAATCTTCAATGCTTTAAATGTAGTTAGTAAAAACTTGTCTGTCAAGCTGAAAGTATAGATAATTCTATCGTTCTCAGCGCATTAATATGATTTTCTGGGACGTGGTCTGCTGATTGTCGGATATCTTCACCACATACACCCCACTGCTCATCCCATCCGCCACCCACACCGCTTCATGAGTCCCTGCTGGTTTCACGCCATCCACAAGTCGAACCACTTCGCGGCCGGATAGATCATACACCGTCAGCGAGACATTCCCCGCCACAGGCAACGAGTAGCCAATGGTGGTGGTCGAGTTGAAGGGGTTGGGGATTGCCGGGTAAAGCTTGAACTTTGTGGGAGGTTGGGTGGGAAGGAATTCGCTGGCATCACTTATCAGCGTGTCACCGATACTATATATTCCGAAGTTGAAATAATCAGCAATGTAGGCAATGCCATCATCAACATACATATCGGCAACGAAACCAGGTGTATCATAGAAACCAATCTTGCGCGGTCTATCAGGATTTTCCAAAGAATAAAACTCAAACCCACTGCGACCGTGTGAAAGATACAAAATATCATTGTCAATAAAAACATCAATCACAGCACTACTGGATTCAAAATGGTAAGAATAGGAAGGATTCTGATGATCTTCGATATTGACAACATAGACATCTAAATGCAGTGCAAAATAAGCTCGTTCCCCATTTACTGCCATGCTGTTCATACTGTCAGTATTATCACCGGGGGATTCCAGCTCGCCGACTAAGGATATATCCGCTGGATCACTCTTATCAAAAATGCACATGCGTTCACGGTCAAGTGTATATAAATATTGCTCATCGACCGCGATGCTACCCATTAGCCGATCCAAGGGTATTATTGACAATAACTCCGGCTCAACAGGATTATCAAGATCATAAACAAATACCGCGCCAATACGATCTCCATGCGGTGGAGTATAGGTTGGAACACCGAGAAAGAAAATATCATTGTTAATCTCAAGTTCTGGTAAAAAGGAAAAGTTTGGAGGAATAAATTCGGTGATGTAATCGATATTATACGGATCATGAACATCAAATATTTTCACTCTTTCACCTGTCGGACCACCCTCTCGGTCATGACGCCGATATCTTTCATCCGAATAATCAACCACGTAAGCATAACCATTATTTACTCTTATGATATTATATCCACGTGAGGCAATATTTTCTACCGCATCGGTCATCACCGGATTGCCGATGTCTTCGACTGAATAGACTTCGATTCCTTCAGTAATTCTCGTCAGGTAAATGAAATCCCCATCTTTGGCTAATGAACTGCAACTGTGCGGCGCTATCGGAAACTCACCACCAATTGAATCCGGATGCTGGATGTCTGAAATATTGAATATCTCATAACCATATTCGTATTCACCGCAGATGATAATTGTGTCGCTAACATCATAGCCCCAAATTTCAGGTCTATAGAAATCATCGTCATTTGTTTCTAATCTACTTACTCTATTATGTGCATCCAGATCATTTATGTCATAGATTGAAATCCAAGGTGAAATATTATTTATAAATAAATAACTATCTTTCTGTAAAATACTTAGTACTCCTTCCAAGGCAAAATTAGTTACTAATTCGAGATCAGGTGAATTTTGACAGTTATAAACAGGAGTTGAATCTTCAAAGCACGCAAACAAAAGCGAATCTGACAAAAAAACAGGACCACTGGAACCATCAGATTCAATATGATCAATTAATTCAGGATTATCAATACTCTCAACATTGAATGTATAAAGCCCATTATATCCTGTTACAAAGACATGTTTATCCTTTTTGGCAAGTCCAAAAGCATTACGAATCTCATAATCACTTGTGCAGATAAGTTCTGGTTGGAAGGGATTCTCAACTGAAGCTATTGTCAATCCACCATCAGCCATATAAGTCAAGTTGTCCTCAAGCAGAATCCATTTGACATAGGCACGGGTCGGAAGGTTGCCGATTAGCACTGGATTATAAGGATCGTGAATGTCAACAACCCACAGACCGACACCACCGATGTAGGCATAATCGCCTTCGATGGTAAGACAATAGGTATAGGTAGGTGTGGAAGTGAATGATATTCGGCATGGTTCGGCAGGATCAGATATATCGACTATTTCCAAGCCATAATCGGATATGGCGTATGCAAATTGTCCCTGGATAACGAAACCGCGCCAATGCCCAAAGTGCGGTCCTTCGGACACGAAATAGGCGTTCTCTCGGAAGTCGTCCCAACTCAGCGACCACACCAAGGAGGTCAGCAGAATTGTAAACAGGATTATAATACGGGCTTTGAGTTTCATGTTTTTTCCCTCTTACCACCAAGACACCAAGATTAGTATTTCGCAAACAACTCGAAACATGATGCCTTGGTGGTAAATATAGTTTAGCTAGTTTATCGGACTAAAACCATTTTGCTCATCAGAGTCTTTTTCCCAGTCACCAACTTCACCACATACACCCCGCTCGCCACACCATCCGCCACCCACACGGCTTCATGCGTTCCGGCAGGTTTTACGCCATCAGCTAGCCGTGCCACTTCACGCCCGGACAGATCATACACTATCAGCGAGACCGCGCCCGTCGCGGGGAGTGAGTAGCCGATGGTGGTGGTGCTGTTGAAGGGGTTGGGGTAAATTACCTGAATCGCGAAGGCAATCGGGATGTTCTCTTGATGATCTCGCAAACCCTGAGCGGCATCTCCAATCAGGCCGATTGATACAAATTCTTCGTCTGGATCATTGGATGTAATTCTGAACTGAGTTTCATGCCGCCCCTCTTCAAGTGGATGAAATATAACCCAGGCGACAAACTCTTCCTGCGCGCCAAGTTCTAAATCTTCGCCCTCATGACGAAGTATGAAGTGACCGGATTCTGGGTCGCGCATACGCATCATATTGAAGGTCAGCAAGGTGTTGCCAGTATTGGTGATTGTGACAGATAAGCTATCCTCATCACCAAGTTCAACAGGCTCAAACACCAATTCATCGCAGTCAAGATCAATATCCCGCTGGTGGAGGTAATACGCCCCAATATCAGCGCGCGTGCCGTCGGGATCAAGATCAGATTCAGGATCGCCAGCGTCAATGCAAGGGGAATCTTCGGTCAAATGATAATCGCCGTTTTCGGAATCAACGAAGAGAGGGTCTTCGTCGATGTTGCCGTCGCCCTCGTACCCGCCTTCAATATTGCTGAATTTTATCGTGTCGTCTTCTGTCAAACCGTCAAACGTTTCGCCAGTTTGGTCTCGGATAATTGAGTTTATCACATACAGTTCACCCTGGTTTTTGAAGATGCCAGCCCCGACATTGCTGGTGTTGCCAAAAACCAGGCTATTTTCAAGGATGAGCCTGTTACTTTGACCAATGGCGATCAACCCGCCGCCAGCGTCATTTGCTTCATTGTGTGCTACCACACAGCGGCGCAAAAGCATCTCAGAGCTTGAGCATTGCACTCCGCCAGCATCGCCCCAGGTTGAATTGCCAGTAATGACTACATTAGTCAATACCGCGCGGGATTCATTGTAGCAACTGAAGCCACCGCCACGCAGGGCAGTGTTTTCGCGAATGACGCTGTTGCTTAAAGTTGGGGCTGATTCGGCGGTGCAGTAAATTCCACCACCGAGATGAACGGCATGATTTCCAATGATGACTAAATTACTGAGAGTTGGGCTGGTTTCGTTGCAGTATATTCCACCGCCATAATCTGTGTCGCCATTTCTGATGGTGAACCCGGACATGGACGTTTCCTCGCCTTCATCATTTCGGAAAACCACCACTGAGGCATCGTTGGCACCTCCGTCAATGATGACCTCTTCGGGATTGTCAGGATCACCAATCAGCGAGATTCCTTTGCCGAGGAAGTTGAGATTTTCCTCATAGACTCCCGGTTCAACAATAATGGTATTACTTTCCACAGCGAAATCGATTGCCGCCTGAATGGTCTCATATTCATCAGGAACATGAAGCACACCATCATCATCTTCGGGGAAGATAAAATAATAAGCACCCATATCAGCGCGCGTGCCATCGGGGTCGGGGTCGGATTCGGGATCGCCAGCGTCAATGCAAGGGGAATCTTCGGTCAGGTGATAATCGTCGTTGTCAGCATTGACGAAGAGAGGGTCTTCGTCAATGTTGCCGTCGAGCCAGCTAATCTCAGGATCGCCGCCCTCTTCGATTACGATTTCATCCAGCCCTCCTTCGATGTCTGAATAACTCACCGATAGTGTTCCCACTGAATTATCAGGTCCTTCACGCAAGACGATAGAACCGCCCTGATTGCTGAAAATGATGCTATTCGTGAGTTCTGCGGTGAAATTGGAGCAACTTTGCTGATAAATGCGTAAACCATTCCCATTTTCACCGTTCTGCTGTCTGGTTCCAGCGATGGATACGTGATCCAGCAAGATATGCCTTGTGACCCAGATATTAAGACCTGTATTAACATTGTCAAGAAACGAAGCATTCCTCATCAACAACGATCCCGCGCCAATGTTTCCACCCGTGCCCGCATTGCTGGAGAATTCACAGTTCTCAAAACTGGTTCGGGTTGCCGATATATAAACGCCCGTGCCATCGTTTTCAATGGCTCTGACATTGCGGAAATGAGCATCCCATATACTCGTTGCGGCAATGCCAGCGGCCATTCCTCCCTGATTTCCGGTAACGACAATATCCAACATCTCGGCATATATCGCCCCAGTCGCTTCAATGCCGCCCGCCAAATCGCTGTTACCGTTGCGGATGGTGAACCCTCGCAGGAGCACATGTCCGTTTCGTTGCATATCGCGAAGCCGCACGACCACGTCGTTGCCTCCGCCGTCAATGATGGTCTCTTCAATGAAAGCAGGGTCGTCGGTGGTCAGTGTCAAGCTGCCGATGGTAATGTTGCTTTTACCGGCGGTGGTGATGTTCTCCTCATACACTCCCGGCGCAACCAGCACAGTATCGCCATCGTCAGCGGCATCAATGCCAGCTTGGATGATCTCGAAGTCATCCGGGACATTGAGAATGTCTGCCTGAGCCAAGGATACTGTGATGAACATGAAGAAGATGGTCGTCAGAAAAACTTGCATCCAGATTTTTCGCATGATATTTCCTCAAAGCTAAATTTG
>CAZAGU010000181.1:0-7426 GCA_964484805.1 uncultured bacterium
TCTGGTTAACAACCAGGTTGCACGAGGGCTGTCAAGGCTAACCCTCTGCGAAAATCAATTATTTTGAGCTAAAAGCAAACAGTCTGCTGTCAAGCATCTTCTTTTAATACAATCTACAAACGAAAAGGAATTTTTTGCCAAGGCTACTCCTCGCCCTTATTTCGATGGCCTCCCCGATACTTTCCACTCTTTTCCGGTATATATCAGGTGAAGGAAAAAACGCCCGCGCACGGGACAGAGAACCTCCTCCCACCGGACAGCTTCCACCAACACCAAAACGTGCCGGATAACGCAATGCTCAACATCGATGGCGATCTCACGCGCGAGCGACAACGTGGCATGGGTCTGAAGCGTTACACTTGGCGAACGTCGCAGGATGAGCGGGTTCGGGAGTCCCACCGGATCAAGGAAGGCAAGGAATTTGACTGGACAAAGCCACCGGCGGACACTGGGCACCCGGGGCAGGACTTCCAGTGCCGTTGCACCGCCGAACCGATCTTCACTGAACTGGAGGCGATGCTGAAATGACGTTGAACAGCTTGATTCTCAAGATTAGGCAGATTATTACTGACTGTGTTTCCAGAAAATACTCTGGCAATCTGCGGGTTGATATTGAGTTCAATTTTGGTGGCATCCGAAAGGTCAGTGTCAATCAGGGTTGGGAAATCGGAAAAGAAAAAGAAGAAATTCAGTAATCTGCTATTGACTTTGCGAAAATCGGAGTTTATATTTGAGAAAAAGAAATTTACCCTTATCCCTGTTACCGACTCTGCATTATCTGAATTTGATTTGAATTTGTGAGGTTCGGGATGCTTAATGTTGTTACGATAGATTGTTCAGACGGATATTCGCACTTCGCTCACTGATTTGATATTGGTGTGGGATGGGCGTATTTTGGTTTTAAGGACTATCCCTTACTACCTAATTATTTTTGTCAAAGGTACATCTGATAAATTTCTTGAGGTGTATTAATGACTCTGTTGATTTACACCATTATTTCTGATTTCCATCAAAAAAGCTAATCGTAAGCACTGTCATTACAAAATGTTACAATTCTGCATTTTTCAGATTTCTGCCAATTTCCGACTAATTCAACGGAATCATTAATGGTCACTGTCGAAAAGACTCAAATGAAAACTAAGTTAAGCCCTTTCCTAAAAAAACGAGGAGAAAAACAATGCGTTTCTCAACCATCTGCTTTATTGCAGTTCTGGTAAGCTTGTTTAGTGGACAAGCACTTTGTCAGCAGCTCGTCATTAATAATCAGAATGACTTCCTTGCGGCAATCGACAACCCGATCCCGTGGGGCGAACGAGAAGTTGATCCAGTTCCAGATTATGTCATCAACACACCCGTACCGAACAACCCTTATATCGTGCCAGTTGGGTCAGACTGGCGCCTTGATGATGGAATTTCAATCGAGATTGGAGCTGATGTTCAAATCAACATCTCAGGTGTGATGCGAACCACACCAGGGCAAGATGGTAATCCGGCACCACATATCGCACAGATCAACAATCTTGGAAATCCTGGAGATTACTGGCGTTCGCTTACCATCGTCGGCAACAATATCCCCAACGACAATGTCGGTGAGATACACCTCCTTGGTATTGATTTAGAAGGTGGGGGAGCAGGTGTAGATCCTCCAAACAATGGGTTAATTGTATTAACCGGAAATTGGCCAGAGCTTACTATTGGCGATCCTATCCTGAACTCTCCAAGCGCACTTCAGAACAGCCTGAGCAATGGTATCGTGAGTATCACCTCCCAAGATGATTGGAATGGTAGAATAAGTCTTTTTGATGTTCAAATGGATGAAGAAGAGTCAATTGCTCGTGTTGGCGTTAAAATGGGAGATGAACAAAACCAGAATCTTATAGGAGACCGAGAGTTCCCAGATTTGGATGAAGTACTTAGGATCGAAGGTTGTTGGATACAAAACTGTGGATCGCATGGTGTTGCTGTCTACTTTTTCGAAGATGGTGATTACACTATTCGGAACTCCAAAGTGAATCTGAACGGTCAGGACAATAATTTAGGATTTGGTATGGGTGCTTATTTCGGGATGGCTCAACATTTTTATGCCCAAATGGCTGAGATATTGATCGAAGAATCTAGCCTTAAGTCAAACACGGGGGATGGAATCCGTCTTTGGCAGATTAGTTGTCTTGTTGATATTCATGATTCGGAAATGCGATTCAATGGTCAATGCGGTTTCTTTGACAACATGGAAGGTCCATGTTTACCAATTTTCATTGACAATAATCTTATTGCGGAAAATGGAACAGATGGTTTGCACACATATCGCATGGGCGTATGGGAAGATGGAGCAATCCTTGTTCGCGGGAATCATTTCGAGGATAACACAAATGCTAACATACGCCTAAGAGGCACAGTCAGTTCTGTTATGTTCCAAGGAAATCGTCTACCTGCTGAGATCGCCAATAACACCCTCATTGGCGCAAATTATGGTATTGTATTGGCAAATGCTCAGGCAGAGGGCATATTCAGTGCACCAATTCAAGTTCTCATCCACAACAATATCCAATACAACGCAACAGTTCAAGGTCTCCGAATTGAGGATATTGGAGGAGACGTAGCGATTCCTGACAATCCTCTGCAGATTTTTAACAATGTATTTTACGGGAATGGTGTCGGTGATCCCAGTGTTGATCCGGAAGTCCGGGAAGCAGGAATCTGGATCGGGCTTCTGGTGCCAGCCGTTGCTAACGGTAATTGGATTCAGAACAATATCCTGTCGGATAATTCGGATTTTGGCATTTTTAACCGTACACTTAATCAATGGAACTTCCCTAACAACGGCTTTGATGACAATGGAATTCTCGATTGTCAAGGATGCGTTTCAAATCCCGGAGTATTTGCCGATCCGCTGTTTGATAATGAGGCGGTAGGGCTGGAAGACTTCCATCTTTTCTGGAACTCGCCCATGATCAATCGTGGAAATCTCAACGCAATATTTGACGACGCTGATTATCCGAACATAGAGGCTCAACCGCGCGACGGCAGTCCAAACGACATGGGTGCTTACGGAGGCCCAGGAGCCGCGGACTATGACTTTGATCCCTTTTGTGTGATCCCGTCTGGTGCTCATGTGTGCAACGATAACCTACCTGTTGGTGGAGTTGGCGGTCGTGACTTTCTGGAATGGGATTATTACCGGGTATTCGGTTCCATTTACACATCCACAGGCGAAACCATTGACATTGGAGATGACGCACTGGAAGCTGGAGCCGCCTACTTCGAGTTTACAGGAAACTACCGATGGTTTGTTCAAGGAACTATCCGTGCGAACGGCGACCCGGATAACGGCGAGCCCAGAAATATCTTCTTCCGCCCACTCGAAGGAGTCGCCCGCTGGATGCGCTTGGAGATCAACATCCCCGACGACGACTGCAATCTACATGGCTGCGATATGGCGGGCGGCGGCTATGAAGTCTATGCTTATGGGGGGGTGGAACTCAATGTGCCCGATCTTTTCATACGTAACTGCCGTCTCGCCGACAGCGAATACCAGAATGTGCTGGTATCTGGGGATATTCCCGTCCATTTTACCAATTGCGATTTCACCGGCGCACAGTGGGACGGCTTGACGATCGCGTACAATGAAAACCGGTCTACCGTGCAAACCAGCAATTTCTTAGGCAACGGAAGCGCTGATACATACTATGCTGGGCTCAGGCTTAGCTCGAGTTTCCCTCTGACTATCGTCAGCAACACCATCGGTCTCAATCCCAACCGGGGCGTCTATTTCTTTAGCAGTGGTCCTAATATAGGCGGTCAAGGAATTGGACCGAATGTCGTTTACAACAACGGTCCCGATCAGGGACAGGCTGGCAGCACAGGCGCTGAATTGTATCTCACAAGCACCTCCGACCCAACCATCGCGTGGACAAACGTTTGGGATGCCGACGGCGCTGGTAACAGGCGCGGTGTTTTTGCGTACAAGTCGAGCGGGGTGGCACCTGCGACAAACATGTGTTATTGGGGTGGCGATGATATTTGGGATGGCGAAATAGCAGTTTTCGACGGCCTCGACGAACAGGTTAAGGCGACATTTTTCAATAACGTTCCGGTGCCGAATCCGGCAGCCACAACGGATGATTTCATACAGGGCGGCGCTCCGGTTCCGCCCGATATTGATTCCGAGGAAGAGTTCTTCACAGGTCTCGATCTGATGGAAGCGGGTGAATACAGTCGAGCAATTCTATACTTCCGTTCTCATCTCGCTGACCACTCGGGGATATATGATTTCAACTCCCTCCAGCGTCTGCTCATCTGTGTCCGTCGATCCGGCGGTGATCTGCGCGAGTTGAGGTCATACTATCTCGAGTATGCCGCAAACGAGCGCATGGAACCGCTGTTCGCCTTCGAAGCCCGGCGGCTTGCCGGGATGGCGCTGCTTTATGGCGGCAATCCGGAGCAGGCTATCGAAGCGCTGAACGATCTCTGCGGCGATGCTCCGACTCCGGCTGACAGCATCGCCGCCCTTATGGACATTGCTTGGGCGGAGTTGGTCAGGCGCGGTGGAGACGGAATCGATGCCTTGTTCAACTATGACGCCAGGATCAACGATCTGAACCGTCTCTACGAAGAAACCGTCGAACAGCCAAGTGGAAACACCGCTTTACTTCCGACACAAATATCTCTGGAACCGGCTTGGCCGAATCCGTTTAATAGTTCGACAAGATTGAGTTTCAACCTGCCTGTTGCGTCAAAAGCGACACTACAAGTAATAGACCTTCAAGGCCGAGTTGTCGAAACTCTACTGAACAGAAACCTCACGACCGACATCCATAGCGTTGTCTGGAATGCAGAAGGAGTTGCTGCAGGACTCTATTTCTGCAAACTTACTGCGAATGACCAATCAGTTACAATTAAATTGATCTTGACCAAGTGAGTAGGCTGATGATGTGTCAACAGAACCGAATTGGGGGGTGGTTCAACGCCACTCCCCCCCGATTGAAGTTAATTTCTGCCGTCATTCTGATAATGACTGCAATAGCATTCGCACAGCCTGATACGCTCTGGACGAGTTATTATAACGATGGCTATGATAATGGGAATGCGGGATGGTCGGAACGATGCTATCGTCTTATAAAAACAAATAATGGTGGTTTTTTAATTGGAGGGCAAACCTTCACCCCAGGCGGCAACCGTCAGAGGTATCCGGCATATTACATAGTCAAAACCGATGCCGATGGCGTTGAAGAGTGGACGGGCGTTTATGATGTCGGAATACGACATGATATGTTGTGTGGAATAGCACTACGTGAAAATGGCCAATTTTTTATTGCCGGCTACTATGTAGAAGAATTGTGGAAAGCTAATATTATTAAAATCGATGCGAATGGCGATTCACTCTGGTCACGTGACTATGAGGATTACCTATTCCACAACATGATAAGTACAAGTGATCATGGTATTCTCGCCTGTGGTTCTGGTCAAGCTCATTTGGTTAAAGTCGATGAAGATGGAGAACTAATCTGGAGGCGCACCTATGACGGTGGCGGCGATGAAATTTTCTTAGATGTAGTCGAAACTCACGACAATGGTTATGCGGCCGTTGGCTGGGTCTGGGCTTCAGTTTGTCTTATACTGAAAACCGATGCTAATGGTGAACAGGAGTGGTTGAGAACTTATAATTTCACCGACAGCACAGAGACTTTACTTTGCGTAGAGGAGGTTCCAGGAGGTGGATATATAGCGGGAGGATGGTTTGACAGCAATCACTCACTGCTTGCGAGATTTGATACCGATGGAGATACGATTTGGGCTCAAAGAGACGTTCAAAGAATTGAGCGTGAGATAAAGGATATCGCTCCCGCAAGTGGCGGAGGATGGATTATTGTTGGAAAGGGGCGTGGACGTCACGGCGGAGATGTGTATAAAACTAAGCGCATCGACGATCTGGGGGAGGAAGTATGGGAATTGGGAATAGAATTCGACGACGATGCCAGTTTCGATGAAGCTACTTCAGTTTTGGCTCTAGATGACGGCGGTTATTTGATCGGTGGAAATCGTTGGATGCGCTGGGACGGCGGCAATTCCGCCGGTCTGATTCGCACGGAGCCGGATACTGTTGTCCTTCCCTTTGAGTTAGGAGCTCTTGCGGAAAGCCATGATTTTGGCGATTCAGTGATGGTCGATTCGGTAGTAACATGGGAGCTTCCCGTCCATAATTTTGGACGGAGATATGTGCCGATAGATTCCGTTGCCATAACAGGGGATAGCTCGGCTTTCGCCTATGACATGGAACTTCCGCTTTATCTCTATCCCCCTGACACGACCTATATCCTCGTTGGCTTTTCTCCTGATTCGGTCGGCGATTACGCCGCCGAGTTCATCTTTTTTTACGGCGACAGCCAAACGGTGTCTGTGAGTCTTACTGGGCGCGGCATTTTCACCAATGAGGTCTCTGGGGGGACTCCGTTATTGCCGACACAACTCGCGCTGGAGCCTGTGTGGCCCAATCCCTTTAATGGTGTGGTGCATATCTGCTATGCCCTTCCAAACCAGATGTTGGTGAAGGTGACTGTTCATGATGTATCGGGGCGCGAAGTTGTGCGACTCTTCAACGGTGTCGAACAGGCTGGAATCCGTAATCGAACCTGGACTGCCACAAATATGCCTACGGGCATATATTTCTTGAAGATTACTGCGGGAGGTGAGGTCGCCACCACAAAGGTTATTTTGCTCAAGTAGTCTATCACTACTTCATTGATTTGAACAAAAGGCGGTCTTGCGAGGCCGCCTTTCGTTTTCTAATATTCCTAAGATTTTACTGCTTCCGTAAATCTCAATAATCCTCCACCTCTCGCTAATTCTGGACACCATCCTCCCCATCCGTTAATTTGGCTCTCGTGCATACGACAGCCAAACCTAATCGAACCCTTGACTGCCGAATAACAGCGCAAAGTTGTGACGAATGCACCCTCATTTACCCATCTCCTGCCCATGAAAATCTCCGACTTTCACTTTCGCGACCTCGATTTAGCCGTCTGCCAAGTTGCACATGGGGGTTGATTCGCGATGAACTCTCTTTAACTTCACGTGGCACAAAGCTCCCTTTCCCGTCACTTTCCGCACTTTTCCGGTATATATCAGGTGAAAGGAAGCAGACGGCATTCTGGGCTGAAGCCCTCGCCCGCCGGATGACTTCCTCAAACACCTGTAACGTGCCGGAGGATCATAGCGCATCAGACCAAGATTCCAGAAGACATGACACCCGCGGAGCTTTTCCAAGACATCGCCCGACTCCTTGCAGCCGGATTCCTGCGCTTGGAGAAGCGAAGTTGCCATGTGGCGAACGACGCTCCCATTCACGCCGAGATGCCGCAAAGTCCCAACGATATTGAACTCTCCGAAGTGGTTGCTGTTAAACGAATTGCGTCGATTTGACTTGATT
>CAZAGU010000182.1:0-7341 GCA_964484805.1 uncultured bacterium
AGTACTGATCCTTGCTGATATAAACCCGTCCTTTTCCCTCCTCAGCTTGCAGGGGGGCTATTGAGGACGGAGTGTACTTCGGATAGCCCTTCTCGACTCGATGCTCACCGGGAATGGGATATGCCACACCAGTCTCATTCAGCAACGGGGATTTGAGGAGGTGAAGGTCGATGAGTTGGGAGCCAAGCTTTGCCAATGTCTTAAAAAGAGATTTGTTTTTGGTGAAAGGAATGTGAGGAAAATCAAGACGCAAATGCTCAATGTAACGACTTCTATAGGATGCAGAATGTAGTATGGAGTAAATATAATTTAATAATTCTGCATTATCCAACTCTTTTTGATAGTGTTGAATCGATTTTGACACACGGAAATTATCTATCCCATTGAATTTAAGAGGATAAAGTGATCCATAACCTTTATTACTTAACATAATTCGGCAAGCGATTATGTTACTTGTAATAAATACATGATTGAATGTATTTTCAGCTACTTGTCTCACAGAGATCAACCCAAGATTATGGTTATCAATAAAGTGTTTCATGATATTATTTCGAGGTCTTTGATGAAAACCAGCCGAGGCTCCCGTATAAATTGTCCACCTTATATCAAATGGGTGATATAAGATAGGTACAATATGATTTATCCAATCTCGCAATTTCAAAATATCTTTTTGGGCATATTCCACTTTCCAATCACTTGAATCTTTTCCTAATTGAAATCTCTCTCGAGCCTGTTCAGGCTGTAAACTAATAAACTCATTGATTGTTTTAATGAGATCATTTTTTGTAAACGCAATAGTAATACTATCTCTTCCAGTAACAATACCTACCGAGTTATGCGGAAAGATTTCATTGATTTTTATGCCTCTTTCGTATTCCTCACGGCGAGTGTCATCCTGGGGAATAAACAAATAATGTGGCGAGGACGGGCTTAATGTTTGCCAATCGGTGTTGGCGAGGTCGCGGGAGAAGAGGGCTTCTTCTTTAGCGGAGCGGAGACCGAAGAGTTCGGAGTAGTGGATGGTGGCAGTGTTACTCTTAGTCTGGATTCCCGCCTTCGCGGGAATGACAGCGGGAGCGGTACTGACAGCGGGGGCTGGCTTCTTCACAAAGATGCCGATTGCGACACCCTGCTGGATGTCGAAGACGTTTTCGTCCTTGCCGCCGTCGGGGGCTTTCTCCTTCTTTTTGGAATTGCCGTGCAGATTCAGGATGTAGATATCGTCGAATGTCTTCATCAGCTTGCGGCGCATACCGCGGAAGGTGGGATTGTCGAGATAGGCGTGATTGGTGATGAAAGCCAGAATGCCTTGACCAGTCTCTTGAATGCGCCATTGCCCGAAGCGGATAAACTTGACATAATCGTCTTGTAACATTTTAGGATTCTTTTCCCCTAAGGGCACGCCATCAACGAACTTGTAGTCCTCTATCAGCTTGCGAATCCACTCCGATTTGCTGGCGGAATGACCGGAGTAAGGCGGATTGCCGAGCACCACCATAATCGGGAATTTGCTCTTGACATCGGCGGCGGCGTTGACTTCCTTAGTGATGAAATCGGATTCCAGCGAGAAAGTGTGCCCGATTGTTTGCCATCTTTCCAGTGTGTCGGTCAGGTAGATATGCAGGCGATCAGGTTTTTGTAAATCAACCCCCCAGACACTTCGCTCCTCGTCGGACAGGTCGCGCGCTTCAAGTTGAAGCCCCAGTTTGAAATGGGCGATGGCATAGGGCGCCATCAGCAGTTCGAAGCCAAACAGGCGGGGGATCAGGTGCTCGATGACATAATCTTTCCATTCACCAGCATTGTTGGCTTGACTGAAAAGGTCGCGGATGTGATTAACCACGCCATACAGGAAAGAACCAGTGCCGCAGGCGGGGTCAAGGATTAATACGCGGTGGCTTTTGTTATCAGATTCGAGCTTTGATTTGTCCGCCAAGCCGCCGTCGCAGGCGAAATCCGCTTTGAGCAGATGATCTACAGACCTGACAATGTATGACACCACAGATTCGGGGGTGTAATAAACGCCGCGTCGCTCTCTTTCCTTCGGATCATAAGCGCCTAAAAAGGTCTCATAGAAATGCAGTACGGGGTCTTTATCGCGGGATTGCTTTCCGAAATCGCTGAGGACTTCCGCCATGTCAGCCTGTGCCAATGTTTGAGTCAAGTCTTCGATGTAACCGGAGAAAGGCTCGTCGTAAAACCGGGGACCGGTTACGATATGAAACAAATCCAACAGAAAAGGATTGGTGCGGGGGATTTCCCGCACTGCGGTTTCCAGCAGGAACGTTTCTGGATTATGATGGGTTACTCGCGCGGCAAAAAGCCCATAGGCGAGTGTTTGTGCGAAAATATCGGCAAACTGGCTTTCGTCAAGGTGGGGGATTAATTGTCTTTTGAGCGAACTGTGAAGCGAAGACAGCTCTGGGGTGACGCTCTTCTGAAGGAATGATTCCCGAATGATGTCGCGAATGGCTCTGGTTAGTTTTGCCATCCGCACCGCCAGCTCGTCGGCGCGGCCGATAGGTTCGGGCTGGTGTTGGAAGAAGTCAGCGAGAAGGGACAGGACTTCCGTTTCGCCGCTCTTGGAATGAGTGAATCGAGAGCCGTCGAGACATCCTAGAGATGCGCAAAGACGCGGTTCACCCTTGATGTACCAACGGAATTCGAGGTAATTGGTGAGAATCAGGTTGTCGAGTTCGGAACGGTAACGGAGGAGTTGTTCGTTTCTCTCAATTTCGTCAAGGGGAACGCCGAGGACTTTGGTCTCTATATAGCCAAGGCTGCGGCGGCTGTCTCGGCGGCCTTGGAAAACTTGAAAATCCGGAGCGCCGCAGGCGATGCGTCGCGGTTCGTTGAGCGCTTCAAGGGAGTCGCCCAGCGATTCGAGGAAGGTTTTCAGAGCCGGGCGGAAGGAGTGTTCCGTCACCGGGCCTAAGCCTTGGGTATGTTCCAGTTGGCGAAGGTATTCGCGAAGCGCGTTTGCCATGTTTTCACCATTATTATTGACTTGCTGATTACAATCTACTTCGAAGGACATTCGAAATCAAGCAGAGAGATGGGTGGTTTTGATGACAATAATTTTTACCTATTCCCTCCCATACTGCCAGCAGCCCTTCTGTCCTCCGAGTCGGGGTTCGCCAGTGTTCAGGCAATGGTTATTTTCAGCATCAAAGAATCCACACTCATCGCAGATGTGCTCTTCATTTGCAGAGGCGTACATGCCTTCAGATTCTGCCTTCTCCTGTTTCTGCACGCGGGTGGTTTCCTTCACCTTATCCAGACCCAGCATCTCCTGGGCAGTCTGCACCGATCCCTGCCTTCGCAGGGACAGGCGTCCCCCCATCTGAACCAGCGAAACGATATCCTTGATGTCCCAGGACATGTCAACCAAGGTTCCCTCTTTAGCCTGATTTGATTTCTCCACGTCAGGAGACAAATCCATTTTTGTCTGGATGGTATTCTTGGAAATTAGATTGCGGTCATAAAGTTCGATCAGCAGTTTCTTGACATCAATCTCGTTGGTCAGATCGACATCGGAGAAGATGTATTGGATCTTCTTTTCTGAATAGCCCTTCATCTCCTTCCAGTCATCGAATATCCAGTCGAGGATTTCGCGGGCGACCTGCTTGATCTCTTTCAACATGATGACCATCTTCTGGAATATTACAAATTATTTTTTCAAACTACATTAATGTCATTTATAACTTGACATTCATTGGTAGAGAGAGATATTATTCGTAATAATTTAAGTGTTTTTTTAAATTTAAGGAGGTAACATGTCAGTAGTACAGATCCACAAGAACACAATCAAATCAAGTGAGAAGTGTTTAAGTAAGATTTTTTTATCACTTCTCATGGTTTGCACCGTCTTTATTTTTACAAGTTGTAGTATAATCACTTTGCGAGGATCAAACCAACCGAACATAAAAGTCCCTGTGATTTGGCCTGGTGAAGTAGATTTATCAAAGTACCAATCCGTCGGCATTGGCAACTTTGAAGGGAAAAATGCAGAATTAATAAAGAATCGGTTCACAAATAGGTTGATAAGTAATACTGGTTGGGTTGTTACAGGTCATGAACAAGGTGGACAGATAACATTAGAAATTACAACCATGCCAATCGCACAATCCAAATTTGATCTTTTAGGTCGAAAGGGAGTTGGGTACAAATTTAAAAAGACAAAACGACCAGCATATAGGGTGTTTACAGAAAATGGTAAAGGCAATTCAGATATTACAGATTTGATCATTTCTGGGAATATCATTACTCATGATTACGAATGCAAAAAAGGAGTAAAAGAATGGGTAGAATCGGAAGGGATGAAGAACCCAGGAAAGAAGCACAGAAACTATTGGCGTACTACTCAAACACATGTTGTTATTCATTTCATGGTAACTAACGTAAATACCGGTAAAGTAATTTTCTTCTCAACTTTTGGTAATAATTATCAAGGTCGCGACAGAATTTCTTCCGAAGATAAGGATCCTGGGGGTATATCCAGAATATAAACCGTTATTTGAAAAAGCCTATGAGGAAGTATTCGATGTGTTTCTCAAGGAAGTCGTACCTTATTCCGAAAAGGTAAAAGTAAGATTCGCTTTAGACCCGACCATGCCTGAGCTTAAAAATGGAGTTGAATTAGTCAAGAATGGAGATTTGTTGATTGCTGCTGACACATTTCGTGTTGCATGCGAAAATTATTCCGCTCACCCAGAGGTCCACAAAGCATGGTATAATCTCGGATTGGTCAATATGTATAGTTTCCAATTCCCTGATGCTCCTGAGGCACTTCGTAAAGCATCTGAGTTGTCACCAAATCCTCTTTATGTTGAAGCAATTGCAAAATGTGACACACTTGAAAAGAATTATATTAGAATCAAAAAAACTAACACAATTGAAAAATGAACTTTAAGCATAATGCAATAATCCTTACTATAGCGAGCTTATCTTTGTTTGTACAGTTTGGCTATAGTGCAGATAGTAGCCGAGTCACCAATTTTCTAAAACCAATTCAGATTCGAATAGACTACCAACATCTTGAGGGAACTGGTTTTTTCCCCAAGCACCTATTCATCGATGATGTTTCGCGAAGAGACTTATCTGCAATTGAACTATCATATCAAAAGCCTCTAATACGATTCTTTTCATTGAATATGTTTTCAAAAACAGCAGCTCAAAAAAAGTTTTCAATTGGTGCAGGAGGCAGGCTTTTTCAGGAGCGATCAAAAAATGAGTTCACTTCAACTCAAAGCCTTATGCTGGTTTCATATATATTCCCTGATCTTTACGTTCGTAGCATTACCGAGATTCAAGAATCAGCTACAAATGCCAATGCCACCATTGTGGGAAATGATGGTCGGGTTGTGTCACTATCGGAGTATTCAAGTATGAAGGCTAAATTTTCACGGTATGAAATAGGCCTCAATTTTGAAGTAAAGAATGAAGCTTATCATACTGTGGACGTTGCATATTTCCAAACTTCTATGACTAAACCAATGATTTTGCCAAATGAGGATTCAATCTTATATCTTTCGAAAATCGATCAAAAGGGATTACTTTTTCGATACTATCATGGGCCTGAATGGTTCACATTCAGCGCAGTACTCGGCTGGGGATGGCCAAAAATAATGTTAACGAATGACTTGAGACTCGATTATATTGATAAGGACGGAGAAAAATCCAGATACTTTGATCAAGGAGAATTGGACTTCGCTATTGGATTGGATTTCTATGTATTCAGGTACATTCGGGTTCGCCCTCGGACTGGATGGTTGGCCTACGGTATTAGTACTGTGAACGAAGCCTATCCTGTAATTGACGAATATATTTCTTATTGGTATACTGATGTTTCACTCACATTAAAATTTTCTGAAAACTAATAAATTCAGTCAATTTATCAGTTTTATTGTCGTGTCCCTAAGTCCATTCGGATTGGAATATATCCTGAAGCAGCCACCGGCATTCAGGCATTGTCTGACCGCGCGCCAGGCTTGTTCTGGCAGCCAGGCAGCTTCATCCACCCAGACTCTGTCAACATGAAGTGATCGGAATGCCTTACCATAATCACCACCCGGACGAAAGTGAATCACAGTCCCTGAAATGAACTGAGCTTTGAAATACGGCTTGCGAGTGATGGCGGAATGCCCGGACTTACTGATGGCTATGGCTGTTGTCAAGTCGGAATTCTCACCAACTTGAAACTCGAACTCGTCGATCAGCGTATCCAGATGTCCCTGGTGAGGAGCCGCTACCAGTCCGCTTCGGACATCTCAAGAAAGAAGTCAACGGGAAGGCCTATCGATTTAAACTCTCCCGTGTTGCGGTTCGTTACGAAGTCAAGTCCAGCGCAGGCTGGGTGAGAATCCGGTCGGGATACTTCTCGAAGCTCTCCATTTCCGACGAGGGCAAACTCGTCGGTCTGACGCGATAAGGAAAAATCATGAATCTCCAACACACGATCAAACAGTTTTTGGATCACCAACTTGCCAATGGCAGATCGCCACATACGATCGGTGCCCAGCAACGTGATTTGAATTTGCTGCTCAAACATCTTGGCAACAACTGCGAAATCCATGAGATCACAACCACGAATATCGATGGTTTCATCCTTTCCAATCCTGTCCAGAAACAATCCAATGGAAAACCGAAAATGACATCTTCCATCAACCGCACACGAGCATCGATCAAAGGATTTTTCAGATGGTTGACTGAAACAGGTCTGATCGACCACAATCCGACTGCTTGTGTACAGATCAAACACAAGAACCGAAAGCCTCCGGTATATCTGACCGAGGACGAGAAACGCCTGCTCTTGAAAACCATCAGATCGCAAAAGGGCTGGCAGGCAAACCGCGACTTGGTCATCGTCAACCTGTTCCTGCATACCGGTATCCGACTGTCGGAGCTGGTCAATCTGGGTACCACAGATGTCAACCTGCTGGAGAAGCGAATCACCATTCAAGCCAAGGGTGGACAAACCGTTAATCGCTTTCTCAACACTAAGCTGCGAACAATCCTGAATCGATACCTGAAGGAACGCAAGCAGATATTCACCGAAAGCCAAGCGCTCTTCCTCAGCCAGATGCAACAGAGAATTACCACACGGCAAATCCAGCGTCGTCTCGATCAATGGATTGACAAGGCTGAAATCGACAAACGAATCACACCACATTCTCTCAGGCACAGCTTCGCAACCGGGCTGTACGCTCGCACCTCGAATATCCTCATCGTGCAACAGGCACTCGGACATGCATCGGTAAACACAACTGAGATTTACGCTCACTTGCTCGACGAGACCCTTGAAGATGCCCTCGAAACTCTGTAACAAAGGGTTTGAGGGCT
>CAZAGU010000183.1:0-7248 GCA_964484805.1 uncultured bacterium
CCAAACTGACGCTGATAAGATAAAAGAAATTCGGTTAGTTTTACAGGGGACGGTTTGCTACCGTCCCCTGTAAATTTCAATAGGATCTGTAATGCCCTTGTTCTTTTTGTTATTATTTGTTGTCAATGCCTTTGCTCAGCCGCCAGACACGCTTTGGGTGCGAAATTATCCGGGTTTGGAAGCTAATGATATTGTTAAGGATGAAGAAGGTAATCTTTACATTGGTGGAGTCTATCATCCTCCTTACTGCACTGATGATATGTATGCCATGAAGATTGATGCTAATCACGACCTTGAATGGTTGACAAGTCTTGAAGATGTTTGGGATGCAGGAGCATCCACAATATGCCTTGCTGATAGTTCTGTGTATTTATCCGGCAGAGGTAGCTCACCCAATGGCGGCGCTGGTTTGGTAGCGCGCTTAAGTCTGGAAGGGGATTCGCTTTGGATTAATCAGTTTGGGGGGCGAAGCGCGACTTTAGGCGATGTTGTCCCAGATCAGGTTAGTGGCGTTTATGTTGTAGGTGTGACCTATGAGTATGCCGAAAATGGCTCATCTGATGGAATGCTTTTCTATTTAAATGCTACAGGAGATGAGCAATGGTGTGAGTACTACGGCGGTGGAGGAAGAAATTGTCTATATAATATCGTCCGAACCTCAGATAATGGATTTGCATTGGCGGGTTATACGACATCTTTTGGGGGATCTGGTCAAGTTTATCTTGTGAAGACTGATTCAACAGGTGCTGAAGAATGGTTTGGAACTTATGGGGATTCTCTACATTCAGACATTGCAAAAGTGATTGGATTACTCCCTAACGGTGATTTTATTATGGCAGGTTACACTAATCGCCGCGCGGATGGTGGTTCGGTGGACATGCTTGTAATTTGCGTGAGCGCCGATGGTGAAGAGATATGGCATCGGAATTATGGCACAGAGCGATGGGACGAGGAGCTCCGCGATCTGGTGGTACTGCCAGAAGGCGATATTGTGGTGCTCGGTGAGACAAACAGATCGCCAGACGATACAGTTTTAATGCGGCTTAATCCAAATGGTGATGTCCTCTGGGAGGGGTATTATGATGTTGGTTCGGGAGCATCTTGTAATGCAATAACTTTGTCGGAGAACAATGGCTACTACTTTGTGGGACGTTGTTTTCCTGCCCAAATGTATTTAGCCTGCACCGAACCCGATCCACTATACAACGGCGTGGAATTACTAGACCCTGCCTTCCCCAACAGTTTTGTATTTCATTCTCCTTATCCCAATCCGTTCAACTCGACAGTGGCGATCGGTTTCGATTTGCCAAGGCAGGAAAATGTTAGAGTTACCATTTTCGACATGAATGGCAGAGAGATTGACCTTTTGGTCAACAGCAACCTCGGCGCGGGACATCATAAGTTTGCCTGGAATGCTGAAGGAAATCCCGCTGGAGTGTATTTCCTGAACCTTTCTGCAAACGGACAGAGTAATACTAAGAAGGTGATGCTGGTGAGATAGAGAGGAATGCACAACATAAGAAACAGATTTAACGGATTAATAATTGTTCCCCGCAAGAGCATGGGAACAAGGTGGACTAGTGGGAGCTACTCGTTCCCACGCTCCTGCGTGGGAATGTCAAAACTCTCAATCTGGGTACCGGCTTTCGCCGGTACGACGTGGTTGGGTGCGTTTGGCGCACTCAAAGGTAGTGAAGGTGATACTCGAACTTTTATGAGATTGCTTCGTCCGGCATAAGCCGTCCTCGCAATGACGGATAGGGATGAATGCGATGGATACCTGCCTTCGCAGGTATGACAGTATTGGGTGTGAGCCTTATTTTTTCAATTCAAAACCATAATTTTTTCGGAGTCATAGATGAAAAAACAGATTCTGCTGATCTTGTTTACCATTGTTTTAACCGCCTTGACCTTGACGAGTTGCTCAGATGACAAGAGCAACCCCATTGCTGTCTTGCCATCGTCCATTGAATTATCCACGACTGAGCATGACTTCGGTGTTATCGAAGCTGGCGATGAATTAACCTGGTCACTGACAGTCTTCAACCGTGGCGATGCCTTGCTCGTTCTGGACAGCATCACCATCTCAAACCCTGCATTTTCTGTCGAATACAGCGCAGATGACATGGAAATCGGCGCAGGGTTAAACCGGCTTCTGGGCGTGACATTCGCTCCAGACACAGTCGGCGAGTATTATGGCGTGCTGAAGGTTTACTCCAACGATGCCGAAAGCCCGGAAGTACCGGTCGAGCTTTGGGGCGTTGTCGAGCGAGCTGAAGTTTCACTGCCTGAGCCTTGGTTGCTGGCGGCGAATTACTCTGATGGCGCTGGCAATCTTAGCCTGATGAATCTGTCCACCATGAACGTGACGAATGCCGCCGCTGGTTTGGGCAACAATCCGAACGATATCGCCAAGTCCGGCAATTTCATTTACGTCGTCAACACCGTCTCAAACGACATGAACGTCGTCGAAATCATGGACGACCTGTCGCTGGTCTCGCATGATGCTGTCGATCTTGGCATCGAAGTGAACACCAGCCCGGAATTCGTGGCAGTTGACGATGACGGCTTGCTGTACATCACCAACTTCAACACCAACAACGTCTCTGTCTATGATCCTCACGCCGGCGAGATCGTCGCCGAAATTCCAGTGGGCATCACGCCGATGGACATCGAAATATTCGACGGCAAAGCCTTCGTCTGCAACAGCGCGTTTAACTTCGACGATTTCAGCTATGGGCAGGGTACGGTCTCGGTGATTGACCTCGCCAGCCGCACTTCCACAGAATTTAACACATCAACCAACCCGCAATATATCGATGTTGACGACAACGGGATGCTGCATGTGGTTTGCACAGGGAATTATGGCGATGTTGAGGGAACAATCCTGAAGGTTAACCCGAACAGCCTGGAAATCGTCAGCACGATTCCCATTGGCGGTAAACCAGCTCAAATCGCCTTCGGCGCGGGAGATATTGCTTATGTCTGTGCTTTTGGCGAATGGGGCGAAGATAATCCGGGGCTGGTCTTCCGCTATAACATCCTCGATGGCACAGTGCTCAATGATGTCAGCAACCCGATTGAAGTCGGCAACGGCGCAGCGCGGATCGTTGCGGCATCCGATGGCAGCGTTTATATCTCGTGCTACGGTGCGGATAGAGTGGATCATCTCGTTGGCGATGTTCTGGTGAGTAGCCACCCAATCGGCGATGGGCCAACTCCGTTATTGTTTATAGACATAGATTAAACACGCTTGGAAAAAACATGTCTGAACCAGAGCAAGGATGGGAATCTGGCGAAGTATGGCAGGAAAAAACTGAAGCGGCGCTCAACATGCTTTCCGACCGCATGGATGCTGCCACTCGGAAACGCTTCAAGATAGATTTGCTAAAACGCTGTCTGCGGCGGATTGTTCAGTTTGAAACCGAATGCCATGAATGCCGAGTGTACCGAGAAAAAATCAGGATACTTCTCAAAAATACGGATCCGCTTGATGTTCAGTCGAAAGCCGTTCGGAAGGAATTCGCCGGGCAGGTGCGTGAGATTTCTGGACATCTGACCCGGAAGCATAAGCTCTCTCTCCCTTGGACCGGGGGCACTCCCATCGGCATTATGTTTCTTATGGGATCGCGGTCATTGGGCAGGGTAATTCAAAATGACCTTGTGGTTGCCGGCTTGGGAATAGGGCTTTTTGGGCTGACAATGTATCTGTTTGAAACGTACTTGCGAAAGCACGACAGAATACTATGATGGATCTTACCCCGGAAGCGACTGCATTCATCCCCTCCCCATCCGTCTTTGCGAGAAGGGCTTTAGCCCGACGAAGCAATCTCAACAAAGTTCGAGAATCACCTTCACAATATTCGAGTGCTTTCGCCGCCCCCTTGCTCTGTCATCCTCACGAAGGCGGGTATCCATCCCTATTCCTTTAATTCACAACAGTTTGAGCAGATTCAACAGATTGCGGGAAATGCAATTAGGATAAACATGTCCGGGCAAGCCGAACATGCCACCCGACGGATAGGGCTTTACCCCGGAAGCGACTGCATTCCGGGGTAAAGCTCCCATTGATTATCAGCCAAACCTACCGAATTATCACAAATTTCCCAACCTGGATGTCGCCTTTGTTTTCCTCAGTTAAGTCTTCAACCGAGAAAAGATAGGTGCCAGAAACTGCCTGCTGTTTGTTGCGAGAATTCAAATCCCATGACTCTGCAAAGTCCGCGTTCCAATCCTGATTCAAATCACCGGTAGTGTTGTGAGGCACTATGTTCACAAGATCGCCAGCGACAGTAAAAATTCGAATCAGGCACTCGCGAGGCAGATTGTAGAAACATAAGCGGCGGTCAACCTGCGGGAAATATTCCGGCGTGCCATCGTCACGGTTTTCCCATGAGAGCCCATCGCCATGCTGAATTGTGTAATCCTCATTGGCTCGATAAGGATTCGGCACGACTTTGACACTTTGGCGGTCTGTGCCAGATGGCGCCGCGTAGAGCATATTAGCGCGCTTTGCCGATTCCAGCGGTGGGGTTCCGGTTTTGTAATCACCATAATCGAAAGCAGTCACCGCATAATAACGAGGCACCAGCGGATGAGTATCCTTGATGATGTAATAATAATCCTTGGTGCTGGGATCGTAGTATAGATTTTCCGAGCCTTCCAAGCCAATGTTACGCCCAACCTGTCTCCGCCTCAGATATACATTGCCGATCGTCGTGTCCGCCGGCAGGTCATCCTCGTTATCAACCGGGCGGAACGCAAGTGAATCGGTCAGTGAGTACAACGACCAGTCCTTGCGGTCAAACTCATCCATAAACGAGAACTCACGTTCGAGACCAGTGTTGGAAGCATACAGCCGGTAGCCTTCAAAGTCCCATTCGCGCGAGAAGGGATCCATGTAGTTTTCTGCTTCTGATGGAATCTTGTTCCATTTCAGAATGATCCAGCGTTTTAATTTTTCTTCGTCAATTACCAGTGTTTCATCGCCACGCTGAATTGTAACGGGCTCGGTTTGCAAAGTCAGCGATGGCACTGGAGGAGGAGGAGGTCCCTGGAAATCTGGAACGCCATCACCAAGATCGAGCATTCCGTTCAACCTTGTGTATTCAAATTCTTCAGGTCTTTCGAGTCCGTCTTCAATCTGGGACAAATGACTATCACTTTCTCCAATATCGGGGCCTGGGTAAATTTCTTCATGGCGAATTCCCCCTATCCACTTATAAGCAATATCTCCAGGTTCCAGCGCATACAAGCCATCCTCACCAGTATCTTCGCCATACCAGCCATCCCCAGTGTCTTTCACTCCGTCGCCTTCAGAGCCGTCAACATCGGCGGTTCCCTGAAGATGATCGTTGCCCCAGTCATGGATTGGTGTGTCAATCATGGGGTTGTCATAGACCTTGGCAGCCCAGTCGGCGTTGTATCGCAAACTTGCAAAACTATAGCGGCTGGGATCGAGAATTTCAGCGTCTGGCTGGCTGTTGTTTCGATCGTGGAAATTATCACCGGCAACATACGCGATGGTCATGGAAAATTTTTCGCCGGGGTTCAGACGGTAAATGCGGTTGCCAGTTTCATCAATGTGGTCAAAAATTCCCAATGGCCCCCACGAAAGGAGATAGCGTGTGTCGAAGCCGTTGGCAACATTGTCAACTCGATCTGGCGGGGTGTCGTCAGTTACGCCGGGCACTTTCCAGTTGTGAGTGGCGTGGATGAAGTCAGGATTCCAGCGGTCGCGGATGACTTGCGGGTTGCCAGTTATATAATCCTCATTATTCACATTGAACTGATCATAGTCAAATTCGCCATTGGAGAGAATGAAGTACTTCCTCGCATCGCCCATAGGTGTGCCGTAAGTATCTGTCCAACCACCACCAGCGCCGTCATCATTCCAGGCAGGTCCGAAGTCGAAGTCTGGGTCCCCGTTGGAAATCCACCAGTTGAATGATGTTTGTAGCTTTGGATTCGGCGCTCGCACAACACGCACGCCGGTAACGCTGGGGCAGGTGAAATCATTGCCAGAGAGCGACGAAACTGGTCGTCCATCGTTGTCGGCAATCCAAGCGGTGTTAATCAGCGACGAATCAAGCTGTCCGTCGGGGCGTTCGTAATAAAAATACTTGACAAATCCACAAATATCATCGCTGAACCATGGTTCAGCTTCGCCTTCCCAACCGACATCTGCATCAACATAAAGCCCAACGTATAAATTCTTCAGGTAATTGCCAGCGATGTTCTCGATCTCCCAGTCAATGATGACGAAATTCTGTGCGTAGTTATAGCTCCATGAGTAGGATTTCTGAGAGATTTTGATGCCCAGAGGGAAATGCGCACCGTCAATCGGGTCTTCCTCGACGTAGAAGCTCTCGGTCAATGTGTCGGTATAGACCATCTCGAAATCCTGCTCGGAAATCGCTTTGGGGTTGGTTACCAAGTCGCCGAGCCGGTTCCATGAGTTCGCTCGGGTGGAAAGCTCAGTGATACCGCCGGCATCGCCTTCTGGCGGGTAGAATTCATTGACGCGCGGCCGAACCCAGCCATCAGTACCGGTGGAAACGCGCGGGAATTCGTAGCCCTCTTCCTGAACCATGGCACCAAGCCAGAGCGCGCCTTGAAACAGATACTGGATGTTTGAGTTGGCGGGGTATTCACACTGTGGCGCCCATGTGCCGGGATATTCGGGATCATCCATGCCCAACCCGCCCCAAATGGAGTAATTTCCGAAGAAACCCCAGTTGGTGATATTCATCCAGATATTACCGACGCGGTGAACGCGGTTGGCAGTGTTTGGTGCGGATAGATCCGTGCGCACGGGTCCCTTCATGCGATTGCCTTCAGGAGGTGGTTCCATCTCTGCCAGAGACAGCCTTGCTGAGAACGCGATAAAGGCAACAGTTGCCAGAAAGATAAATATCTTTTTTGTCATGGTTCAGTCTCAAGTAAATCTATGTTTTGTACTTTAACCGTCAATGTTAAAATGCGAAAAGCGAGAGAAACGTTTTCAGGGGTTTCTTCCTTATGTCATACCTGCGAAGGCAGGTATCCATCGCATTCATCCCTATCAAGCCATAGCCCGGGAGCGACCGCATTCCGGGGTAAACCCCACACTGTCGTTGCGAGGAAGCGAAGCGACGAAGCAATCTCACAAGAGTTCGAGAATAACATTTGCTACGATGGAGCGCATCAAACGCACCCAATTGTTGCTATCCGTCATTGCGAGGAAGCGAAGCGACGAAGCAATCTCAT
>CAZAGU010000184.1:0-7187 GCA_964484805.1 uncultured bacterium
TCAAAGTTCCTGTTGATGTAACAGTAATCGGATCATCAATCATGAAGTTACCGCGAACTTCGCTTAAGTTAGGAATATTTGCTTCAAGAGTAAAATCTGATACCCAAAATAGACGCCCTGTTCCTGGTGGTAATTGAATAGTAAATTCTAAATCACCAGCTCCTGAATCAAGAAAACTGATTGAACCGTCTCCATCATGTACCATTACTGTGCGACCCCATTGCTCATCTAAATCAAGAGTAACTGACACGTCTCTTGTCTCACCAGCTGCACAGCGCCGGTTTACAAGCATGAAATGACCATTAGAAAAGATACCAACTTGAACATACATATCTTGATCGGGCACATGTGGTATTTGTTCAACAGGCGGAGTTGTTGAGTTGATCGTAATATATCCTACAGTATTATCGTCATAGGAACATTCCGAACCAAACCAACGCAAATTTGTATAAACGTGTTCAATACTATGTATGTACTCATTGACCTCTTTTGCAGCAAGGAACTTTGGACCTTCTCTTAGCCAACCATCTCCATCATCATCAATAGCGTCTTCAAACAAGTCTGTATCAAAATCATCATTCGCATCCCAAAATGTAGTATCTTTATCGCCTGCATTTGGGCAAAATGTAACCAACCCACTAGTAGGCGCACCATTCATGCCTTTGACGCGATCACAAATGAATGGTGGATCATCACAAACACTGATGTCATGATTTCCATAATTCGGACCATAATAGGAGTAAAAGATGCCATCAGGTTTAAATGTCAACGCAATATATGCCTGGCACTTAATCATTCTTGGTGTTGGCTCAGCGTGCCCATTTAATTTCCATTCTTGAGCATCAGCATAATAGTTAAAACTACCAGTTGATTGCACTCCAAAGTGTATTTTTGGCACAGGATTACTTGCCAATGCCGCCAATTTTGCCGGTCGATACCCCTCGCCATTGTCCATCCAATTCACTAAGGGAAACCTACGTTCGCCATCTATTAAATTACCAAGAGCACTTTGAATAGAAATACCAACAACACTTACAGGATCAGTACTTGTATCATCGCCATGATAGGATTCTTCCCAATGCCACCAAATATTTGCACCATCTGTATATCCTCTTATTGGATAAACATCATACCAAACTTCTGTAACATTGGTGCTGTCGATGAAGTTTTCAACAACTTGCTGATGGTCATCTACTCCAAACAATGTCGGCCACTGAGCGCCAATTTTCGAGAGTCGATCAGCGTAGTTAACACTAACATAATCACGGAGATCAGCAACGGTTCGACCACCAAACATTTCGGGTTCACTGATCATCCAACCAAGAGAGTTGCCGCGTTGGCTTTCCATTCCAATGGTATCACGAAGTGCCTCAGCATAATCGCCACTAGGGGTATGTTTGTCATTGGTTGGAAATAGCTGCCGGTGGCGTCCACCTTCAAAAGAAACGTATGAAACCTTCAATGCGCCAGCCTGTGGTGTTCCATTCCATTGGAGAGCTATTTCTGATTTATTGTTCATCTCAAAACGTACTTTGCGACCACCACTATTGGCAACTTCGATGGAATCAACTTCAATCTCTACCCATTTCCACTGACCAGATGTAAAAGATGCTCTGTATTTCGGTATGGCAATACTAGTGTCTTTGGTCACAGAGCCCACCTGCAAAGCATCAATTCTGTGGCCATTTTGAACGTGCAAAGTTATAACAGGCGTATCCTCGCCAACGGGCAAATTTACAGCTTTCATGAGGAATCGGATGTAGTATTGGTCATAACCATTATTCACCAACGCAAACGCCCGGTGCGCCCTTAAATCCACCAGTGCGCTTTCAAGAGTATTACAGCCAGCATTACCAACGATGAATCCATCTGTGTTGTTGTTGGTCTGCCAATTTTCGAAGAATGGGCCTGCACCTTCTGCCCAATCCTCATCTTCAAATCCCAAAGCGTTCCCAATAGTAGAACCACCCTGAAGGTTTTTGCCAAAAACATCCTCGTGATCGAGAGGTAGAACATCCCCAATGTGGTCATCATCAGGAGCTAATGAGTCAGAGTTGTTTGCCGCCCAGCCCCAATACAAGATGAAACTCTCATTACCCACAGTAGCTTTATTGGGAATTGTATAGCAAAAAAGATTATTAGCCGCCAATATGTTATCCTGCAAGTCCCATTGGCCCGCATTGCCGGGGGTCCGCAACTGCTTGGAATACGGCAAAATACGATCATAATTAAATCCACCTGCCGCCAGAGATCGGTAAAAATACGCACTATCCCGAAATACAGGGTGTGAGAGTGGCACAGCCCCGCTATTTGGGTAATGACTGACAATGTGGAGAGGTCCACATTCAGGGCCAATCATAAAATCAGGACGTTCTTGTGCCAAAGCCAAATGCCCCATCAGGAGCGAAATGATAGTCGTCACTATTGTGACCGTGAACATCAGATGATGTTTCATTCTGTTTTCCTTCCATGAAAATAACATTTTAGACAACCATGAATTACATTGCAATGTCAGGAAGCCGAAGCATTTTCCCTTCATTGTATTGAAACAATTTTTGAACATGCAATTCTTTCCTCACCTGAGAACAGAATTGCCAGATAAACGCCGGACGCCTGCGCCGGCAAGTTGAAAGAATGATCGCCAGCAGTCAGGGTGCCAGTAAAAGGAGTGAATATTTTCCGCCCGGTGATGTCGAAAACTCCAAGTTGATAACTACCGGGCAACGATAGAGAAAAACTGATTTTTGTTGAACCGTTAAACGGATTGGGGAAAGCCTGAAGATTATAGTCAAAGGACAGTGCTGGAGAAGATGAAGGTACAGATCGATCCCAACGGCGACTTCCAGCTAAAATAACCATACGGACATTATAACCATTAGCACCTAGCACCTTAGCCACAAGATCATCCGCGCCATCACCATTATAGTCCCCTACACCCCCTATTTTTATCCCAAGGTCATGGTATCTGCCGTCGTAATCATGATGAGTAACAACTACATCTGGAAGAGAATCAAAATCAGCTCCGCCGAAGAAGTAATGAATTTCCGAAATGCTCCAGGGCGGCGTTTGAAAATACTGAACCGCAAAGTCACCGTTTCCATCGCCGTTAAAGTCTCCTCCTGTGAGGGTTCCATTACCTTCGGTGTTGGTGCCTGGCAATATCATGTCATACATATTGCTTATTTCCTCGCCACCAAAGAACAATAGAAAACCGTCGTGACCTGAACCGTTGTGCCTGTATTCAGAAAAATAAATCCCGAAGTCATCATAACCATCATCATTGACATCTGGAATCAAAGCAGCGCCGCCAGATTCTGGCATATCCATGGGGTATGCGCCTTCGCGTTCAAAAGAACGTTCCCATATTTGTGCTTCTGGCACTGTGTCAGGATCAGCGCCACCAAAATATACCTCATAGCAGTATGAGTATCCCATATTGGGTTGGGTGAGATAACATTGAAGTAGCATGTCATCATATCCATCGGCGTTCAAGTCATAACTTGATGATGAATTAAAACAACTGATTTGGCTTATGTAGTTAAGCGAATAATATTTTGTCCAATCAGGGATGCTGTCGAAATCTGGTCCGCCGAAACACACATCTATCGCTCCAAGACTATCACTGATTTCTCTATTCATAACTAGATCAGAATAATTATCACCGTTGAAGTCACAGGGACGCTGACGGTGCCCCGCTTTGTACCCGCGAAGATCTTTCCTGTATGTACCGGCTGGCCAGGTTGTAAGAATTGAATCGTTTCCCTGACCATCTAATCCCGAATGAAAATCAATTAGTAAATCAACTGTCCCATCAAGGTTTCTGATTGCGGGTTGTATGGCAAAAATGCGGGAATAATCAGGAAGAAGGTTGCCAAGATATAAAACATTACCCTGATCTTCATATTCACGGAAAAAAGAAATAAAATAATCGGCTGAGTCGCCCATTTCATTGCCACCAAAATGAATTTCATAACCATCGCTATAAAGGAAAGTAGCAAGAAGATCATCGGAACCATCGCCATTCTGATCACCGATGCAGACAAACGTGCCAACATTGTTGTCACGGTAAAATTCGCCAATGATTTCGGGCAAATCAAAACCCCACACCGACGGCGCACAAGCAGTTAAAAAGGCTAGTAAAACGAAAAGTAAAGGCATAATCCCTCCTTACGGGATTGAAAAATAGAGAAATTTCGAGAACAGGGTAAAGTGAATGAAACTGGATACACACGTTAAAGACCAGCATCCCGCCAGATCATGGCTCATAAATGAATATGATCTGCCCAGGTAGTTATTCCTGACAAGATAAACCAACTTATTTAAACCAAAAAACGCCCATCCCACACCAATATCAGATCAGTGTGCGAAAGGCGTATATCTCTTGAACAAATCAATCGTGGCAACACAAAGCATCCCAGACCTCACAAATTCAAATCAAATTCTTACAATGCGGATATGGTGACAGGGATAAGGGTTAGACGATTTTTTCATAACATAAACTCATTTTTTCACAAAGTCAAGTAAAAAAATACTTTTTCTTATTTTTCTTCTCCGATCACGCCGCTCGGAGCATTTCCCGACTAATACGATTAGCTAAAATCTGCCCTTCATACTCACTTCAGCATCGCTTTAAGTGCATCGAAGATAGGCTCGGCGGTGCATCGGCATTGGAAATCCTGCCTTGGGTGACCAGTGTCCGCCGGCGGTTTTGTCCAGTCAAACTCAGTCCCTCCCTTTGCGCGGTGAGAGTCCCGGACGCGCTCATCCCGTGAGGTTCGCCAGGTGTATCGCTTGAGTCCCATGCCTCGCTGTCGCTCACGCGTGAGGTTGCCATTCAGCTTGGAAACCTGATCTCTGGCGATAAGTTCCGCCCGGCTGGCTGAACATCAAACCGCCGCCGAATGTCCCTCTGGAGCGATTCATGCCGCCGTCCTGTGAGGATTCCTTCCAACGTCAGCCCTTCGATTTCCGTGACAGCCCTGTCCTTGATCGACTTGATGAGCGCGACGTTTTCCCGTGCCTTCTCCGCCAGCAGGGGTTCAAGATAGGGCTCGGTTGCGCCCTTATCCTATCCAGCAGGGCTTTCGATGGTTTAACCTACGTCCATTTCTTTATGATATTCTTCGACATCATGCTAAATAAATTAATCTCAGCTTCAGTGCTGGACAAACGGTTACTGATCTTTGTAATCTTTCACAGAGAAATACTCAACGATTCTAACGCATCGAGAATTGTATCCCACGAATTCCTAAATTTGTAACAAACTTCTTAGATCCTTCGATATTTTCCTCTGGATATCCTCACAATTTTTCCAGATTGTATTAGATCATTCAACCTCGCAATTGCCGTCTTATTGGCAACTCCACCGAGTAAGTCAACAATGTCGTTGGTGCTGAAGTTCTCATGTTTAATCATGAATTCTCGAATAATCTGTAATTGCCCTTCAACTCCAGAAAGCACATTCATTGTCATCTGCTTCTGGCTCTTCCCCGCTCTTTTATAGGTAATCCCAAACTCCTGAATCTTCCTCCTGAGCTTGCTTTCCGATATTCCCAGATGCTTTATGGCTTCCGTCTGAGTGCCAAAATGCTCCAGAGCTTTCTCAATCACCTGCTTCTCGATCCAAGCCAAGTCAAACTGCCCATCCTCGACGGGGATTCGAGTCTGTCTTGGTGTCGGAATACAGGAAACCACATCTCTTGGATAGACCATTCCTGCATTGCCTTTAAACGTGGATAGAATGCGCTGAACCACATTTTCAAGCTCCCGCACATTGCCAGGCCAGTTGTAATTCTTCAGGGAACGGATGACCTTTGGAGATAGAGAAATATCCGATCCAGGTCGATACTTCTCAATGAAGTGCGAGACCAGGCATTCAATATCTTCAGTTCGCTCCCGAAGAGGTGGGATTGTTACCTGCATGACTGCGATGCGATAAAACAGATCCTCACGGAATCGCTTCGCCTTGACTTCGGATTCGATCTCTTTGTTCGTGGCTGTAATAATACGGACGTTGACTGATAGTGATTTCTCGCCACCTACACGACGGAAATTATGTTCTTGGAGGATGCGTAGAAGCTTTACCTGCAGATCGTGTGGCATTTCGGTTATTTCATCCAGGAATAGAGTCCCATTGTGAGCAAGTTCAAAGAGACCCACTTTACGTTTATCAGCGCCGGTGAATGCACCCTTTTCGTGTCCGAACAGTTCACTTTCAAGAAGCCCTTGGGCTATTGCTCCACAATTAACACTCACGAAAAGTGCAGTTGATCTCGGACTTCTGGCATGTATCTCACGGGCAACGACTTCCTTGCCAACACCGGTTTCACCCAGCAGCAGGACTGAAATATCTTCTCGCGCAACGTTTGTGACTTGATCGATCAATTTTTCCATCACCGGAGACGCAAATACAAACTGAGTACTTTCCTGGACTCGAGATTCACGTCTTAAGATCAACTGTTCAATGCGTCCTTGACGAATCAGTTCTGCCCTGCGCATGATCATGGGAAGTTGGTCTTCGAGATCATCCTTGACGATGAAGTCCACTATCCCTTCCTGCAGTATCTTCAGAACCATCTTAGTCGATGCCAGCGCAGAAATAACTACAATCGGAATCAGTGGTTCAGATTCCCTGATGGTTTTCAGGAGTTTGAATCCGAGTTCGCCATCCTCCTGGACTCGTCCACCTTGCCTTGTCGGCAGCATCAAATCAAGGAAAACAATATCAAAGTTCGTTTTCTTAATTTTACTTTCAGCTTGCGAATAATCTGCAGCAACTTCGACATTGTATTGATCGCGTAAAACACTAAGGATCATGCTTCTGTCCCTGGCATCATCTTCAATCAGCAATATCGTGGTCTTTGAGCTATCTGGATTTCTCATAATCTGACCTCAAAGACAGCGCCTTCCTCGATATCTGGAAGCAATTCAAGCGATCCGCCATGATTCTCAATAACCTGTTTGGCATGAGCCATACCGAATCCATCTGAGCCTTTGGTTGAAAACCCTTTTTCAAATATTTTCCCTGCAACATCTGGTTGAATTCCGCTGCCATTGTCCATAATCTTAAGGATCGTTTGACCTCCTGATTGGGAAGAAATTAAAGTCAGTATAGGATTATCTACAACGCCCATCGCTTCGACTGCATTGCGGACAAGATTACCAAAGGCTTCAACCATCTGCTGCTT
>CAZAGU010000185.1:0-7151 GCA_964484805.1 uncultured bacterium
CTGTGGTACAGGAGCAGGTTAAAAGCCGCTGTTGAAGACGCTTCCGCTGTTGCTGATCTTTCGGCTCGAAAAGACCAACTTGAAGCTGAGATAGAGCAAGGTCTCCAATGGCTTGAAAACAATAGGGAGGAGCTTTTAAAACGCGATGCGGAACGAATACAGCAGGAAAAGGACAGACAGGAGCTTGCCAATCTACAAACAGAATTAGCACAGAAGGAACAAAACGTTAATGATCTCAGAAGAGAAGCTTCTGAGCTCCAGAATGTCGTTTCGTCCCTTTCAAAAGATCGTGATCGTCTGGAATCTGAAGAGGTTGATTTTGAGAAGAAAAGAGATGAAGCAAATAGACAAGCCAACGCTGCGGAAGAAATTAAGGTTCAGGCCCTCATAAAAGCAAAAGATGCTAAGAAAGAATTGGATGAAAAGTACAGTGCGATCAAGAACCTAAATGAAAAAACAACCGAGCTGTCCTTAAAGAAGGATTCGCTTGCTAAAGAAATCAGTGATAAGGAAACGAAACTGAATAATGTGCAAGTCACATTAAATCAAGCCGAAGATGAGGCTCAGCAGGTACTCAAGGCGATTGACGAAGAAAAAAAACAGGCTGAATCATTTAAAAACGAAAAGGAAAAGCTCAAGCACGAAATTGAACAAAAACAGCATCAATTCAACGACTTTATTGAAAAGGTTACTGAGAAGTCCATACAAAATGAATCTTTTTCAAAAGAGATCAGTATAAAACAGACAAAATTGGAAGATCTTGCTGAAAAAGTTGATATTAGCTCAAAAAGACTTAACAAATTGGGAGAAGCAATAGAAGCTGCTGAAAAAAATCTGAATATAAAAAAAGAAGAATTATCAAAACTTGAGCAAAAGCACTTTTCCTTAACCGACAAGAATTTTGAAAACGAACACAAAGCAGCAAAGTTGGAAGCGAGGATTGCTAACCTTGAAGATGAGATAGAACGTCACAAAGGTACAAGTGCCAAAGATCAGGACGTTTATGGTCACTTATATGATCCGCCGGATATTTTTACTAAGGCGGATTTAAATTCACCGCACGGAGAGGAATATACAGAGGAGGAAGCTTTAAAGGGCCTGAAAAGCTATTTGGACAAATGTAAGTTAATCTTTCCCACCAGAATTCTTAATGCATTTCACACATCGCTAAAAATTGCTGATATCAGTACTCTTGCTGTTATGGCAGGGATATCCGGGACAGGTAAGAGTGAGTTGCCCCGTCGCTATGCAGAAGCATTGGGAATGCATTTTCTGCTAATGGCTGTTCAACCGCGCTGGGATAGTCCCCAGGATATGTTTGGTTTTTATAATTATATCGAACAACGCTATAAGTCGACGGAACTTGCGCAATCTCTTGTTAGGATGGATAAGTGGAACCATCCAGACAAGGCTGAGTATGCGGATAGAATGCTACTCGTTCTTCTTGATGAAATGAACCTGGCACGCGTGGAATATTATTTCAGCGAATTCCTTTCCAAACTGGAGATACGGAAATCAATCGACCCGAATATTCTTGGAGAGCGTAGAAAAGCAGAGATTTCTCTTGATGTGGGATCTCGAATAAAGGGTCAGGATGTTCCAAGGCTCTATGTCCATGAAAATGTCTTATTTGTTGGCACGATGAACGAGGATGAATCAACCCAAACATTATCGGACAAGGTGGTTGACCGCGCAAACGTACTGCGTTTTAGCCGTCCTGAAAAGATGATTTCCGACTTGCCAGTTGCTGTGCAGAAATCTGAAGAATTTCTGCCATTATCGGTATGGAATAGTTGGAAAAAGAACCATGACTTCCTTGAACCTCGTGGCCGTGGTGAGATAGAGGGCTGGATCGAAGAATTAAATAATGGGCTTGATAATATTGGACGGCCATTTGGATATCGTATCAACCAGGCAATCTTCAGTTATGTCGCTAATTATCCTGCAGTAAACGCTCAAAATAATCACCACTTGGCTTTTGCAGATCAAATTGAACAACGCATCTTACCTAAGATGAGGGGGTTAGATATCGAACAAAATCGATCCTGTTTTGAAACAATTCGAACTGTTATAGAAAAATTGGATGATAAAGACCTGGGTGACGCCTTTGACAAGGCTATGCGCAAGGATGACATTTTATTCTCCTGGTATGGAGTCACCCGAAAACAAGATCAATGAAAGAAGTCAAAACCGCCATTTACCCATTTCCCTGGTCTGTTACCGATCCGGAACAGAGAGTTGATCTTAACGGAAATAGAAGGGATCATGTTGTTGAATTTTTTGGCACCCCTGTGATTCTGGCTCCAATGGGGACTCAATTATATCTCACAAGCAAATCAATTCCTCTACCTAAATTAGGCCCGTCCCTAATAAATAACAGGGGACAACTTTTCGAGGTCCCACATGGGTTTTTGGCCAAGACTTCTTTGCCATTGGTAGAGTTAACCTTGAGGGAGCAGTCACACAGTTCGCGTTTATCCTTTGTGCTTAGAGGGGCTATTGTTGCTCCTGAAAAAAGTGAACGGGAAAAAATTGAGTCACGTCAAATAAGTGACGGTGTTCTTTTGCACAGGCTCATTATGTCTTGGATTGACATCATCAATAATATTCTCGGGATATTTAGTCATGCTCAAAGCAATGGCGGTCATCCTTCCCGCGCATGGACTGATATTGCAGCTCTTCTTCTAAAACAAAAAGAGCAGTCTGAACCGCGTATGGCGTTAATAGCCTGGATTGCTATGAGAATGGCCAGAGAAGTTTCCGATATTTGCATGCGGCCTCGGCGGATATTGATCTGCACACGACAGGCTCAAAGGATGGATCGGATTCAAGAAGTCGACGGAACCTGTCTTCGATGGCTTGCTCGTCAACCCGGGCTAACAATACCTCAGAAAGCAGGGGCTAAACAGGAACTACTTGCCATTGTCAGAAAAGAAACACACGATACTTTAGAAAACCGGATTCTCAAAGATTTCCTCAAACGATGCAAACATGTGGCCTTGGAATACCTTGGCGATCAGATGAAGTTTCATCAAAGCAAACGTTACAAAACCGTTCAAGGCTTCAAGGCTCTGTGCGGAAGAATGCTCAGCAATTCGCCTATTTCTAATGTGCAGTCTATTAGGCGGATTGTAAAACCAAACTATGTTCTTCAGTGTGGACAGCGTTACAGAAAAATATGGGACTTGTACCAACGTCTTTTGCATCAAGACCAAGAATTGGACGAAGCCTGGACATGGCAGTCACGGCTTTGGACAGATATTTCCCGATTGTTAGCTGCTGTTGCATTAACAAGCAATTATGAGGAATCTGAATTAAAAATTTATCCTTTTACCAATTCTGAAGCAAAATTCAGGACGGAGCAGTTATGCGGCACGTGGTTGATTCCTGACTCTATGGCAGGTCCCTGTTTCTTTGAATACGGCGGAAAAACTTTTGTTATAGAGCTAATTGATTCGTATAACGCCGCAGAACATGAATTGTGTCAACATTTAGGTAGGTTGGGCGGACATCTTTATGCTTTAATAACCGACACAGATAGCCGGAAGCAACTCCTCATCGTTTTCTGGGCAATTCATGGAGCTGGATCTAATGCAATGCCAGATCTCAAGAAAATTGCGGTGTCCGCTTCAAACAGCTTATTTTTTAACTATGAGAATTTAAAACAACTATATGCTGTCGTCCCGCAAATAGCAGGATGTGTTCTCGTTAGCACACTTTCAGACATAACCAAACCTCAGACTTCCATGCCTGAAAAACAGCCTGCAAAGGTACAGGTTATTCAGTTACCTTCCAGGCCTGAACAATGGCATGACGCCTTAAATTATATTCAGATCTTTTTGGTCGAAGCTTTGGATCTTATCAAAGGAGGAGCATAGTGACCGGTTGGGGGTGCTCACTTGATGGCTGTTCGGATGCGATTGCCAAACCAAGTCTGGCGGGAGACTCGATAGAGATTGAGCGGAGTCATGTAGTTCCCGCATGCGCTATCGTTCCAGAAAAAGCTTATGCCACCTCGATGGTTGGAGAAAAGGCTGAGCACTCCCGGATATGCAGAGGATATGCGTGGCCACCTGAAGCCCGTTTTGAGCCCGATAATGGTTTGAGAAGACTACCGATAAGTATTGCTTGGCACCTTCTGGTTGCTGCATCTGATCGGAGAATCTTGTGGCGAGCGGGTGAATCAATTCCTTTAGCGAATGTTATTGCTGATCACCTGATGAGCTTCCTTCCCGAAGGTATGCGCGACATTGTTTTAGCCATTCCAAATGATTTGCATGAGTTCGGTCAGCAAGCACTCATTAGTGCTTTGAAGCGCAGAGGTTGTAAGCCTACCCTATTGTGGCGGCCTGTGGCGGCAGCTATTTCGTGGTGCAACAGATTGCCGGCCCTCGAAGCAAAGGCTATGCTAGAAAAAGATGATAGTTTAGTTGTCATTCATCTTGGCGCAGATAACTTTGAGTTCGTACCTCTAAGGCTCCGTAAGATAGAACGTAATGGAATCAAATATGTTGTGCCCCTCCGCACACGACCTCGACAAAGAAAATCTTATGGAGGCATTTTTATTTTGAGTTCGGCAGCGGAGGTGTTGATACAAAAGCTTTACGGAAACAAAGATCATGCTGCTATATGGCAGGCTTTTGCTCTTTTCCCAGAACTATGGAAAATGGCAATGGGAGAATCGGAATACAATGAAAATAATGAAAGATTTATCCATGTAAAAAATACCTGGAACAGATGGAAACCTCAAGAATATCTCTATGACGCTCTTCGGGACGCTCAACTGCAATCAGAATGGCTTGAGGACTTGACCGCTAAATGCTGTAATTTTGATCTTTCAAAAACGTTGCCCGAGGGAAAAAGCCTAATCGAATATGTTCGAGAAAGTATTCAAGGTGCTTTGAAAAAATGTCATGGTGATGTGGTAGGAGCAATTATAACTGGGAATATGGAGCACCTTCCAGTTAATAGTTCTCAAACGTTAAAGCATATTATTTTTGAGGAACTTGAAAAGGTCGGCCTTGAATACAACGCCTCACCGGAACCTGCCGGTACTTACATCTTTTACCCTGAAGGTACAGATATTGATCTAATAGCTGAAGGCTGTCTAATATATCATGATAGGATATCAAAAAACCTCCCTACCTATTATGATACTCTTCCGAAACTTGATATGTTGGCACGTGTTCATGGCAAAACTCAATGGTGTTCACTCGTTGAGGATGACGTAAAAGAGGGAGGTGAAACTTATGAAAATCCATCACCTCCGAAATTTGCTGTAAAACCAGGCCAACACGAAATCGAATTCTTTCTCAGGCGGGAAGATTCAGAAGATTTTAGAAAACTTCCGTTTTCTCTTCCTGGCCCTGCTCCTTCCCAAATTGATCTGGATCTTAAAGTAAAAATGCTTCCTGCTCAAGGGTTTGCTTCCGTTGAAGTAATACCCAGCGAAACGAAAGCATTCGGGTCAGAACATTTGTATTTGGACTGGTCCAGAATGGAGCCATCTGAACTTCCAGAAGAATCCAAAGGTAGAGGGTTTCCTCCAACCTTTGGTATTAAGACAAACCCAAAAGTTTATCATGCTGTTGAATGGACATTAAAAACCTATCTTCAAACCACTTCTATTGATCATAAATATGGTCAGGTTGTACTTCAATTAAAAGAAGAGATAAGTCGGACAAGATCTGTATTATGGAACCATGGCGATAATACTGGATATAGGTTTGTAAATGAAAATGGTCATTTGCCAGACGGGATTGATACAACACTTCTGTCAAATATTATCAATAAAATGGATAATGAAATTGGAGAGTTTCTTGCTCGCCAAATGACAGGAAGAAACTCTAAAAACTTCAAGTATTTGATACAAATATCCACCTGGCTTTTCGCTGGAGCACCTGAAAATTGCTATGCATATTTGCGACAAATGCTAAAAAGCGAAAAAATTAATGCACCTGTAAATGTTGTCCATGGATCAGGACGTTCTTTTTTCCAAAATGAAGATGTAAAACTATTTTTTGATGTTGCTATCGATCGAATAAAAGATAACCCACGTAAAACAAATAATTGGGTTCTTGCAATATCACGAATTTTACAGCACCGAGATGGTGCGCCGAAGTGTTTAAGACCTGATCAGGCCTTATTTCTTGCCAAGTTTGCATGCAACAGAATGAAAACTCAACTTAGAAAGCGTAATATCAAGCAGATATTTAAAAATTCAGCACACCTTTTTCTGTTTCTTTTACGCTGGCGAACGATTGGTGACTTCCTGGTTGAAGGGGAGGAGTACGAACTGGGACAGCGGGCAAAGAGCATTCTTGAAAATGCCGCAGAATTAACGGAAAATTATAACATCAAAGGAATTTTGAAAGAAATAGCGAAATATATCGAATATGAAGGTGATAAAATTATTACTGGTTTTCCCGAGGATTAGGGTTGCTTTGATTCCAAAAGGGGAAATAAAGCAAATAATGGGGCGAGGCGAAAAAAATTACGAAGTTTTTTTGGCAGCAAACATAAAACGTATAACCACGACTTGAAATCCATTAAAACCAATAGATATAAAGATCGAAGTGTAAATATCAAGTCGAGATCGTTTTTAAGATATCCATTTCGTATCTTACACCTGGCATTTATTGTTATCTATTTAAGAATACCTCACAAAAATCTGGTTTGTTAAAACCTTTTATCGCTTGTTGGACTCCCAGGATATCATCCACCTCAAAAACCTGCGATAAATCTGACAGACCCAGGGTAAACCTATTGAAAATATGGTTTTACAGATCGTTTGAATTTATTCAGTTTTGATGATAAGTTAGAGTATCTTTCAGTCCTTAAGATATAAAAAGTAATGGAGGTTATATCAAATGGACCAAAGACCGGGGGAAGGATGTAAAATTCGCTCCCTGGTATCACCTGGGGCCACAATATGGCGGCAATGAAGGGGACCGCATCAACGATCATCACCTGACTCTTGAGGAGAAACGAAAAGCTCAGCAACAAAGGACATAACATTGTTACTGCACGATAACATCTAAGATGTTGGTGTGCACAATCCATGTTTTATGATATGCCCAACCTCAATTGGCCCAAAGATGAAGGAGGAACATAATGCTTAAAAGACTCTACGCTGACAATTATCGCTGCCT
>CAZAGU010000186.1:0-6943 GCA_964484805.1 uncultured bacterium
AGCATCTCGTCATCTTCGACGACTTCCACTTCAACAGTGAAGCCTACCCCTTCATCCCCTTCGTTCGTCATCGTCAGCACCTGTTCAAGATAAGCGCCAGTTGGAAAATCTTCCAGCACAAATCCTTCAGGGTCCACCACTATCTCCGCAAACAGTGGTGATACCAACATGAGACAGAATAGAAGGGCAAAGAGATTACGCGTTCGTTGCATAAAATTCTCCCGCAATTATAATTTGAAAGACACGCGAGTCGCACCAGTTTTATTGGCACACAGCAATGCACTCTGGATCGGCTCATCAAAAGCGAGTGGGATCAAGTAGGTATGGGAGCCAGCATTGCTAGAGTCAAGAAACTTGGCAACACCTCACAAATTTGGGTTAAATGTTTTTTTCTACAGAAATAGGCCGTTCCGTGGGCTAAACCACAGTAGAACAACTAATAGAGGTAGCAGTCGCACATTCTCTATTCCCAACCGTTCAAGGAGATGGGAGAATATGGAATAGAGGAGAAAAATCAAACCTATTAATATGTTCTTTCAAGGATTAAGAAGCGAATCCCGGAACATTCAATAGACAAATATAAAGCTTCACCTTCGAAATTTCCCAAAAGGTGAGGAAAATACTTACTATCAAATGCACACTGAAAGCGAAGCGCCTTGTTAAAAAGACAGCCTCCTGAAAATTATCAGTGCTACAATATAAAAAACCTTTTAAAACTTTTCAAGCTTTTCCACACACAAATTCATTATTGTGGAAGTCTTCATGCAAAGTCCATCATCTGACAAGTCAAAATCAAGACAAATCCTTGCCGTTACTAAAAAGATATATCTTTATTCAAATAGTAATGTGCACTACATCACTTTAATATTCAAGTGTTTTCTTTTTTTTCTTGTCTTTTATCGCACAATTTTTCAGACAACAACGAAAATTTGCTTAAATTTAACCTGATTTGCATTTCAGAAACAGGGATTTGACATTATATTTAAAGAAAATCATCTAAATCAAAACGCAAGAGATATGAGCATTAAGCTTGACATTGGTTGCTCAACCCATAAACTTCCCGGTTACTTCGGTGTTGACCTTGAACTTGGTAAGGATGTTGATATCGTCGCAGACCTCCATGCCATGCCCTTTGATTCAAACAGCATTGACGAGGTTCACTCACGTCATACACTGGAGCATGTTGATGATCCTCATCAATGTCTAAGAGAATTATACAGAATAATTAAACCAAGTGGTGTGATTAAAATCATAGTTCCGCATTATTCCAATCATGCTTACTGGGCAGATATGACTCATAAGCGACCGTTCAGCGTCCGTAGCTTTGAATACTTTGACCTTGAGCATTCGCGAGCGGCTGGCTTCCCTATATATATCCCTGAAATTAATCTCAAGACAGTTTCCGCCCGACTCGTCTATTGGCCACCGCGGATCTACAGCTTGAAATCTCCTCTGAAACGCTTTATATTAGGGATAATGAATAGTGTGTTCAGCGGTTTGGCTAACGCCAGCCCATTTCTCTGCGAACGCTTCTGGTGCAATCTGGTCGGCGGTTTCTACGAAGTGGATTTTACTTTGAAGGCAGATAAGAAGGAAGATAAATGAATGACATCAAAATCATCATCCTGTCGATACTGCTAATATTTGGTGCCCTGTCCGTCTGGTCGGTCGGCATAATACCACTCGGTTTATCCTTGACATACCTGGTGATTATGCTCGCCCTTCTAACCAGCTATCTCCTTTTTCATAATAAAACCTTAGCCGAAAATATCATTCTCGCTTTCAGCATTTCGCTGATTTTCGCCGCTTGCGCCGACATTGCCCTGCGCTTGACCATCAGCGATAGAATCTTTTACCGTCCTCACGACAAATATATTCTGAAGTTTCCTCAGCAAAAAGAGCTCTCACGCTACAAAGCGAACCAACGCTTCGAAGGTGATATCTTTGGCGATCTTGCCGCAATGACTGGCGACAAGTCACTCTGCCAGCACAGAAACATCACATTCCAGACCGACCAGCGCGGTTTCAGAAACTATCCGCAGACCGAGCAGGACAGCATAGACATCATTTTGCTCGGCGACTCCTTCGGCATGGGATCCGGAACAACACAGGATCACACCTGGGCAAGCATTTTAACCGAAAAATACAAACTAAACACATACAGTATTTCTATTCCCGGAAGCCCCTGGCATGAGCTGATCAATCTGAAAATTGAAGCCCCAACCTTAAAAACGAAACCCGGTACTATAGTCCTGTGGGCGCTCTTCAGTGGAAATGATCTGAACGAAAACTACTTTGACACGCTTGAGCCTGAGCTACACACAGGATTTTTTTATACAAATTGGATTAAGCTGAACACTTTCCGCAACCGATCGCCCATTCGTTTGATTATCAGAGGCATCCTCGTTTCCAATGGCGACAAGGTCGTCAGGGATCCAATTTCTGATACTGCGACGATGCTCTTTTATCAACCATACTCCGCAAACTCGCAATTATCTGCGGTCGAGATTCAAAAACACCGGAACTTTTCCCACTTAGTCAGCGTAATCAATGAAATGAAACGATTCACCGATGAAAATGACTTAATGCTTCAGATTGTAACGATTCCTCAGAAATCTGAAGTTTATCCGCTGGCAATAATACCTGGCACAGAATACAGACAAAATGGATTCTCAGCCACAATTCAACAACTATGCCAAAATAGCGACATAAATTTCCTTGATTTAGGTGAAGGTTTATTCAAGGCTGCACAGGAAGAATACACCAACGATAATCAAATCATCTGGTGGCTGGATGATACTCACTGGAACAATCTTGGACATGAGATCGCCTCTGAAATCATCTTCAATGAAATCAAGAAAGACTCACGTAAGTAGATATATTTTAGAGATTCATTCACATGAGGAGAAAAACATGAGAAATGCAACTGTTTTTATTTGTTGCCTGTTGGTGTTCACATCCGCCGCATTCTGCCAAGTCAATATACGCGGTGATGTCAGCGGAGAATGGGTTGTCGAAGATTCCCCTTATATCGTTATTGGGAATATTGAGCTACCCAGAAATGAAACACTGAACATCGAACCCGGCGTGAGGGTATTATTTCAGGAAGACTGTATGTTTACAGTTTTCGGGGAAATAATCGCCATAGGAAATGAAAATGATTCGATTTACTTTGCCTGGCAAGAAGCTAATGAATTCTGGCGCGGAATCAGGATGTTTGACGCATCCGACGATTCAAGATTTTCTTTTTGTGTTTTCATGGGCGCAACTTCCATCGGCGAATGGCGGAACGAAAGTGCAAGAGGTGGTGCTCTGTACATTCGTGAAACCGAATGCGAAGTTACTCATTGCACGTTCACACTGAATCACTCTTCCGGTGAGGGCGCGAGCATTCACACTTACGAGTGTAGCCCACTCATTGATTCCAATTATTTCCATGACAACCACGCTGATCTAAACGGCGCTGCCTTATGCCTGCGTTTTTCTAACTCAATTGTCAGTAATAACATTATAACAAATGGAACAACTGACTGGGGCCCTGGCGGAATGATTATCTGGAATAGTAACCCCATCATCGAACACAACATCATCACCCACAATTCTTCGCAACTTAATTGGGGTTCCGGCATCTATATCGGTGATGCCTGTAACCCAATTATTCGATACAACATAATCGCTTTTAATCAAGGCGGCGCTATTTACGCAGGCCGCGGAATGAACATCACTGAATTCTACAACAATACCATCGCCTATAATGCCGGCGCTTGTGCTGTGCTACTATATGGCGGGGTGAATATGACCTTCACCAATTGCATTTTCTGGGAAAATCAGGTGGAATTCTGGGTCGAGGGCAGCAGAGCAACTGTCTCATATTCATTAGTTCAGGATGTGGATAACGAAGACATTGATCAAGGAGAAGGTATTTTCGAGAACGACCCCGGCTTCGTTGATCCAGAAAACAACGACTTCAACCTACTCCCCGACTCCCCCTGCATAGATGCTGGCGATCCTGAATTTGAGAGGGATGTTGACGGATCCATCACCGATATCGGCGCCATGCCATTCGTCCCCATGGGAGGAAACCCTGAGATCATCGTTGATCCAAATGCCATTGAGGTTGAAGAAGCCGGTGAATACGTCATAAACATCGCAAACGATGGCGACACTGACCTCTGGTATCGCAGTGAACTGGCTGGTGATTGGATCAGCTTTGATGAAGGACGAGGCGTGGTCGTTCCTGATGGCGATGTTGACATGTTTGTGCGTATCGAAGACAACCTCCAGCCCGGAGCATTCCAGACAACCCTGCATATCTTTTCCAACGACCGAGATAATCCTCACTTGGAAATTCCAGTGCGATACGACAACGATGCCGGACACGCTCCTCAATGGCATGAAATGCCGCAAAGAGTTGTTTGCACCGAAACAGACACCCTTACCCTGGCTGTACGAGGAATAGATATAGATCAAGATGCCCTGACTATTACCTACGAGTCTGATGATCTCCCCTGGGGTGTGTTTTTCACAGATCGCAGAGATGGCACCGGTGTCTTTGAATGGAATCCCGGCTATAATGATGCTGGCGCTTATACCGCCAGATTCACTCTCCACGATGAAGTCTGGCATATCGCCAGGGATGTCGAAATTGTTGTAAATAATCTCAACCGCCCACCAGAAGTGCTCCGACCTATCGAATCTTTGGAAGCCGATGAGGATTCCAACCCAATCGTACTGGGTGTCATTCATGATGTTTTCACCGACCCAGACCCGGAAGATCGCGACTCCCTCTCTTATGGCATTATCCCTTGCCCGGGTATTGAAGCATGGATTACCGAGAATGGCAACCTCGCCTGCGCACCACTCCGCAACTGGAATGGTCAGAATTGCTTTTCAATATTCGCCACCGATGGAGCGGACTCGGCGTTTAATGAGATTAACGTCACCATACATCCTGTCAATGATCTGCCATCGGAGTTCACTTTGCTCACACCGGAGAATGACTCCACTGTTGAATTCAGCGATACCTTGAAGCTCAGTTGGGAAACTTCGGTTGATGTCGTGGAGGATTCTACGATTTACTACGCCCTGGGGCTGTTTTTCTCCCATCAATCCCGCTGGTTCTACGACATTGACACTCCCAGTTTTTCCATCAGCTCGGATGTCATCCAAATGAGCGATGGTGTGCCGGTTGAAGTTGACTGGCAGGTCTGGGCTTATGATGGAACAGATTCGCTCTGTTGCTCACAGCCATTTTCCTTCAGGGCGGTGTATAACCTGGTTGATGAAAACGGAAACACCATTCCCACATCATTTGCCTTGCATGACCCCTACCCTAACCCATTCAACAACGAAGTAAAAATCCATTTTGATCTTCCCATCGCCGCTGACATCAATCTGGCATTGTTTGACACTATGGGCAGACAGGTTCGTTTGATCCAAAGCGGCTGGATGTCCGTGGGTATCCATAGCATCAGCTACAATGCCGATGGCTTGACCAATGGTGTTTACATTCTGCGATACAGCACACCCGAAGGAGTTTTCACCAGGAAATTGACCCTGCTTCAGTAGCCAGGTCAAAAGAATTTTCTGGCTAAACACAGCAAAACAATCAAGCGGCGGTGAAAATTACATTCACCGCCGCCACTTATCATTTTCTGAGGATCAATTGAAACTGACTGAAGATCACATTAATTTTCTGTCCAAACTGAATGAACTATCCACTGAAGATGCTGATTCAGCTTGGCCCATCGGAATCGTGCTCAATAATCTCAGTCTCCCCGTGAACATCAAAGAAAGAATTTCCCGAGACCTGCTCAATCTGGAATTGATCGCCGTGCATCCTCGCACCAAGGATTGCGTTGTGCTCACGGATAAGGGGAAACAAGAGCTAAGTCAGTAACCTCTACCCTATCGCTTCAATCAGGCTTGCGACACCGGCGCTGTCTTCCACATTCTGAACATTAAGGCTGCGGTTGATATTGCGCAAGATTCCCTTCAGCACTTTGCCGGGGCCAACTTCGACAAACAACGGCGGTGCGTTGTCGCCATTGTTTTCATCTGACGACGCAAATTGAAGCAGATTTTTCACCGATTCGTCCCAGCGCACCGACGATGTGATCTGCCGTGTGAGTGTGTCGCGCATTTCGTCAACACCACTAACTACTTCAGCAGTCGCATTGGCGATGACAATCGGCGACGCTTGGAAATTAATCTTCCCGGCAGTAATTTCCTCTTTTAGCAAGCCGCGCATTTTTTCAGCGGCTGGCTTCATCAGCGGTGAGTGCCATGCGCCGGAAACATTCAGCATCACAGCCCGCTTGGCTCCGGCGCTCTTCGCCATTTCAATCGAGCGTTCGACTGCCTGCGTTGTCCCTGAGAGAATAATCTGCCCCGGGCTGTTCAGGTTGGCGATAATTATTTCGTCGGTTCCGATTTCATTCACTATGACTTCCAGCTTATCAAGCCCGAGTCCCATCACTGCCACCATTGATCCGGCAGGATTCGGCGGCTGAGCCGCTTCGTTCATCCAATCGCCACGACACTGAACCAGCTTCATCGCGGTTTGGAAATCCAGGTTGCCGGCGGCGTAGTGTGCGGCGTATTCTCCAAGGCTGTGCCCAGCGCAGGCAATCGGCGCAATATCAATCTTTTCGCGAATTGCTTCCAGCATCATGATGGAAACAGCGGTGATTGCCGGCTGGACGTTGTCAGTGCGCGTCAACTCATCGGCTGGTCCATTGAAACACAGGTCAGGAATATGATCCAAGCCATCAATCTCGGCAGTTTCTTCGAGGACATGGCGAGCGGCAGCGCTGGATTCGTAAAGTTCTTTGCCCATGCCGACATACTGAGATGCCTGACCGGGAAAAAGTAAAATTATCTTTGAAGGCACAATTGCTCCAGTATTTCAAATTTGCAACGTATCATTAGGAAATGGTAAATT
>CAZAGU010000187.1:0-6941 GCA_964484805.1 uncultured bacterium
GAAGTCGGAGACGGTGATGTGCCAGGTGATGGAGGAGGTGAAATCTTCATCGGATACCTGGCATTGAACTGCGAAATCTCCCATTTCTTGAAATTGAACGGTCGTCGTCGTATCGTCCGAGAGGGTATCCTCGCCCATTATCCAAAGGTATGCCATTTCATTGCCCAACTGATTTCGCGCTCTGACGATGAATTGATCAGATTCTTGAGGCAGCACGTTCAGCAAGGTGTCCTGAGGAATCCAGTGAATAATCATCGGGCCGAGGATTTCCGGTTCCAATTTCATAACCAACCCGTTATAATTGGTGCTGTCATCCCACAGCACGTATCCCGCGCCAAAAAGAGCATTTTCCCGATCTAACACCACCGAGTTAAATCCACTGCGAAAAGGCTGCGCCATTCCATCCAACTCATACATGGCGACCCATTGAATCGCCCCCTGTGGATTCAGACGGTATATTTTCGGTCGCCAGCCAACTTGCTGGGTGTTATTAATTCCGACGGCCGCGAAGCCTTGGTCGTTCACGGAGATTATAGAAAGGCACATATTACCGCTGTCATTGTTTTCCCAGGTCTCAAACCATTCGCGCTCGCCCTGGTTATCGACCTTTAAAACGTAAAATCCCATATAAACGCCAATCCTCCGCCTGTCGTGATATTCGCCGGTCATGGCAAATCCGCCGCCCGGCACCGAAGTGATGGTCCGGAAGTCCAGCCAGGTGCCTTCCTGATGGCTTTGCTGCCAGAGTACATCCCCATTGAAATTGATCTTCACCAGCCAGCCATGCCCATCACCGATTCTTTCCGGATAGTGTCTCCCTGCCAATATAACGCCGCCTTCAGTTTCCCGCATGCCTTCAAATCTGCCGTTGATGCCGGGGTCATAGGTATGCTCCCAGATAACGTCTCCGTTATCCAGGATCATAAGGGCATAACCCCACCATTCCTCGCCTTCAGCAGCCTGACCGCAAAGCAAAAACTCGCCGCTTTTAAGTTCAATTACTGCCTTGCATAAACCTTGAGCGTATGTTAAATTCCAGACCAGCTTGCCTTCTCCATCCACTTGAATGGCGTTGACCAGTCCATTGGCGTACCCGCCGGCAACGAAGTTGTCGTCGTCGGTTTCAATCACACTGTTGAGGCAGCAAGCGCCTATATTGTCCGGATAAACATTCGACCATAATTGTTCGCCGTCGCTGTCGATCCGGACCAGCCACGGCGTGTTGATTGATTTGCCGCACATGATGAAGTCTCCATTGGCAACCGCGTAAACATCTTGGAACTCATCATGACCATCGCCGCCGTACGATCTAATCCACTCGACGGCGGGTTCGGCAAAAAGGACGAGGGCTGAAAAACAACCCAGGATCATGGCAAAAATAAATCGACGCATCTTACCCTCCATTTCCAAAAGGAGCCTGAATTCTCTCCGCAATGTAACACCCCCCCGACCTTTGTCAAGTTCTGAGGATGGGAAGATTTTGAGATATATTTGCGGCATATTTTCCTATCGCCGCCTTGGCTATAGTGCGTGACCTAAAATCTGGAAGTGGAGCTAAACAAAGCTGAAAATAAGTTTTGAATTTCTCTTAAGACTCTCAAAGCCCTGGATTCCAGACTTCGATTTTGTCTAATAATTGCTCGACAAGTGTTAAAACGCCTCCCGCACGTCATACCTGCGAAGGCAGGTATCCATCGCATTAATCCCTAGTCTTTAATTCACAACAGATTAAGCCGATTAAACGGATTAGGAACAATCGAAATGCAAAAAATATGTTAAATCGGTTTAATCTGTTGTGCGTTCTTTTTGGTGCTTGTCGTTAAGGGCAGAGCTCTCCCGGAGGTTGTCCCGGGCAGGTTTTAAGGGTTGTCGAATGGGGAATCGCTGGGTGCATATTGCCATCCACTGAAAATCTATCTAAAAATGTCTTGGCTATCGAACTTGGTAATCAGGATAAAAAAAACGAAACGGCTGTCGGCTTGAAAACGATCAACTGATTCGCAATGTAAAAAAACATCAAGGGTTTGTCAAGTGCTTTCTCGCAAGCTTGCATTCAAACCATAATATAAAGACATACCGGCTGGGGAGTCAAGGGGAAAGATGTGGATGTTGACAATTCGCTCGTGCGCGTCAAACAACCTGAAAGGCTGTCATAGCCACAAGTAAAAAGCGGTGGGAAAATAAATTCCCACCGCTCTTTTATTATCAGGCAAATTCAGCAACCGATAGAAAAACACTAGCATCCACCAACAATCTTCGGCGCTTTGGGCGGCGGCGGTGGAGCCTTGGTTTCATCCTCAAGCAAGACTTGCAATTCCGTTTTAGCTTTGGTTCTGAATCGCAAAATGCTTTCGTCCTTTGTGCTCGTTGCATCAAAATCTATGTACTGTGATTTGAACTGAGCAAATCCTTCAGGCAGGATTTTATTCACTGAATTATCGTCAAGATATTTGGACATCAAGCTGGCACGCCCCGCCTGCACTTCATCCGTGCCGTAAAACACATTCAGCACATCCGCTTTCTGGAGCACGGTTCGCCATTCGGGATTGGCAAGTTCATCATACGGGATGTTCCGAGCCGAAGGAATATGACTGGCTTTGAATTCGTCCGCCGTGCGAACGTCAATCACCTGAATCAGTCTGTCGCGGTTGAGCAATTTCACCACTAAATCATCAGGATCAATGGCCTCAGCCTGCTTCAACACAACATCGCTGGACAGCTTTGATGCTTTGGCAAAGGATGCCGTCTTGATGTCCGGCATGAAGATCATCACAAAGCCGATGATCGCGACAGCGCCGACGATAATCACACTGCGCGTCGTGCCAAGGCTGATGGGAGTGGTTTTTACTCCGTTGACTCGCTTTTCAATGATGTTCGTTGCCACGAAAGCGACGAGTGCCATGGCGGTCATCAGGAAAGCAAACACCCCCCGCGATACTCCAAGAACATCACTCAGCAGAGGAGCGCCAAAATTGCTGCTGACGAAAAATTCCCGGAACAGTGGATAAAATTCAGCAAATCCGAACACGCCGATAAATGTGCCAAAGATAAATGCCATGGCGTCAATTTTGCCTGTTGCCGCGGCACACACGCTCGTTCCGGGGCAGAAGCCGCCGGTGATGAACCCCGCGCCCATTATCAGACCGCCGACAATGGCAGGATAAAGGAAGGTGGGGTTGATGTAAATTCGGGTGATGTCCAGCCAGCCAAAATGACTGAGCACAACAACGCCGATCATCGCGGTGATGCCTGCCGTGAAAAACACACGCAAGACGACGAAGTCATAGCCGAAAAATAGCCCGGCAAGTTTGCGAGATGATGAGAATCCCGCCTGTTCGAGCACGAAGCCGAAGCCGAGCCCGACCAGTAAAGCGACGACCAAGTTCAGCTCGCCGTTAATAAGTCCTGGTACTAATGGTCCCATAATGTCACATCCTTTCCATTATAGCCACAACTTGCAGAAGAACCACGCCAAGGCATAGCCCATCCCGAAAATCGCGAACATGGTGAGTATGCCGCCAGCAGACATTACTGCCATTCCGCTCAATGCGGCGCCACTAGTACAACCTCTGCCAAACTGAGCGCCAATGCCAAACAACGCGCCACCTATGATTGCAAATATTATTCGCGTTTTATTGGTGATGTTGGGGCCTCGCTCGATCTTGAACTTCAATCTGCCGCTAATCAACCCGGATATAAATCCGCCTACCAGCACGCCAATCACTTCAAAAACCAGCCACGTTTTCCAGACGCTACCTGAGTGACTCTCTTCGTACTCGCTGTAGAAGGCAGTGTTCGCCGCATGGGTGGGAGCGATGGCATCGACGCAGGCGATGACTCCGCTCTTGACAGCGCCGGATGCGCCCAAGCCTCTGCCAGTGACGTAGATCGCTACCAGTAAGACCAGCCCCAGAAACACCCCCGCGAGGTAGGGGTTCATGTATTTTGTTTCGGATGTCACGTTCATATTTCATCTCCATCGTCTTCGATTTCTTCATAACCGGTTATCATTGCGTTCAGGTTGGAAGTTGGTGTGTGTCCGGTTGTGATCAGATACAAATGCACCACCAGAAATGCTACAAGCATAATCGCGCCGACAGTGTGAAGTACAGCGACAACTTCGAGTCCATCAAGACCGATAGTTTTCAACCCCCCCCTGAAGGGATAGCGGTAGTACATATATAGCAAGCCGGAAATCACCATCACTGGAATCACAAGAATCTTAAGCCCAAGATACACCAGCCTTTGGAGCGGGTTCAGTTTGCTGAGCAACCGTTTCTTATGAGGGTGCGGGGCATTGCGGAAAATCCCGAACAGATAGAAATTGACCTGCGCCCGGAAGTTCTTGAATGTCGGCAGATACTGCTTCCATTCACCGGTGGCGAAATGCCAGAATATTGCAACAATCACCAGCGCGACCAGCACCACGGCGGCGATGTTGTGAAAAATGACAGCGTTTTCAAAGCCAAAGAAGGAATAGCTACTGTGGATTTCAAAGCCCGTCAACATCAGAAAGAGGATCAATGCTGCCTGAGCCCAATGCCAGAAGCGCTCGAATCCTTTGTAAATTATTACCTTCTTCATCATTTTCCACCTCCCCTTCTGGAAGATGCCGCAATTCTGATTAAAGCATGTGTCAACACGCCAGCCAGCGAAGCGAGGATTATTATCAAGCCTAATACGTCAATCGTCTTGTTTCGGTCGCGGCCGGGCATGTAGAAATCTGTCAACGCCGCAAGCCTGCCATCTTCACGAGTGTGGCAGTCTTCGCATGATAGAGCTTTATCCGCTGGCGAAACCATGTGGTTGACTGGCCAGTTCATTTTAGTGTCAACCCAGCAGAAGTTCCCGCTGTAGGGTTCACCGATGGCTTCCATGCCTAGTCGAGCCGCAATGTCCCAGTCGAAATCCTTCCAATAAGCCCCTTCACCCTTACTAACGGCATAGAGTCTGGGCTGGATGATGGTGTTATTGCTACAATCATAAATCTGACGAGCGCGATGAACTTTCACCGGTATTATTTTTGACGCTGGATCAGAATACTCGCCAAACAGTGTGTTTATCGGAATGACTTGAGTGGTATCAACTTTATCGCCGAGAAAATAATGATCCGCCGTGCCATTGAACCACTGATATTCCGGCTGAACGTGTTTTTTCCAAACGAATGAGCCTTTGATCGACAGATAGGTATCATTGCCGTTTTCATCGACGATTTCCATCGGTTCGCCATTTTCATCAAGCTTGCCCGCTGTTGACCAATCCCAGTGCATTTTGGTGGCGTTGACCTTGGCAAATTCAGGAATGTGGCAGGTCTGGCAAGCGACCTTTACGCTGTGTTCGTTGAGGATACTGGTTTCATGCGGCACTGGTCCATGGCATTTTTCGCAGTTCATGCGGCCTTCATTGCTCGATGACACAGAATACATCTTACCGAGCATCTTATGGTTTTCTGCTTCGTGGCAATCAACACATTGCATTTGTCCTGCATCCTGCCCCATGTGAACATCGACATCACGGGTGGTTTGCACCAGAGCGACTTCGAGGTCGCCGTGTTTGACATTGTTGCCACCACCGCTGAAGAAATGGCAACTACCACAGTTCCAGGTTGTTGGCAATCCCACACCCTGAGCTGCTATACTCAGGTCAACATCTGGCTCGGGATAACCAGCCATGCCGATACCCTTAACATAAACTGCTGAGTTGTCATGGCAGACTAAACAGTCGATGTTCTCCCACTTGGAAAAGTCAAAGCTGTTGTCTTCCCAACCATAGCCAGCGTGGCAACGGTTGCAACTCTGCTCATTGCTACCGATTCCAATACAGAAGTTGTTGATGAGGTTCTTCTTGCCGGCATAAGTTACGCCGCGTCCCGGAATATAAGCTTCCCGCTCCCATTTCCAGTGTGTGGATTCGAGCAGTTCTTTATGGCGCTCAGTATGGCAGGAAACGCAGGCGCGCGTGACATCTGATGGTTTGTCAAACTTACCCTGCAACGCAGGCAGTTTGCTGTGATCCACCGAGGCGACATGCTGTGAAGGGTATCTTTCCTTCAGTAGTTCCAGATCATAAGTGGGTTCTGGTTTGGTGACCATCCTGCCAAATATCAGCAACAGTAACAACGCGCCGATAAAAAGCAGGACACTGACGGGGTTTCTCATTGTGCGTTCCCGTGTGTATTTGAATGTGAATTGTCAGGCGTAGTACTCGTTGCCTCGGAAGCCGTTCTAATAGATGTCGTTTCGCGCGTCGAATGTTCAATCGAGCGTTTAGCCTCGTCAATAATTTCTTTGAACTTTTTCAGATCGTTAAGCAGACTATCTCGCAATGAAGGTTCAGATTCCAATAATAAGCTAAAGTCTTCTGCTTTATCAAGCCCTATCTGCGCCCATTCATCAAAAAAACAAGCAATTTGCTTTTGATGTTCTCTTTCAGAGACAATTACGTCCTCGAGGCATTTTCTTGAGTGCAAAATGATGCGGTTAACCAGCATATCCCGATTAATCTTGTGTTGGCGCGAGAGGACATTCAGCATTTCGAGGGAGCTTTTGCTGAGTGTAATCGTCTTGCGGGCAATCAGCTCTGGACATTCCATCTGTTCGCTGGTTAGCACGTTGATTATTTCCTGAATGCAGCTTGACTGCTGGCGCTCAGACTGAAATTCTCTGACCATGCCGTCGAGGACATCGCGCAGATTCACGCCAGCTTCGGTCAGCATCCAGCGAACGGCATCATTTGCCTGATCGCAGAGCATGAAGGTGGTGCGGGTTGCTAGTTCGCCGCGATGGCGAATTAGTGTTTTGAATAAATCGTTTCTCATTGACCTTTCCAAGGGCTTAACATCTATCATAAGATATGTGCATTAAATTACAATGTCAATATGTTTATGCCATTTTCGCCATAATTATAATATTATGCACTAAATTGCACATTGTGTGAGGAGG